>JAISCZ010000092.1 GCA_031265205.1 Deltaproteobacteria bacterium
CTGTTTATGCCCTCGGCGTGCTTTATTAAAAATTTTTTTTGCGCACAATCAAAACTAATACTCCCCCCCCCCCCGGGCCGGGGGGGGGGGGGGGGGGGCTTTTCGCTCGGCCCCAAGCGGGCATGTTTCGGTAAATGGGGACGGCTTGAGCGTAGGCTCTTGTATCCCTTCTCGCGAGCTGACGCGAAATCAATCAATAAAAATACTATTTAACGCTATAGTAATTAATTATAAGCCTCTATTAGATAAAAAGAATAAATATATACGCTTAAAGAATTGAAAACATAAGTCAACAAATGACTATTTCTCAGGGAATCGCCAATAATAATTTGACGCCCGCGCTATAAAATGCTATTAAATAGCAAAATTCTAGGAATTTTCGCCCCTTTAGAAATAGGTATCTTTATCCCCAAGAAGATATCAACCTCACTATTTCTTTAGGTAATTTGGGAGGATCCGTCAGCGGATCCAAAAGCGAAAGTCTTTGCCCGTATCGGGTTCCCTTGGAGGGTCTCCCAGACCCCTTGGGGGAACCTCCCCTGAGGCGACAGGCGCCCAGCCGATAGCCTTATGGGGATTGTCTCGCGTCTTTACCCAATTTTCTCAGGGCCGCGAAACTGACCTTTGACGGCTAACCGTAAAGACGCCCGGGAAGGCGCGCCCCCCTGGAATTTCTCCTCAAAAAGGATTGGCGCCTTACGAGCCCATCCCTTTGTCATTTCTTTCCAGCGGCGACGCCAGGCCGCGGCTCCAACACCTCACTCCTAAAAATCCAAAGCTCAAACTCCGCCTCCCTCGCGATTTGTTTAAGGCGATCTCCTTAAAACCGCGAGGAGATTTAGGCGCGCCCTTGGCCTCGCCAGGCCTTACGCCTAAATTTTAAGTTCCGAGAGGCGCCGCGAACGAGTCAGCTTAAAGGGGAAACCCTATCCGGAGCTTGGAAAGAAGCCAAAACCTGCGCCTCAAAGCGCTTTGGGCGAGCGCGACGCGTTAGGTTTCTTGTGTTGCCGCCTCTTTATCGAGACAGGCGGCAATTCCGCGAAATTTAAGGAAATATAATGCGTGAAATATATATTCGCTTAGGGATTTGTATTTTTGGCCTAATATTTAGCGTTTTCTCCCCCCCCCCCCCCCTATTCGCTCAAACTGAGAGCGTAAACGCCGGTGACAGCGGATTGGACACCGTTGTCGTGACCGCCGGAAGGCGCGCGGAAACGGTGCGCGAAGTCACCAGTAATATCACCGTCATCAATAGCGCGACCATTGAGCGCTCCACGGCCATCGAGCTGGGAGAACTTTTAAGACAGCAAGGCTTTCAGACCTACTCGGCCGGCGCCGGGGGAGCGACTACCACGGTCTATATCCGCGGCATGGGAAGCAGTTCCATGGGCGTCGACGCGACCAACTACTTCTCGCTGCTCCTGCTTAACGGCCACCGCACGGGTAACCTTGACGTTGGGCTAATCAACTTAGCCAACATCGATAGGATTGAAATCATCCGGGGACCGGCGGCGGTTCAATACGGCACCACCGCCTTGGGAGGCGTCATCAACGTCATCACCAAAAGAGGCGAAGGGCCCCTTTCTGGCTCTTTGGAGGTGGGCGCGGGAAGCGTTATCAGGCACAAAGAATCCGTGAGCCTTTCCGGCGCTTATTCCGGTTTTGATTTCGCCTTTGGCGGAACCTTCGCGAGCCTCGCCGACTACCGCACCGGCGCCGGAAATATTTGGCGAAATAACAGCGTCAAGGATAAATATGGGATTGACGCCGACTTTGGCTACTCTTTTATGGACACCCATCGGATCGGTTTCCATGTTAACTATAACGTCGTCAACGACGGGAGAGCCCCAGGTGGCGGGTATCCCACGACCAAAGACTACCCGTATAAGTTCGGCAACAACGACAACAAGAACTATACCGGAGTTTTGGCTTACGAAGGCGCGACCCCGGATAAAACCCTGAGTTGGGCGCTAAGTTACGTCAAAGGCCGCGATGTCCACGATTCCCAGGGTTTCGCCGATCCGAGCGACCCATCGAGCACTTATTGGGGCCCCGCCCCCTTATACCCAGAGATAAACTACATTACCCACAACGTGCTGAAATTGGAGCAGATTCAGGCGCAGGTCACCTATGACGATTTGGGGTTGCTCTCCTTTACCACGGGGATCGATTACTCGGAGCAAAAGACCCAGATGGGCTACTCTCTAACGTTGCCCACTACTTCTCTGAAAAATTACGCCTTCTACGCCTTAGGCAAAGTCCGCCTGGCGGGGAACAGGTTGATTTTCTCTTTGGGCGGCAGGGAAGACAAATTCAAAATGTCGACGACCGACGTCAGCTCCAAACACTCGTCCACCAAATTCACGCCGGCCTTTGGCGTCGCCTATTCCCCCTTCGAGTTCTTAAAATTTAGGGCCAATTACGCCGAAGGATATTCGCTTCCCAACTCCCAGCAATGGGTGGGCGACGGGGGAGTCTATCTTCCTTCCCCGGACCTTAAACCGCAGGAGACCAAAACGATTGAATTCGGCGCCGACGTTTCCTGGAACTTTATAGACGGTAGCCTTACTTATTTCAATACCGACTATAAAAACAAATTTATGTCTTTCGACACGGGGATTCCCAGGCCCGCCGGCGGCACTTATATGAGGTTCAGGAACCTGGAAGGCGCGCGGATAGCGGGCTTGGAATTGGATTTCCGCGCGGACCTCGGCGCCGCGCTCAACCAGGATTTCAGCCTGACCCCTTACGTAACCATGACTTGGCTCTCCAAGAGGAAAGTCAAGGATCCCACCGTCGCCACCCATCCCGACCACAAGGATTTGCTGCCCTACACGCCGCGGTACATGTTTACCTACGGAATTACCTTCGATTACCCGGAGATTAACCTCACGAGCAGTCTGAACGCCAGGTATTTTGGCGCCTACGTGGGTCAAAATTTCGATGACCCCATACTCTCTGGCCCTCCCCTGTACGTGTTCCCCTGGACAATGGGCGGCGGGTTTACGGTGGTCGATTTCAGCGTGTCCAAGAGGATCTGGGATTTTCAGGATAAAGGCCACCTGACGTTAAAGGTCGACATCGGCAATTTACTCGACTATGACTACGGATACACCATGAATTATCCCCTTCCCGGGCGTAATTTCTACGCGGGGGTAGTTTATGATTTTTAGCGCGTAAGGGGGCTTTCCCCAAAAAAAGTCGCGCTCGCGAAAAGGGGCGGCTTTCCTTAGCGACCCATCGGCCTTTCGCGGAAGGCCCGTCAGTTAAGGATGCCGCCCTTATCGCGTTTAGGGCCCTAACGTCCGCCCGAGGCGCGCGCTTTTTTAGGGAAGGGGAAGCCCGCGCCACGAGAGCCGCGCGGACAAAGTTCGCGCTTTCCTCCGAGGCTTTGGAAGCGCTCTCGAGACCCCAAATTAATTTTGACGATTTATTCGTTAAAATTAGGAAAATCGCGCGCGGCGATGACGCGAAAATGAACTTCCGAATATTTCCGAATATTTTCGAATATTGCTGAATTTTACCTCCTTATTTTTCTTAATATAAGATAATAGAGATTATTAAATGTATAGATCAGTTAATTTACACAAAATTATAGAATTATAAATTACTTTTTTCTAATAACCAAATTTGACAATGAAAATGTAAATTGCTAAATTCAATGACAAATCCCAGGCGCGATCGCTTACCTTTCGGAAAGACGCCTTTATCCCCCAAAGGCGCCATCCTCACTGTTCCCAAAGGCTTCAGGGGGAGGGTTTAGTAAAACCCGGCGTCCAAGCCTCATCGCGCTACCGGCCTTCCTCCATGGCGTTCTCAAACTCCGGGGGGAACGCCGCCGATGGCTAGCGACGCCCAGTTTCGCTGGCCTTTGGCTCTTTCGCTTCGCCCTTTTCCAAAATCCTCAGCGCCCCCCATGTTCTTTGGTGGCGAACAGTCACGGAAGGGCCTCCAAGCGAAGGCGGTACCGCGCTATTGTCCTCCTCGGGAGGGGTTGGGGGTTTTCCGTTCCCGCTCCTTCCTTTTCCCTCCAGGTCTTTCCAAACGGCGACGCCAGGCCGTTTCTCCTTGAAACTCACTTCAAAATAATACGCGACGACTCCGATTCGTCGCCGCCTCCCGCGGGAGCGCGCTCGCGCGCGCCTTCGCGGGGACTTAAGGATCTTTGTGGGCGCCAAGCCCCAAACAGAATTTAGTCTAAAAAGCGTCGCCATCGGGTCCCCTCGCGCGGGGCGTCCCCCCGGGAGTTTTGGAAAGACATCAAGTAACCTGGCCTCGCGAGCGCTTTTGGGCGGGCGCCGCGGGCGAAGGTAACCAAGATTGCCGCCGTATACCGCGAGAGGCGGCAAGCTCCATGATGAAGCTACGATAAAACAAGGACACGCGCCGCCATATACCGCGATAGGCGGCAAGCTCCATGATGAAGCTACGATGCAACAAGGATACGTCATGCCTCGATTGTCTCTTTTATTAGGGATTTGTCTTTTCAGCCTTCTCTTACCTTCTCCCTCGTCCTTCGCTCAAAGCGAGAGCTCTAACGCCGCCGACTCCGGCTTAGACGCCATTGTCGTGACCGCCGGCAGGCGCGAGGAAACGCTGCGCGAAGTTACCGGCAATATAACCGTCTTGGATAGCGTGACCATTGAGCGCTCCACGGCCAACGATCTCGGCGAATTAATGAGGCAACAGGGTTTTCAGACCTATTCGGCCGGCGCCGGGGGCACCAGCTCTTTAATCTATATCCGCGGTATCGGAGACAGTTCCATGGCCTCCGACGCCACGAACTACTCAACCTTAATCTTGATTAACGGCCATCGCACCGCCAACGTGGACGTCAGCCTCATTGGGCTCGCCAATGTCGATAGGATCGAAATCATCAGGGGCCCAGCCGCGGTCCAATACGGCACGGCCGCTTTGGGGGGAGTAATCAACATTCTCACCAAACGGGGCGACGGGCCGATAACGGGTTCCTTGGAAATCGGGACGGGCACCCTTCTCTCCAATAAGGAACAGTTTTCCCTTTCCGGCTCAAACTCCGGTTTTGATTTCGCGATTGGGGGAGTGTCTTCCCATCAGGGCGATTATCGGACTGGCTCCGGAGCCATCTGGAAAAACACCAGCGTGAGGCGGCGCTCTGGGCTTGACGCCGATTTTGGGTACGGGTTCCAGGATAACCATCGTATCGCGGTCCATTTTAACTACAACCTTATGAATGACGGCTACGCGCCCACTAGCGGGATGGTCAATCCCAACCTTACCTTGCGTGATTTCAATATCTATGACAGTTACAACTATACGGCCACTTTGAGTTACGTTGGCGCGACTCCCGACAATTCTCTCAGTTGGGCGCTCAATTACACCAAAGGCCGCACGGAAAGGAAGGCGCAATATTTCGCCGACTATAACTGGCCCGCTTTTTCCACTGGCTTTACCGCGATCGACTTGGAACAAATTCAGGCCCAGATAACCTATGACGATTTAGGATTATTGTCCTTCACCACGGGCGTTGATTTTTCCACTCACGATCCCTTTTCGTATTCTTCCTGGAACGCCGGGCCCACGGTTTCCTCCTTTAAGAATTATGGCGTGTACGCGCTCGGCAAATTGCGCCTGTTCGACAACAGTTTAATTGTTTCGTTCGGAGGGAGGGAAGACAAGTTCACGATGAACAGCGATATCGCCACGCACGCTTCCACCAAATTCACGCCGGCCTTCGGGATCGCCTATTCCCCCGTCGATTTTCTGAAAATCAGGGCCAATTACGCGGAAGGCTACTCCGTCCCCAACTCCGACCAATGGCTCGGCAACGGGGATAATTTCCTGCCATCGCCCGAACTCAAGCCGCAAGAAACCGAAACCATTGAATTTGGGGTCGACGTGGCGTGGAATTATATCGACGCGAGCGTTACCTATTTCACAACCGACTATACCAACAAGTTTGTCGAAATCGACACCGGCATCCCAAGCCCATACAGCCCCTATACTTACTTCCGTTACTCCAATATCGGCAAGGCGAAAATAGCGGGGTTCGAGTTCAATTTTCGCGCCGACATTGGGGAAGCCTTGGACGGCGATTACAGCCTCGCGCCTTACGTGACCATGACTTGGCTCACGCGACGGGAAAACAAGGATCCGTCGGCCCCATTCCATCCCCAACACCCTGACGTCTTGCGCAACATCCCTAAATTCGTTTTTACGTACGGCGTTAACTTTGATTATCCGGAAATCCACCTGGCGACCAGTATCAACGCCAGATACTTTGGCTCCAACTACGCGGAAAACTATGACACCGGCCTGCCGTGGGGATCTAATATTTGGGAAACGGGAGGAGGGTTCACGGTTGTCGATTTAAGCGTTTCCAAGAGAATCTGGGATTTTCAAGATAAGGGCCACCTCACTTTAAAGCTGGACGTGAGCAATCTTTTGGATCACGATTACGCCTATTCCTTGAATTATCCCATGCCTGGACGCGCCGCGCAGGTCGGGCTCGCGTACGATTTTTAATCAATAAAGGAAGCCTTCCTTCCTTTGATTAAAATTTTTAAGGGCGAGATTTCTTTTAAACTGGCTGTCTCCGCGTTTTCAGGTTAAAAGAATCTCGCCCTATTTTTCACTAAACGGAGAGCGCTTCCTTTGGCGCGGCGCTTTTCCGTGAATAGTCGCGCTTCCGCGGCTAATCGCCACGATGGCGGACGCGCGTAAACGCGGGGGCAATGGCGTTTGGGGAGCGAGTCTCCCGCGCCCACGCGCGGCCCCCTTTAGGGTCGCCGGGCGCGTTGGCTCGCGACTCGCCGCCGTTAAGGGTTTTAACCGCGAGCGGGGCTCTCCGCGAAGCGCGGAAAGCCCGGCTGGAGATCCTGCGCCTCCATGGCCTCTAAGGCGGCGGGGATATCGCCCAGCGCCTTCAGGCAGTTAATGGGCCGCATCTTTTGGCGGCGGAAAAAGGCCGTGGGCAGAATAAAATTTAAGTCCCCCTGGACCGGCTGAAAATACAAAAAGCCGTCTTTCACGGAGACGGGCATAAAAAGACCCTTTTCCTGGAGGATCGGATAAATCTGGGCGGGTCCCAAATTATGGTTGATATTCTTGTTGAGGAATTTAATGTCTTCGGGCCGATAGCCCTTGAGCCGAAAACTCTCAATCATCACGTCCCGCTTGAGGGCGGGGTCAAAGGCGCAGCAGCCCCCCTTGATGGGGCGCTCGGGATTGTTGGAGAGGACCTCCATCAGAAAGCCGTAACCCTCGTCCTTGGCCCGCGCGGCCAACCCCAGGGCCGCGAAATCCAAGGCGCGCGTCAGATAGTCCAGATCCTCGATGTTATAGGAAACGAGGTTGTCAAAGGCCGCGAGTTCCCCTAAATGCTCCTCGCGGGAAAGCCTTTGGAGCTCGCCCGCGGCGTTAAAACGGTAAATCTGGCCATCCATGGCCTTCTGCATCAGCATGGCGCCGTGGTTGTGGAGGCGCTTGGGCGAGACGGGATCGTAATCCCATTTCTCCCCTCTTTTATTGAGCCCGTAAAAGGAGGCCTGGGTCATGAACCAGATATTCGGGAGCGGCCAAAGGCCGTAAAGGTCTTGGAGAACCTGTTTTTGGACGGCCTCCATGGCCTCGGCGGAGGCGATAAAGAGCGTCTTTTGCCGATTTAAGACCTTTTGGGGGTCCTCCCCGGCCTCCAAGGCGAGTTCGCGTATTTCGTAGACGAGCTGCTTGAGGTGCCTTCTCCCCAATTCCAGAGGGAGGAGTTCGCGCCGCGGGAGCGCGGGCCCCAAGCCCGCCCGCTGGTATTCTTTAAGCAAAAAATCCGGCGTGAGGAAAAATTTGGGGCCCAGGCTTAAGCGGGTGGCTTCCCCCGCCGCCGCGTGCTCCCAAAAGACCCGGCCCGCGAGGACCGCCGCGCGCCCCTCCGCGTCCAGATCCCCCTCCTCTTCCTCCAAGACCCGCACGGTCCGGGGGGCTGAAAGGGTTTCCAGGCCAGGATAGGCGTTTAAATCCTCCGCCGCCGCGGCCACTTCCATGGGGCCCCTAAAGCCCTTAAGCCTCGCGTCGGCCACCCTCCGCGCGGAATTGACGTAGCTATTTAAGGAATCCAGCTCCAGTCTTACCATGGCCTTCTCGCCCCCGCGCCCTTCGCGCGAAGCGCCCTCCCGCGCCCTTTTCCCCAAGAGATCCTCCCGGGGCGCGCGCTAAAAAAGGCGCGCGCCCCGGGAAAATTTAGGAAAAAAGTCGCGAAAAAGCTTCCCCCGTCCCTTCGCCGGCTATCCCGGCCGTTTTGGCTATTCCGGCTATTCCAGCTATTACTCGAAGAGGGTTTTTTCAAAAATGGCCATGGCGGCCCGCACGGCGGGAGAGGAGTCGGTCCCCAGAAAGGACGTGGGCTCCCCGTTCTGATCGGCCTCGTAGATAGCCTCGTCGTCGGGAATCACCCCCGCCAAGTCCATGGACTCCTTGGCGATGATGTCCTTGACCTCCCCCGTCAGTTCCCCCCGGGTCCTGTTGACGATGAGATACTTGCGCTTAATGCGGATTTTAAGCTCGTCGACGAGTTTCCAGATCCTTAAGGCCGCCGTCAAGCCCCTGCGGGAGGCGTCGGAGACGACAAAAAAGATATCCATGTAACGGGCGGTGAGCCTGGAGATATGCTCCATGCCCGCCTCGTTGTCGATCACCTGGTAGGGGTAATTGGCGAGGGTTTTTTCCAAAACGGCCGCCAAAATGGAGTTGGCCGCGCAATAACAGCCCGAACCCTCGGGCTGCCCCATGACCACGAGGTCAAAAGCGTCGCCCTCCACGATGGCCTCTTGGGTCCGCAACTCTATTAAGGTGTCCTTGGTGATGGAGACGTTGCCCACGGATGATTTCATTTCCTCGCGGGCCTCGGAAAGGGTGTGGCTATAGGTCATGCCTAAAACGTCCGCGAAGTTGGCGTTGGAATCGGCGTCCACCGCCAGGATGGGGACTTTGCCTATTTTGGCCAAATATCTGACCGCCAAGCCGGCCAGGGTGGTTTTACCGGTTCCGCCTTTGCCGGCCATTCCGATTATCATTGACATATTGAGCGCTCCATATTTCTGAAAATTAATTAACGTTAAGCGAGCCCTCTGGCGGGGCTCCCCGGGCCCTCCGGTACGACGCCAGAGGGCGCGAACGGGCCCCCAAAGGCCCGCGCGACGCGGCGGGCGGCGGAAATCCGCGCCGCCAACGCTCCCCCTAAGGCGCCCTTCGCCGCCGCTCTCGCTAGAACTCCAGGTTGCCCGGAGTCCGGGGGAAGGGGATCACGTCCCGAATGTTGCCCAAGCCGGAGATCAGCATCAGCAAACGCTCAAAGCCCAGGCCAAAGCCGGCGTGGGGGGCGCCGCCCCAGCGTCGGCTATCCAAATACCACCAATAATTCTCCGCGCGCAAGCCCAACTCTTTCAAGCGAGCCTCCAGCGCGTCCAGCCTTTCCTCCCGTTGGCTGCCCCCGATGAGCTCCCCGATCCGGGGCGCCAAAAGATCCATGGCCGCGACGGTCTCCCCGTCGTCGTTGAGACGCATGTAAAAGGGCTTGAGTTCCTTGGGGTAGTCGTGCACAAAGACCGGGCCGCGCGCGTAGCTCTCGGAGAGGAAACGCTCGTGCTCGGTCTTTAAATCCGCGCCGTAATGGACGGGAAACGCGAATTTGACTCCTTTGGCCTCGCTTAAGGCCTTAATGGCCTCCTTGTAGGAAATCCGCGCGAATTTCCGGGACTTTATGGCGCCCAGGCTTTCGATGAGGCCCTTGGAGACAAAACGATCGAAAAGCTCCAAATCCCGCAGGCGGTTTTCCAAGAGAAAGCCCAAAACGTCCTGGACCATCTCCTCGGCCAGGCTCATGTCGTCGGCGAGGTCAAAAAAGGCCGCCTCGGGCTCCAGCATCCAAAATTCGGCCATATGCCTGGGAGTATTGGAGTTTTCCGCCCTAAAGGCCGGCCCGAAGGAATAGACCCTCCCCAGGCCCATGGCCAAAAGCTCCGCCTCGAGCTGTCCGGAGACCGCGAGGGTGGCCTCTTTGCCGAAAAAGGCGTCATACGGGCCAAGCGCGCCCGGACTGGGGGAAGTCCCCTCCGCGCCCGCGCCAGCGGGGCTTTCCGCCGCGCTCACCCGAAAGAGTTCCCCCGCCCCTTCGCAGTCGTTGCCCGTGACGATGGGGGTATGGACCTGGAAAAAGAGCCTTTCCCGCATAAAGCTATGGAGGGCGAAGGCGCACTCGCTGCGCAAACGGAACATCGCCCCAAATTTATTGGTCCGAGGCCGCAGATGGGCGATTTCCCGCAAATATTCATCGGAGTGCCGCTTCTTCTGGAGCGGAAAGTCCGGTCCCGAGGGCGCGACGACCTCTATTTCCCGGACCCTAAAATCCCATTTTTGGCCCTGGCCCTCGGAGGGCTCCAGGGCCCCGACGGCCCGGACGGCCGCCCCCGTGGCGACGGCCTTGAAGGCGTCGGAGCTTAAAAGGTCCCCGGCGATGACGAGCTGGAGATTGGCGAGGCAAGAGCCGTCGTTGATTTCCACGAAGGCGAGATCCTTGTTGTCCCGACGGGTCCGCACCCAACCCTGAGCCCGCGCGGACGGGAGCGCTCGCTCCGCGCTAAGAAGGCGCGCAATTAAGGAATCTGTTTCCATGGGCTTAAATTACCTCGTCGCGGCGCGGTGGGAGGGGGCGCCAAAAGCCCCCTCGGGGAGCTTTCAATTTACCTTTTTTAGGGCTCTCTTTCAACAAATGGGACCCTTTTTCCCTTCCTCGGAACGGAAGGGAGAAGGCCCCAAGCGGCGCTTTGACGGGCCGGGGCGGGAGCGCGGGCGAGCGAGAGGACGAGCGGGCTCGCGTCCGCTCGCGGGCGCCCCGCTTCGCGCTCCAAGGGCTCCGGCCGTCTCTTCTCCCCGCGCGGCCAGAGCGCGCGCGTGGGCGGGTCGCTCGCGCGAGGCCGCCCGCCTCGCCCCCCGAGACAAGGCGGGCGGCCTTAAGGCCCCCACCCAGGCCGATTCAATTCGGCCGTCCCCCCGTCGCCCCCGGCGGCGAACCGGAAACGCCGGGCTCAAGCCGAGACGCTTCAGACGCGTCGCCATCGCCCCGCGATTATTTCCGTCGCCCCCGAGGCCCTCGCGGAACCATCTCCCGCGCCCCGGGCGCCCACCCTTCGGAGCCTGGCGCCTCGTTTGCCCGTTAACCGCGCTTGGCGTCACGCGAGCGGCGCCTTTTGACCATCCGCGCGGCGCGACTTAGGCGGGGAGGCGTCCGCGCCAAGGAAGCGGCGGCGCTTTTCGCCATTCGCCAAACATTTTTTCTTTCGCGCGCTATTCTTTTTTGTTTTGCGGCGTGGCGCGCGCGCCTATTAAAGAAGTCCCGCCCAGATGGCGCGCCTTTTTTCGCCAAGGGTAAAAGTCCCGCGCGACGGCCGGAAAGGCGTATCGCCCGGCGCGCGCTCCGCGAAAGCGTTTTCCAGGCGACGTCAAAAAGCAATCGACAAACCGGGCCTATGGCGCGCGCCGCCGCGCAGCCAATGGCTTGAATAAGCCTTTTTTACCGTTTCAAGAGAGAGCGTGACGCGAAAAACGCCGAAACGCCGCGGGCGCCACGGGCGTCCGCTACCCCGCCCTTCATCGCGTGGCGCCCGCTCTCCCGCGCCCGCCGGACGTAAATGACTTGATAGAGGCGGAGACTATTTCGTCGTCCGCGCGCCTCATCAGTCGGGCAAGACCACGTGTCCGTCCGCCTTGACCAAAAAGATAAACTCCGAGGGCGGGTATCGCTCTCGCGAACGTTCTCTGGCTCCTTTACAAAATATTAAGGACGTTTCAAGCGCGCTGGACGGGGTCGCGGAACGTATAATCGGGGGGCTCGGGAATTCCCAGCGTCCCCGAAATTAAAGCTCCGCCCTTAAAGTTCCTCGGCAAGCCCAACATGTCCAAGCCATCCATCAAAGCTCAGGCTCTTTTAAAAGACATATGTCGCTCTTGAGACAGGGAACTGGCAGTCTTCATCGACGAGACCGACTATCTCGGCGGAAATCCCCTCATACGCTTTCTCGCTCAGATAAAGGACGGTTTTGACGAACGTAACGGGTCCAACGCGAAAACTTTCCCAAGATCCTTGGCTCTTGTGGGCGAGCGCGATATAAGGGACATTAAGCGCGAGATCCGGTCGGAAGAGCGGCGCGTGGGAGCGGCCTTGCTTTTTAACACAGTTAAAAAGTCGCCGCTCCCGCCCGCCTGCGCTGAGGATGAGGTCCCTTTACGGCCAGCGCGCGGAGGCGAGGGACAGGCCTTCGAACCGGACGCCATTAGACGGGCCTGGCGCTGGGCGGAGGGCCAGCCCCAGCTCGTAAACGCCCTCGCCAACAATATCGTGGCGCGACGGTTTCGCGGCGATTATTCGAGGACAGTCACGGGAGACGACATCGATCGGTCCGCCCAGAATCTCCTTCTTGAAAATCCGATCCATCTCGACTACCTCGCGGAGCGGCTCAAGGAACCTATGGTCAGGAGGGCGATTGAACCCGTCATTGACGGGGCCAGATTCCTCCAGGCGAACCTTCCGTCAATAAAGATTAAAGGCGCGTCGCGAAGAGCGTCGCGCGACTGTTCGGCTACATGGACGCCCGCGGATCATCCCGTCGGCTGGCTTGTCGTATTTGACATGAATTTCAAGAAACTCTGGAGCGAAAAACAGTTCAGGGACGGTAAAACCTATGAGGCGTGACCGTTCGCGCCGTGGGCCTCTGACCGCGACGCGCGCTCGGCGCCGCCGTCTCCGCGCGCGAACGGGCCCGAGAGGCGTCGCCGCTTACGGCGCGTAAAAGCGCCATACGCTCACGAGAACGTTGGTCTCGCTCTCCCGGCCACGCCTGGCGCGTTCCTCCCGGACCGGGCCGTAGTAACCGCTCCGCTCCAAGCGAAATCCTCCTGAAACGCGGTTGGTCGCGGTCGGTCTTCGTCCGCGAAAGCTTCCTTACCGGCGCGTCAGTTCGCGGGCGGAGCAAACCGCCCCTCCAGAAGGGAGCGCGGGAACTTCTTAAAAGTCGCCTTCCCGGCGCCAATCCGCGCGCCTGGCTGGCGGCGAGGCCTTAGCGGGCGGCGGCGCGGCCCACCCGCGAGGGCAAGCGGCCACGCGCCTGGCGGGGAACTTCTTAAGACTCAAAAATGAGTCGCCTTGCCCTGGCCACGCGGGGCGCGGGCCGCGGCGGGGAGCGGCGGGCGGACCAGTATCGGCCTTGCCCGGGCTGTCTGGCCTTGTCCCTGGGCCGCGGTCGCGCGTCAGCGGGCGCTCCGCCTTGGCCCGCGCCCAAGCCGCCGGGCCCTGAGAAGCGAAGGGCGGGCGCTGGGCGCGCCGCCCGCGTGCGGATACCCGGGGGCTTCCGTTGAAAATCCCCCAAAAATAACCTAAGATTCCTCTTTCTATTCCCCGGAGGCGCTCGACGCCAAGGGGCGAAAGACTCTTCTTCGGGACGCCGCGGCGATCTCGCGCGGGCCTCCTCAAACTTTCGCCCTTCCCCGCTACAAGGGCAAATTCGCCTGACAGGCGCGCGCCGCGCCCGCTTTGGCGCCCGCTATGTTTTAAGGATAAAGGCCAAACTTTAAATGCTCGTTCCCTGGGGCGCCATAATTAACGCAGCGGTGGTAGCCGTGGGCGCTTCCTTAGGCCTTATTCTGGGGAACTTTATCTCGGAGCGTATCCGAACGCTGATATTCCAGCTCTTCGGGCTCTGCCTCTTGGCGGTGGGCCTCGATATGGTCGGCCATAGCTCTAAATTAATCCTGGTTATCCTAGCCTGCGCCTTGGGCGCCATTACCGGGGAACTCCTTAAACTCAGCTATCGCTTGGAGCGGATCGGGGACACGCTCAAAAAGGCCCTCAAATCCCCCAATCCCCATTTTACCGAAGGCCTCGTGGACAGCTCGGTTATTGTCTGCGTGGGGGCCATGGCCATTATCGGCTCTTTTGAGGAGGGCCTGGGCCAAGGCCGGAACACGGTTCTGACCAAGACCCTCTTAGATTTCTTCTCCGTCATTATTTTAGCCTCCCGCAACGGGGCGGGAGTCGTCTTCTCCGCCGTCCCGGTCCTCGTTTACCAGGGGGCCTTAACCCTACTCGCCTCCTCAATCCAACCTTTTCTGACGCCTTCCATTGAGGCGTGCCTCACCGCCACGGGCGGCGTTTTGGTGATGGGAATCGGGGTCAATTTTCTGGGCGTGAAGCCTCCCGTGCCTATTTCCAGCGCCCTTCCGGCCCTTTTATGGGCGGTAGCCCTCAGCGCCGTTTTCCCCTAAAGCCAAGGTCGCCATGAAGCGGCGGCCCCAAGCGCCTCGAGGAAACACCCGGGCGCGCGAGGCGCTTGAGGCGTTTTCCCTCCGTCGCCTCCGTCCCCTGGCGTTCGTTTTTTAAATAGCGAAACTCGCCCGCCTCTCCGCTGTCCGGGCGGGCGGGAGCGGGCGGGCGGGCGGCTCCGCGCGCGGCGCGCGAGCCTCAAGAAAGGCCCTGGCGGCCTTAAGCGACTCGCGGAGGGCGGGGCCAGACAGAAGCGCGGCGGAGGACCCGGAAAGGCCATGGGACCGCGCGGTCGCGCTCTTTTACGGAAATTCCGCGAACTTGGGCGACGAGAGCTCCAAGCGCCCCAAGGGCTAACCCGCCCCCCGGAAGGATTGCCAGCGTCAGCGCGCCGCCACGATGGCCGCGAAGCGCCCCCGAGGCCACTGGCGCGCGCCTCAAGGGAAACTCTTCCCAAAAATCACGCGCCCGTTCGACCGCCATCCGCGCCGAAGGACACGCCCCAGAGCTTTAACGGCGAAGCCACGCCGCCGGGACGCGCGCTTCACCTCGGGCGCGCGATTAATCAAGGCGTCTCCGTGACGGAGTAGGCTGACAGGGAATTTTGGCGTTCACCAGGCCGAGAATCGGTTGATGGCGACGATTCAGCCACCACTAAAAGCCTGACGCCATTTTCAAAGCGGTACCCATCCCGTAAATCGGAAACGTCAACTTCAATTCGCTCTTCGCTGTCCAAGCGCTACGCCAATTCAAAATTATCGTTCACGCCCATATTTGTCGGCTCAAATATTTTATCGCCAGCGCCTCCGCTCGCGCGAATATTGTCGCTCTGTCTATTCCTATCGTAAATTGTGGCTTTATAGGGCTTATCGGGCGGCTCCACGAGACTTAAATTTTTGGTGAAATCGTAAAGCTTGCCGTTAATCCAACCGCTCGTCTTAATTATGATAAAACGCTCTCCTGACGCGAAATTTGGGAAATAGCGCATGGCCACGCCGTAATAAAATACTCAGTGTCATATTCTCCCTCAAAAGCGCGACCGCCAAAATTGGCGTAACCCGTAAAATTGTTAATCGCATGGCCATCCAGGTTAAAGCCGCGCGAATCCATGTTTAAAATAAGCGCCTGCCCGTTTGCCACGGACACGGAACCGTAATTCCACGCTTTTATTTTAGCGTCAGGGTTCGGGAATGGCGGTTGTGAGCGAAAGCGACGCCGCGCCAAAAGGCGATAATTCCCAAAACGCTCGCGCCCAAAATATTAAAAACGCCCTTCACGGCATCCACCAAAACAAACGCCTCAAAAACTTCAATTTTTCACGAAAACATCCGCTCCCTAAATTTCTCGCGCGAAATAAGGCGCCCTGGCCAAGGGACTTCGTTTAACTTAGCGCGCGAGCCCCATTATTGCTTTTTCCCGCCCCCAATTCCAGTTCCTTTCGCCCTTCCTTGGAAAGCGGGAGCGGGGCTGAAACGGGCCTTCCCCACTAAACGCCATCACGGCGCGCTTGAACGGCCCATCGCGCCCCCGTCACGTTATTTCGGCGAAACGCGCCTGTCGCGGCGGGGCCTTTTCGCCGCGTATTACATTGGACTAAGCCTTAATTTCAGCGCGATGGGCGCCGAAGGCCCCTCCGCCAATAGCGCCGAATATTTTTTCCGCGGAAGGCTTTTGGTCGCGCCCAACGCCGCCGCGCGCGCGTTTTTGCGGCCACGCCATGGCGGATCTTTCCGCCACGCTTTCGGCCATCCCTTCAACCCCGCCTGAAGCCAATCCTTTGGCAAGCCTCCCTGGCTTGGCCTTAAACCAATCCTCCAGCCCCGCTCTCAGCCATTGTTTCCCATTCCGCCTGGCCTGATCTCAAATCATCGCCGTCTTCCCGCGCCATGGTCCCAGCTCGCGAGAAGGTTTTCCAGCGCGACGGCGCCGATCGCGCCACGAAACTAGCGTCCATCCCTATCGTTGAAGCGTTTTTCGCCCTTTTTTCTCCAAAATAACCGCGAAAAGCCTTAAAAAGCCCCCAAAAAAAGCGCCGTAAGGGGATTTACCCTAATGGAGAAGCGTTTAGAGAGGATTATGGTGGATATGACGATAATAAAGAGGGCCGGGCTAACGAAAAGCGCGAGGAAATCGCGCTTCACCGCGCTGTCGCCAAACTTAAGCCTCAAAAACCGACCGCGATAAGCGCCGTAGCCGCTCGCGCGCGCCTAAGGCCGCGTATGCCTCTTACGGAGAAAAAGAAGTCAAAATTAGGTTAAAAGCCTAAGCGCTTATCGCGGTTTCAGTTCAGTTTCCCAGAGAGCGAAGCGCCCCAATGACGGTCTCGGGCAATTATTTAGATTTAGCCAAGTCTTTAAACGAGGCGGCGTCTTCGAGGAAATCGCGCTTCACCACGCCGTCGCCAGACTTAAGCCGGAAAAACCAGCCGCTATAAGCGCCGTAAGCGCTCGCGCGCGTCCAAGGCCGCGTTTTGCCTCTTACGGGAAAAAAGAAGTTGAAATTAGGTTATGAAGCTTAAGCGCTCATCGTGGCTTCAGTTCAGTTTCACAGAGCGCGAAGCGCTCCCATGACGGTCTCGGTTAATTATTTAGATTTAGCCAAGTCTTTAAACGAGGCGGCGTCTTCGCGGGAGATTTCCTCGGCCAAAGCCTGGATTTCAGCGTGGGAAAGTCCAGTGACTTTCTCCGCCATTTCCGCCGGAAATTTTTTCCTCAGAAGAAGTCTGGCAACGTATAACGCCGCTTCGCGTTTTCCTTCAGCCCGGCCTTCAGCCCTGCCTTCAGCAAGGCCTTTAGCCAGGCCTTTAGCCAGGCCTTCAGGCAGGCCTTTAGCCACCCCTTTAGCCCAGCCTTCGGCCAGTCTTTCAGCGTAGCCCTCAGCCATGGCTTTACCAACTTGTATCAGCATTTTTTCCCTATAATTTTGCCTGGCCTTTTCAAGCGAGGCTAAGTCTAAAGTTTTCAAATTGCCGCTCTGGCTCATATTACGCTCTTCAGCTGAATTATCAGCTTCTTGAATTCTTTCTTTAGCGACCATTTTAAATAATCCTCCGTTTGGACATCGCCGAGAGCCATAGTCAAATAAAACATTGGCCCTTTTGAAGAAACGCGTGGAGAGGGTTGTGGTGGATATAGCGATAATAAGGAAGGCCGATCTAACGAAAAGCGCGAGGAAATCGCGCTTCACCACGCCGTCGCCAGACTTAAGCCGGAAAAACCGACCGCGATAAGCGCCGTAGCCGCTCGCGTGCGCCTAAGGCCGCGTATGCCTCTTACGGAAAAAAAGAAATTAAAATTAGGTTATAAAGCCTAAGCGCTTATCGCGGTTTCAGTTCAGTTTCCCAGAGCGCGAAGCGCCCCAATGACGGTCTCGGGTAATTATTTAGATTAAGCCAAGTCTTTAAACGAGACGGCGTCTTCACGGAAGATTTCCTCGGCCAAAGCCTGGATTTCAGCGTGGGAAAGTCCAGTGACTTTCTCCGCCATTTCCGCCGGAAATTTTTTCTTCAGAAGAAGTCTGGCGGCATATAACGCCGCTTCGCGTATTCCTTGAGCCCGGCCTTCAGCCCGGCCTTCAGCAAGGCCTTTAGCCAGCCCTTTGACCAGGCCTTCAGCCCGGCCTTCAGCCCGGCCTTCAGCAAGGCCTTCAGCCACCCCTTTAGCCCAGCCTTCGGCCAGTCCTTCAGCGCAGCCCTCAGCCATGGCTTTACCAACTTGTATCAGCATTTTTTCCCTATA
>JAISCZ010000171.1 GCA_031265205.1 Deltaproteobacteria bacterium
AGCGATTTGTTCAAAAAGCTACTCAAAGTCTCGCGAAAAGACCGTCAACGGGAGCGATCGTCAGAATTCACCTCAAAAACTGTCTCTTTGGAAAGACTTTTCGCGATTGGATCAAATAAAGGCGTCGCCGGAGGCTTCCCGCGCCTCCCCGCCCGAGCGTCTCTCGCCGCGGTCGCCTCTTCCACAAGGCAAGCGTCGGGCTGGCCATCGCCGCCAGAATGGCGAACTACTCAGGGCGCGCGCCTGGCCGCCGCGGGCGACGGGAGAAATCTCAAACGCGCGGGCTACGTCTCTTACGGCCACGATAGCGCCACGCTAACGCGGAGGAAATTGACAACGCCCAGTCCACGCGAATATTATAAAGGCGTTAATTTCACTATTTTGGAAGACGTGTCGAAGGCCCTCTTCAAGCGACGGCTCCCAGCGCCTCAAGCCTCGCTTCGCGAGCGCGCGCCAGCGCGATTTACTTTTTCGGGAGCCGATCGTCCAATCTCCAAGCGACGGAGGCGGGCGCGAAGCCTATATTCATTTTCCACGGGAATTATGTTATCGTCCAACCCTTTTGTCGTCAACATTTATTCCTCCTAAATCGATTAAAGGAAACGACATGAAAATCCTTCCGCGACCTATTTTAGCCATTTGCCTCTTATTCGCTTTCGGATGTAGCATGAAAACCAACTATATTCCGAATTCCGGCGCCCCTGAAGTCTCCTTTGACTCAACCTTCGGAGTCGGAGAGGTGGTTGACGACTCAGGCTTTGAGTTTCCTCCCAACGAAGAAGAAACAATAGATCTGAAACTGGCCATGACCGAGGCGCTCCAAAAAGCTCTTCGCGAGAAAGGCGTTTACGACGCCGAAAACCCTCAGTGGACCGTTAGAACCGAAATAGTTGACTACGAGCCTGGCAACGCCTTCGCCAGATGGCTCTTGCCTGGAGCTGGGGCGACAAAGCTTTCCGTGGTCGCCTTCGTCTTAGACTCCGAAGAACGGCAGGCCGCCAAAATTACCTCCGCGCGTTCCATAGGCTTCGGAGGGGCTTATACCGTCGGCGCCTGGAAGTATGTCTTTGAGGAGGTGGCTAAGGAAATCGCCGAAACTTTGACTGACCCCAAGAAAAGAGCCAAGTAGGCCCTGTTTGAGCCATTCCAACGCGACTGGCCTCGCGTCTTGGGTTTATTTGGAAGCGCGCCCCCGGGCGAACTCGCGGAAAGGGGCGCCGCTAGCCTTCATTCCTCGGACGCCCGGAAAGCGCGCCGCGCCGCCCTTCATGAGCGCGCTTCTTTAAAATTAGCCCCCGCGCTCGCGCCGGCCAAAAGAGCCCATGGGCCCCTTTCGCGGCGTCCTCCCCGCGCGGGCGAAGGGGAACCTCTCCGGCGCGGGGCCCGCCCACGCCATTGTCGCGGCCACGCTTGGCCTGGGCCCGAACCTTCGGCCGCCCTTCGCGCGCCTCCTGGCGCGGCGCCCTTTAGCCTCTTGGCCGCGTAGACGGCGCGGACAGGCTTTCTCCGCCGCCACGCCCTCCCCTCCAGCCTCGAAGCCTTCCCCCGCTTTTTCGCGCGCGGCGCCTCAAACCACAAGCGGGACGCCGCGCGGTCGCGCGCTTTGAGGCGCGCGCTCCAAGCGAGGGACGGGTTCAGGCGCTTAAATCAAGCCTACGCGTTTTTAACTATATCCTCTACGTGAATAGACTTTTTCGTCCCTATTTATAGAAAAACGCGAGAAATCGCGTTTCTCCCGCTGGCGGGCCCCAAACGCGTCCCTCGCGCCAGCGCGCGAGCCCAGCGGCTTTCGGCGACGCGCTCTTACTCCTCGCTCTTGAAAGCGGCTCTAGCGCGTCCGCGTAAGCGAACTTTCCCGCGTCCTCAAAACTGGAGCCGTCTCATTTCCGCGCGGAGCCGAAAATAATCCCCGCGGCGCGACCTTCCCAGGCGCCCACGCGAAACTCAAAAAGAACTCTTTTTTCGCGCGCGCGACCGAGTTATAATGCCGTAATAGCGTTTTGAATCTTAACGGCGTGATTCAGGGCGCCCCAAACGATCCCGCGAGCGCGCGCTTCCCCCGCCATGGAGCCTTCTTTTCAGCGGAAAGCGGTCGAAAAGTCCGGCCAGAGGGTCCTCCACGAGCCCCGAAGCCGCTTTTCGCGCGAATTTTTGAGCGTCCGCGCGAGCGTGAGGCGCGCGCCTAGCGTAGTTAAAGGGCCGCGGCTCTTTTGGGAGACAAGGCCGCGCGGGCGTAAAGCCTCGCGCGAAAACCCCTCTTAAAAAACCTTTGAGGCTCGGTGGCGCGTTTAAGCGCCCTATTTTGGAGGAAATCCTAGTGGACACGGACAATAAAATACGCCGGGAGGGAGCGCCCGGCCAAAAAACAGAGAACCGGTCCTTACCGCCAAGCGCCGCCGCGCCACAGGGCGGCCCCCCAAGCGCGGAAGAAAAAAACGCCGAGCGGAGGCTCCCCAAAAGCGAGTACTTTCGCATGGCCCGCGCCGGAGAGCTCCCGGCCGATTTCGACCAATGGGAGCTGGCTTTTTCGGACAAATGGAGCGTGGCCCACGAGGCCGCGATGGCCGGAACTCTCCCAGCGGGTTTCACGCGGTGGAAAATCGCCTATAATCACGGGTGGAGCGTCGCCCACGTCGCGGCGGAGTCCGCGAGCTTACCTGACGGGTTTGACCTCTGGGATATCTCCGACTGGAAAGGCTGGACCGTGGCCCATGAGGCGGCGAGGAGGGGGATTTTGCCGGCGGGGTTCGCGCGGTGGGATCTCAAGGATGTCTTAGGGCGGAACGTCGTCTACGCGGCGGCGGAGGGCGGGCGCCTACCCGAAGGGTTCTCCATGTGGGACCTTAAGCTGAACTTACCTCAGTTTTGAGGCTAAGTACCTGTAATTGCTAGTTTTTTAAAAAATATTGTACCCATAACATTTTTTATAAAAAAGCCTTGACATGGCGATATTGCCTTTGTTATGA
>JAISCZ010000027.1 GCA_031265205.1 Deltaproteobacteria bacterium
TACGCGATTAGTGACCGTGACTGGAGTTCAGACGTGTGCTCTTCCGATCTAAAGATGGACAAGGTGGGCGGAGGGCCCCTCGGGGCCCTCCCGCTTTTCCTCTTCTTTTTAAGTCGCGCTTCCTTCCCATAAGGAAGCGCCGCGAACGCGTAACATCGCCTTTGTCCGGCCTCATGTCGGGCGAAAGGAAAGATGGACAAGGTGGGCGGAGGGCCCCTCGGGGCCCTCCCGCTTTTCCTCTTCTTTTTTAGTCGCGCGTCCTTCCCGTAAGGAAGCGCCGCGAACGCGTAACGCCTTCTTGGCCCGGCCCTGAGGTCGGGCCTTGGGCGAGACGCGCCAGTCAGGCGGTTGGGCCCTTAGGGTCCCAGCCGCTTTTTTTCTTTCCCCCGCTCCGCCGCCGGACGGCGGAAAACTCCTTCCGGCGGAACTCCGGCCCCTTCTTTGGGGGGACATTTCGCGGCTCCCACCTTTCGTGGTACAATCCGCCCTACCGCGCGGCCCCTTCGGGCGGCCGCGCGAGCGCGTTACCCCTCGGGTAGGCCCCGGGCCTCCCGAAGGCTTAGCCCTTTTCGCCCTTCCAGCGCGAAAGGCTTCTTTATTCCCATCCCGTCGGCTTTCCCCCTCTGAGGCGCCTATGAAAAAAATTCTGGTCATCAACGGTCCCAATTTAAATCTCCTCGGCCAACGGGAGCCGGCTATCTATGGAGGGACGACCCTCGAGGAAATCAACCTGGGTCTCAAACAGAAGGCCGCGAGCATGGGCCTCGTCTTGGATTTTTTCCAAACCAACCACGAAGGGGAAATAGTCGACCGGCTCCAGAAACTCGACGGGGATTTCGACGGGGCCGCGCTTAACGCCGGGGCCTATACCCACACCTCCCTCGCCATCCGGGACGCGATCCTCGCCATCCAGACGCCCGTCATCGAGGTCCACCTCTCCAATCCCTACGCGCGCGAGTCCTACCGCCAACGCTCCTTTCTCTCCGGGGCCTGCCGGGGCGTGGTGGGCGGGTTCGGGGCCAGATCCTACGAGCTGGCCCTCTACTGGTTCGCGACCACCTAAAGGGCCCTAAGAGGCGCCGCGCCTTTCCCGCCGCCGTCCTTGGGGCCCCCTTCCCCCCGCGACCTTTTGGGAAAGGCGAAGGACGCCTTTCCCCGTCTTCAAGGAAACTCCCGAGGGGGCGCCTTTCGCGCCCGCCCCATGAGTTTCGCCTCTTTTTTCCAGAAGGATTTTTCGCGCCGCCATGCCGCTGGACACCATTGTCATCCGGGGAGCCCGGGAGCATAACCTCAAAAATATCGACGTGGATATCCCCCGCGATTCTTTTACGGTCATTACGGGGCTTTCCGGCTCCGGCAAATCCTCGTTGGCCTTCGACACGCTCTGCGCCGAGGCCCAGCGCCGTTTCGTGGAATCCCTCTCGGCCTACGCCCGCCAGTTCCTCTCCCAGCTCCAGAAGCCGGACGTGGACCTCATTGAGGGCCTCTCGCCCGCCATTTCCATCGAGCAGAAGACCACCAGCAAGAATCCCCGCTCCACCGTGGGCACGGTCACGGAAATCCAGGACTACCTAAGGCTCCTCTTCGCGCGGGTCGGCAAGCCCCACTGCCCCAAATGCCGCCGCCCCATCGAGGCCCAGTCCCCGGTGACCATCGTGGACCGGCTTTTGGCCCTCCCCGAAGGCGCCAAAATCATTCTCCTCTCCCCGGTGGTGGACGACCGCAAAGGGGCGCGCCAGAAACTCTTGGACGGCCTCAGGCGGGACGGCTTCGCGCGGGTCCGGGTGGGGGGCGTCATCCGGGATCTGACGGAAGATATCGTTCTCGACAAGAAAAAGAAACACTCCATCGAAGTGGTGGTGGACCGCCTGATCGTCAAAGCCAACCTTAGCCGCCGACTGACGGACAGCGTGGAGCTCGCCCTCAAAAAAGGCGGCGGGGTAATGACCGTCGCCCTCATGGGCGACGGCGGGGAAATCAGCGAGGAGATCTTTTTCTCCGAAAAAATGTCCTGCCCCCACTGCGGCCTCAGCTTTCCGGAACTCGCGCCCCAGCTTTTTTCCTTCAACAACCCCAAAGGCGCCTGCCCGGAGTGCGACGGACTGGGCGCCAACATCTTTTTTGACCCCGAGCTCATTGTTCCCAACCCCTCCCTCTCCCTGGCCGAAGGCGCCCTGGCCGCCACCTTCCGCAACACCGGGGGCTATTTTTTCAACGGCCAAATCGAGGGCCTGGCCCTCCATTACGGCTGGGACATGGACGCGCCCTTCGCGGAGCTCTCCCCCAAAGCCCAAAAGACTATTTTTTACGGAACGGGCAAAGAAAACATCCGCTTCTCCTACGAAAGGGACGGCCACAAGCGCTTTTACTCGCGTCCCTTCGAGGGGGTCGCGAACCTTTTAACCCGACGCTACCAGGAACTCGGAAACCAGGAAAAACGCGACGAGCTCTCGGAGTTCATGAGCTTCCAGCCCTGCCCCGCCTGCGGCGGGGCCCGCCTGAAGCCCGAGGCCTTAGCCGTCTCCGTGGGGGGCCGGAACATCGACGAGCTTTCGCGCCTGCCAGTGGAGAGGAGCCTCGCTTTTTTCCGGGACCTTACGCTCTCCTCCCGCGACGAGGCCATCGCCAGCCGGATTGTCAAAGAGATCGTCGCGCGCCTGGGCTTTTTAAACGACGTGGGCCTCGGGTACCTTTCCCTCGCGCGCTCCTCGGGGACCCTCTCGGGGGGCGAAAGCCAGCGGATCCGCCTCGCCACCCAAATAGGCTCCCGGCTGGTGGGGGTCATGTATATCCTCGACGAGCCCTCCATCGGCCTCCACCAGCGGGACAACGCCCGCCTCCTTTCGGCCTTGAAGAGCATGCGCGACTTGGGCAACACCGTCATCGTGGTGGAGCACGACGCGGAGACTATCCTGGCCGCGGACCGGGTCCTGGACCTGGGGCCCGGGGCGGGGGAACGCGGAGGCGAGCTCATCTTCTCCGGGACTCCCCAGGAAATGCTAAAGGATCCCAACTCCCTGACCGGCCTCTACCTCTCCGGAAAAAAAACGGTCTCCGTCCCCCGCCAGCGGCGCGCGCCGAAGGCCGGAAAAATCGTCATCCAGGGAGCGAGGGCCAATAACCTCAAAAACGTCGAGGTGGAATTTCCCTTGGGTCTTTTAGTCTGCGTGACCGGGGTCTCGGGGTCCGGCAAAAGCACCCTGGTCCTCGAAACTCTCTACAAAGCCTTAAACGTCAAGCTTTCCCGGGGCCGCCACCGGCCCGGCGAATATGACCGCGTTTTGGGCCTCGAGGGCTTGGACAAGGTCATCGACATTGACCAAAGCCCCATCGGGCGCACTCCCCGCTCCAATCCCGCGACCTATACCGGCCTTTTTACCCCCATCCGCGACCTCTACGCGCGCCTGCCGGAAGCGAGGGCCCGGGGCTACGCCCCGGGCCGCTTCTCCTTCAACGTGAGGGGAGGGCGCTGCGAGGCCTGCCGGGGGGACGGAGTCTTAAAGATCGAGATGCACTTCCTGCCGGACGTGGAGGTCAAATGCGAGGTCTGCGGCGGCGCGCGCTATAACCGCGACACTTTGGAAATCAAATACAACGGCCTTTCCATCGCGGACGCCTTAAACCTCACGGTGAGCGAGGCCTTGGTCTTTTTCCGCAACGTCCACTTCCTCAAGGATAAACTCGCGACCTTAAACGACGTGGGCTTAGGCTACGTCCGCCTGGGCCAGAGCGCCACCACCCTTTCCGGGGGAGAGGCCCAAAGGGTCAAACTCAGCAAGGAACTCAGCCGCCGGGCCACCGGCCGCACCCTCTATATCCTGGACGAGCCCACCACGGGATTGCACTTCGAGGACACCCGCAAGCTTCTGGAGGTCTTAGAGGCCTTGGTGGACCAGGGCAACACCGTCGTCGTCATTGAGCATAACCTGGACGTTATCAAGCGCGCCGACTATATTATCGACATGGGGCCCGAGGGGGGCGACGGCGGGGGCGAGGTGGTCGCCGCCGGAACCCCGGAAGAGGTCTCCCGCCATCCCCACTCCCACACGGGACGCTTTCTCCGCGAAAGCCTACGAGCCCCGCAAGGCGCCTAAATGGACCGCTCCCCCGACGAAATCCTGGCCGACTTTCTCTACGAGGGCCTTTTCCTCAAACAAACGCCCCGCTCGGGCTACGCTTTTTTGGGACGCGGGCGCGAATCCGTGGCCGAACACTCCTTTGGGGTGGTCTTTATCGGCTACTCCCTCTTTCAGCTCGCCTCCGCCCAAAGGACCCTCAGCCTGGAGCGGGTTCTCGCCCTGGCCCTCTTCCACGATCTCCCGGAAGCGCGCGTCGGCGATCAGAATTATCTCAACAAGAGGTACAATAAGATCCACGAGGATCGCGCCCACCGCGACGCGACCGCCTCCTTGCCTTTCGCGGCGAGCCTCCAGGGCCTTTACGAAGAATGGAAGAAGCGGGAAAGCTACGAGTCCCGCCTCGCCGCCGACGCGGACCAACTGGACATGATCGCGGAACTCTTCCGCCAAAAGGCCGACGGCGCCCCCGCCGCGGCGGAGTGGCTCCGCTACGCCTTCAAGCGCCTCATAACCGCCGAGGGCCGCGCGCTCTTCCGGGCGCTCCAAGAGCGCCATCCCAGCGCCTGGTGGTTTGAGAAAAAGGATCAATTTTGGGTAAATCCCCCCGAACCCTCCGACGAAGCGGAAGGCGCGAGCCCTCCAGAAGGCGCGAGCCCTCCGCTCTCCCCCCGTAACCCCGCGGAAAGCTAAAAGAATCCTTTTCAAACGAGGATCCGGACTACCATGCTCCTTCGGGCCGCCAATCCCCCTCAAGACCTTTTTTTTCGCCTGAGCCGCCAAAAGATCTTCCTCTTTTTGGCCATCGCCGCTTGGGCGCATTTGGGCTTTTTCGTCCTCTTCGCCAAAATTGGGGCGAGCTTCAACTACGCCCCCCCCATTCCCCAGGAGGCCTTAGGCCTTCCCCTGGAGCTAGTCCTGGAACTTAACGAGGCGCCCGCGCCGCCTCTTCCACGCCCGGAACCGCCCCTGCGGCCCCTGTCCCCGCCCCCCGCCCTTCCCGCTCCCCCCCTAAATATAGAGCCCGCCCCGGAACTGGGCCCGGACGAAACTCTCGCGGGTTTTGGCCTCGCCTCGCCTCTCCCCCCCGATCCCCCCATGCCCCCGGGCTTTCTGGCGCCGGATCCCCAGGCCCCGCCCCCCGCCATGGACGCGGCCACCCAGGAACTGATCGATTCTTTGGACAACGAGGTTAAAACCTTCGCCCTCGCCCGGAGCGCCCCCATCCTGGACGACGGCGCCTATCCCCTCCTCGCTCCCGCCCCGGAGGGGCCCGACAATACCGTCAGCGTCGAAGAGTCGGCCCCCAACGCCAAGTCCTACGACGTCACCGTCCGGACCGCCGTGGCCCGGCGCTGGCTCCTTCCCCCCGAGGCGCGCGCCAACTTTCAGCCCGGGCGCTTTACCGCCTCCATGACCCTCAATCCCTCCGGAGAGCTTATTCTAATAGTGGTCGACGAAAGCACCGGCAATCAAGCGCTCGACTACGCCGCCATGGAGGCCCTCCGGGGCGCCGCTCCTTACGAGCCTTTCCCCCCGGAGCTGCGGCATTTGGAATCCATGACCTTCCGGGTTAATTTTGATTACCGAGCCGTGGCCCGCCGAGGCCTCCCCCAAGGCTAAAAGCGCCTTTACGACGCGCGCCCTCCACAAGGAACGCCCCCCCTATAGCCGCGGCCCGTCGTTTCCGCCCGTCCGCCCTTCGGGCGCCCGCGCTTTGAGCGCGCCATAAAGCCCGCCGCCTCTGGCGTCGCGGGGCGCGGAGCCTTAAAATTTGAGAATAAAACTCGGCTCGCGACGTTTCCGTTCACGGGGGTGGAGGGCGCTCAGGGGTATCCGTTCGTAGGGCGCCGGCCAGACCGCCAGTGGCTGGCAAGGGCGCGCGTGGGGGAAAAGGTCGGCGGGCCAACGCCATCGGGAGGAAATTGCCGGGCCAACGGCGTGGCGACTCCTCGAAGCGAGCGTTTTCAATCAGCTAACCGGTCAAGGCGTGGGCTGGCGCGCGGGGATTCAAGGCGGGACACCGCCGCGACGCCCTTTCGGGAGCGGGCGGGTTCAGGGGAAGGAAGGCTGGCCGGCGTTTCTTCAGCGTCGGGCTGGACAGGACGCGGCAAGGAGTCTGGCGGAGCCGGGCGTGCGTCTCGCCGGACCTCGCCGGGCGCCCGGCGGCGACTCGCGAGCGCCACCGGCCGTGAACGGAGACTGAACGGATATAGGCCGGGAGGGGCGCGCCATTTCAATATATCCAAATATTATAGAGGGGTTGCGTTAAAAAGTCTGAACCATGGTAGAATGTTGGCTGAGGACGCGCCGCGTAAGCTTTGGGTCGCGCTCGCGTCCGTCAGCGTTGTGGCGTTGTGGGCCTCATCGCGTTAAGGCGTTTTAAACTCTATTATGGGAGCTAAAGGGGGTTCGCGCCTATGTCCGTTCAAAACAAAGAAATCCCGGAGGGACCGCGGAGCCAGAACGAGCCGCCAGCCCCCACCCCGCTCGCGGAAGGCGAGCGAACCCCCGACGAACCGTCGTCTCTGACGGCGGCCCAGGAAGGACAGCGGAATTCCGGCGCGCCGTTCCCTCAGCCCCAGGCGAACTACGCTCACTTAGAGATGGATCTAGCCGTGAGGGTGGGAAAGCTTGAGTCTGAGATCCAGGCGGCGCGAATGGAGTTCAAGACGCAAATCAACCGCGTTGATTCCAAAATTGAAATTGGCTTGAGCGGCGTCAAGGGCGAAATGAGCGGACTCAAGGACGGACTTAAGGGAGACATGAGCGGACTTAAGGGAGACATGAGGGGACTTAGGGGAGACATGAGGGGACTTAGGGGAGACATGAGGGGACTTAGGGGAGACATGAGGGGACTTAGGGGAGACATGAGGGGACTTGAGGGCAAGCTGGACGGACTCAAGGGAGAATTGAACGGATTTAAGGACATTCTGAAGGCTGAACTGAACGGGCTGAAGTCCGACATTCACGGATTCAAAGAAGGACTCGAGGGCAAACTGGACGGGTTCAAAGAAGGGCTCGAGGGCAAACTGGACGGACTTAACGCGAAAATCAACTACGTCTGGACATCAATAGCGATAATCGCGGCGATAGTGATCGCCCTCGAAACGATGATTTTCACGGGATATGGACAGCCCAAGTACAGGGAGTCACTGGATACGCGTCAGG
This sequence comes from Deltaproteobacteria bacterium, assembly GCA_031265205.1. Lineage (GTDB taxonomy): Bacteria > Desulfobacterota > Desulfarculia > Adiutricales > Adiutricaceae > JAISCZ01. Next base: position 7,248 of record JAISCZ010000027.1, read on the forward strand.
TTTTGATGGCGCCAGCGCCGCCTTACCAGGCGACGCCTCCTGACCGGCTAGACCCCGGAGCCCCCGCGGAAACGTCTTCCCTGTCCGCGCCGTGACGGGCGCCTCCGGGCGGGTCCGGCGGCGCGGAAAAGGCGGAGGGGGAAGTCGAGCGATAGCCGGAAAACGCGCGCGCCGCCTCGCGGAAATTGAAAAGTTCGGACAGGCCGGGACTCGACGGCGCGCGGCGCTTTGGCGCGTCGGGTCAAGGCGCCTGGGTTTTTCCCCCTCGACGCGTCCCGCCTGAAAGCGGCCATGTCGGCGACGGCCTTTGGCCAACCGATGTCGCCTTTTGGCCAAGAAGACGCCTGGCGTTCGCGCCGCGCGTAAAGGGCGGCTCAAGCCGGAGGGGGGAGTAAGACTTCGCGGACTGGGGGATCCGCCGCCGCTCGCGAAGCTCCGCGGAGCGCAATCCGGCGGAGCCCTCCGCCGCGCGATCTCCCGATCGTTTCAGGCGCTCTCGGCCTTTCAAGGCGACACGCTTTAGGGAGGCGCGGCGATATCGGCGCGGGCGTCCCCTCCTCAAAAAAAAGGGGCTGAACGGTTACGCGCCGCCCAAAGAATAAATCACGCCTTTAAAACTTAAATTCATGAAAATAGCGCCTCTTTTCATAGAATTTATTCCATTTTTGCGGTATATATTTTCCGTTAACTCCCCCTCGGCCCCGTGGGCCTCAGCCCGCCCCGCGGCCTTCCGCCTTCCGCGCTTTTCCGCGATGGCCGCGCCATGGCCTCTGGGGACTCACGCGCCGTCATTTTCCTCTTCCCCTTTAGGGCGTTCCCCCGTCCGCTCGCGGAAGCGCCCCCCTCGCCCGAGACTATCTCGCCCTCGCGGGCCGCCCGAGCTTATTTTGAGCGCGCGGCGCCCTTTCCGCGCGCGGAAAGCCTCGCGCGCCAAGGGGACGCTCCCGCGCCTCCCCCCAAGGCCCATTTCTTGATAAAACGTCTCTTTGGTGCTAATCTCTTCAGCGCGCTTTCCTCCATGGCCATCGCTCGTCTCCTCCGGCTCGGGTCCGCGCGCCTTGGGGCGCGTCGCGCTTAAAGGGCCTCCCGGGGCCGTTTTTCGCTTTTTTTAGAGGATTATTTTTATGAAAGCTAAACAGGAATTTAAAGTCGTTCCGAAATTCCCCGAGCGCTTGCTGCCATTAAAACGCATGGCCTACAACGTGATCTTCAGTTGGGACAGCGAAATAAGGGATATCTTCCAGCGCGTGGACCCCAAACTTTGGTCCGAATCCAACCATAACCCGGTCAGGCTCATGAACCGCGTGGAGCAAAAACGCCTCGACGAGCTCGCCAACGACACGGGTTTTGTCTCCCAGCTGGAGGAAGTCACCCACCATTTTGACGTGTACATGAACGCCCCCAGCGGCGCCGACCCCAACGTCCGCGTGGCCTATTTTTCCGCCGAATTCGGCCTGACGACCTGCCTGCCCATCTATTCCGGGGGCTTGGGCATACTGGCCGGAGACCACTTAAAGTCGGCCTCCGACCTCAATATTCCCCTGGTCGCCGTGGGGCTCCTCTATCAAATGGGCTATTTCTACCAGTACCTCAACAACGATGGCTGGCAGATGGAGGGCTACGTCAATAACGACTACGACTCCATGCCGCTCACCCAGGTCCTGGGGGAGGACGGCAAACAGCTCAAAGTCCACGTCCGCTTCAAGGACCGCTACTGCGCCATCGCCGTCTGGCGGATCCAAGTGGGCCGGATTCCCCTCTACGTCCTCGACACCGACCTCGACGAGAACCCCCCGGACATCCGTTCCACCACCGCCTCTCTCTACGGCGGAGACAAAGAAACCCGCGTCCGCCAGGAGATCGTCTTGGGAATCGGGGGCGTGCGGGCCCTTAAGGCCATGGGAATCACCCCCACGACCATCCACATGAACGAAGGCCACAGCGCCTTTTCCGCCTTGGAGCGCGTCAACCTCCTGCGCAAGGACCACAATCTTTCCTTTGACGCGGCCAAGGAAATCGTCCAAGCCTCCACCATCTTCACCACCCACACCCCGGTCCCCGCGGGCAACGACACCTTCGCCCCGGATTTAGCCCGGAGCTATTTTGAGGACTACGCCAAAGAGCTGGGGATCAGCTGGCCCGTGCTCCTGGGCTACGGAAGGGTCAACCCCCGCGACGACGGGGAGCCTTTCGGGGTCACGCCCCTCTCCCTGCGGCTCTCGGCCCACGCCAACGGCGTCTCCCGGCTCCACGGCCTCGTCAGCCGGAACATGTGGCAAAACATCTGGCCTAAGACCCCCACCGAGGACACCCCCATTGATTACGTGACCAACGGGATCCACGTCTCCACCTGGGCCTCGCGGGAAATCTCCCGGCTCTACACCCGCTACCTGGGCCAAGACTGGAAAGAGGACCCGGATCCCTTCCATATCTGGAGCCACGTCAATCAAATCCCCCTCTCGGAGCTCTGGCGCGCCCACTGCCACTGCCGCGAGCGCCTTATCGCCTTCGCCCGCCGCGCCTTCATGAAGCAGCTCAAAAGGCAGGGAGCCCCGGCCGACGCTTTGCAGCGGGCCATGGAGATCTTCAGCCCCGACACTTTAACGATCGGGTTCGCGCGGCGCTTCGCGACCTACAAGAGGGCGACCCTGCTCTTCTCGGATCCGGACCGTTTGGCCAAAATTCTCAATAACCCCGAGCGGCCCATCCAGTTTATCTTCGCGGGCAAGGCCCACCCCGCCGACAACGAGGGCAAGGCCTTTATCAAGCAAATCATCCACTTCTCCCGCGAGGAGCGCTTCCAGAACCGCGTGCTTTTCCTGGAAAACTACAATATCCACCTGGCTTCCCTCCTCTCGGCCGGCTGCGACGTCTGGCTCAATAACCCCCGTCGGCCCCTGGAGGCCTGTGGCACCAGCGGCATGAAGGCCCTGGCCAACGGAGTCCTAAACCTCTCCGTCCTGGACGGTTGGTGGGACGAAGGCTACGGCCCCGACTACGGCTGGGCCATCGGCAACGGGGAAGTGGACCCCAACCAGCAACTCCAGGACGTAACCGAGAGCCAAGCCCTCTACAACCTCCTGGAGCATCAGGTGGCCCCCAAATTCTACGGGCGCACCGTGGACGGCATTCCCCTGATCTGGTGCGAAATGATGCGCAACAGCATCCGGGACCTCATGCCTCAGTTCAGCTCCCATCGCATGGTCAAAGAGTACTTTGACCGCTTCTACAGCGTCTCCTCGGAGCGCTACCATAACCTCGCGAGCCATAATTTTCAGGCCGCGACCGAACAGGCCGCCTGGTGCGATAAACTCCGCACCTCTTGGAACGACGTGGCCGTGGTCAGCCTTAAGGGCGACGCGGAACTCGAAAAGACGGTGGGGCAATCGATCCTTATCACCGCCACCGTCCGCCTAGGCCAACTCAAACCCGAGGACGTGACCGTGGAAGTCTACTACGGCACCATGGACCACCAAGGCGAGTTCGCCGACCGGGAAACCCTCTCCCTGCGGGCGGTCAAAGAGGACGAGCCCGGGCTCTTTACCTTCGAGGGCAACATCGCCTGCCATAAAACCGGCCGTTTCGGCTATACCGTCCGGGTGATGCCCAGCCGCGAAAAACTCGGCAATCCCTTTGTTCTAGGCCTCGTCTCCTGGGCTTAAATCCCAGCGCCAACCCCGCGCGCGAGCCCCGGAGAGGACCCAGCCTCCCTTTCCGGGGCTCGCGCGCGCGCGGCGGATAATATCGCGCCTGTTCAGCCCCCTCCCGCCCACGCCCCTAGGCGCGCTTTTAAAGGGACGCTCCGCGCGCCTTTAAAAGCGCGTTTTAAGGCGACCTCAATGGCCCGCGCGCGACCCCTAACGCTCCGCGCGGGCGTCCCCGCGCGCTTTTCCTTAAAGGCGCGAAAAAGGCCCATAACTGGAGCCTCTAGACTTCCCCTGACATAACGCTGACGCGGACCGCTGCTTCATTCCTGATCTGACGGGGTTAACGGGCGGTTATTACAGAGGGCCCAAAGGCCCCAGTTATGAGCCAGGGCGCAGTATCGCCTAAAACGGACTGAAAAGCAAGAAAAAAAATCTCGCGCGACCGCGCGCGCTCGTTTTTCCTTGGCTGACGCGGGGTTTTGGGCGAGCAAAAAAATTTAGGGGCGAGCCGTTCCGTCCCCGCTCCACGCGAGAAAAGAGAGATAAGTCGCGTCGGCGCGGGAAAGCGCGGCCTCATGGCCCGCCCCCCTCGGAGGCGAGCGAGTCTTCCCCTCGCGAAAGCGCGCGCTGGAACGCGACAAGGGGGCGCCGCCGGGACTAAGGAGCGAGCGCTTGACGCCTTGCCGCCAATATGTGAAAATATAGTATATAACGATCTTTTTGGGCCTCGCGCCGCGAGTCAAAAAAGCGCGCGAGAGCGCGACGATCCGCGCGAGCGCGGCTTTCGCCTTAGGCCCAACCCCGACGAAAGTCCCCGCCACGGTCGCCTTTTCGCGGCCCCGGGGATCCGTCCCAAGCGATTATATTTCCATAGTTTGAGGACTAAAAGAATGGGAAAAATCTCTCCAGCGCGAAAAATTCGCGGTCCCTATGATTTTATCCGAATTCGCCTTTCCGAATTCCACGCGCGCCAATCCGAGCCGCCCGAGAGCCCGCCGCCGCGCTAGCTAAAGGCCGAAGGCCTTTTACGGCAAAAGCTAAGGCCCTCGCCAGGGGACGCGAGCGAGCTCCCCCGCGAGCCGCAAAAAAAACCTTTCGCGCGCTAAAAAGGCGCGGGAATTTCGCTTCGCTTAACGCCAAATTCCCGCGCGGCTCTTTGCGCGACACGCGCGAGGCGCGCGCTACGCGCGGCCTCGCGTCGGCGGATACACTCGTGGAAAAATTCATTACCCAATCGCGACACGCGTCTCAGGCGGACTTTGGCCTTGGGGCGCGCGGCTTTAAGACTCCGCGCGCTATTCTTGGCCCAATTTTTGCACTCTCTCTCTCTCTCTCTCTCTCTCTCTCTCTCTCTCTCTCTCTTTAAGAAGAACCACCTGCCCCAAAAACAGCGGTAAAGGGCCTCAACGCCCCGAGGGGGATAACCGGCATTCCGCGCCAAAGAGCCTAACGCGCCGAGAGCGCGGCGCCGAAAACGCGCTCGCGCGCGGTCGCGAAAGAAGCCTCGCGAGCGCGCTTGTGGGCGCTCTCGTCCAGGCGCGTCGCGCGCTTGAGCCCTATCCCAAATCCGCGACGTTTCCCATAGAAACTCGATCCGATTTTATCCGTTCCAACCCAAGCCATCCGCGCGGCGACGCGCCGCCAAGACGGCGATAGGCGCGACGGAAGCGCCACGCGCCTCGCGCGCGTGGCGCTCTCGCCGCGGCCTTTCGCCGCGGCGCTGACGCGGGGGGTTGGGTTTTTACGCGAAAATCCTTCGTCCCGCTACGTAAACGTCCCAGAATCCCAGAGGGAATAAAATTCCCGCGACGGGATTTTCGAAACAAGGAGTTAAAAATGCGTAGAGAAGGAATCCTTCTTTATCTCTTGGCCTTTGTAATTGGTTTATCCGTTTTCCCGGGCGAAACGGCGCGAGCGCAAAACGTGGACGAGGGCGAGCGCGCCTATCACAGTTTGGACGACATTATCGTTTCGGCGACCCGCGTCGCCTCGCGTATCTTGGAAATTCCGGCGAGCGCCTCGGTCATGACCGGCGAGGAAATCAATAGCTCAAATTATTCCACGCTCTTTGAGGCTTTCCGCTCCCAAAAAAGCGTGTTCTACGACGACGTGAACGAGGCCATTCAAGTGCGCGGCCAAAGCACGGACGACGTGCAGGTCATTATTGACGGGATGCCCAGTTTTAACCCGTTCAACAACGATTCCAACATGGAGTCAATCCCTCTTTTAAACATCGATAGGGTTGAGATTCTCCGCGGCTCGTCCTCGTCGCTCTTCGGCGGCAACGCCGTGGCGGGAGTAATCAATATCACTACCGTGGATCCGGACTATAGCTATTTTAAGGTTAAATTCGGGGGAGGAAGCGAGAGCGCCTTCAATAAGGCCGTGGAATTCCACGTCAAGGGCGAAAAACTGGGCGTCGGAGTCGGTTGGGAAACCCGCAGAAGCAATGGCTACGCCCAAAGATACGCGCGCGTCGCCTCATCGTCCGCTTCCGCCAACGCCACGCTGGCTTACGGCCCTATCAAGATTCTCCCCAACGAAAACGGGGGCGTCCAATATATCGTCGGCGAAAGAGGCGACCGCGGTTACAGCCGCGATTACGGGTGGATCAAGCTCAAATACGATTTCACGGACAGCGTTTCAGTGAAATACGCCATGAACTATTTCATCTACGAGGGACAGACCACTAACGCCAGATCGTATTTAAGGGACGCCAACGGCAACCCTCTCTTCGCCGGGTCCTACCAATTGCCCGACGGCCGCTTTGTCAATTTCGCCCAAAGCGCGTTTACCGACTATGTAAACCGCAAGGAAACGATGACCCACTCGCTCCAGCTCAAAGACGAGGAGCGCCAGATTTCCCTCAATTTGGGCTATTCCCAGGTGAAAGACGCCGGTTATAACAGCGGCAACGACCTGGCCGGAATAACCGCCGGGACAAAGGCCTTTTATCCCGGGAAAACCTATAATCTTGACCTGCAGAAGGTCTGGAGGCCATTGGGGGCGCACAATTTCCTCGCGGGGATTAACCTCCGGCAGGACAATATGACCTACCGCAATCTTGGTCTCACGCGGTGGAAAGACTCGTCATCCGTTTACCGGGAAAACTATAACAGCGGCGGCAAGGACCAGTTGGGCGCTCTGTTCGCCCAAGACGAGATGAAATTCGGCGAAAACTTTAGGGTCATCGCCGGTTTGCGTTTTGACTACTACAAGAATATGGACGGCTATTCCAATTACTTGAACCCGCGCGCCGCGTTGATATATCCGTCCCACGCCTACCAAGAGCTGAGTCCCAAATTGGCCGTGGAGTACATGCCCGACGCGGAGACATCCTTCTACGCGTCCTACGGGCACGCTTTCCGCCCGCCGGACCTCTACCAGCTCTTTCGGATTTCCACCTATTCCGTCTCGGGAGCTTACCACTACGTCGGCAATCCTTTCCTCAAGCCGGAAAAAAGCGATACCTTCGAGTTAGGCTTCAAGAAGATCTTTTTCGGCGTAAACCTTGAAATGGCGCTCTTTCAGACCATAACCAAAGGGGCGATTATCGCCGTCAGGTACCCCCCCGGGACCTTTCCCATTAGCGCCGATCCCACCCAGGAAGTCGCCGCTTACACCAACGTCAACAAGGAACAAAGGAGGGGCGTTGAGATCAGCTTGGAGCGCGTTTTCGGCGAGTATTTCAGCGGCTACGCGAACTACGCCTTTCAGAGGGGTAGATATAAAGGAGGATCCAACTCCACCGTGGGGAGAATCATCACGAACATCCCCGACCACATATTCCACGCCGGAGCCACCTTCGCCTATAAAGACTTCGACTTTACCCTGTCCGGGACCTATTTGAGCAAGCGCGGCGACAGGGATGTCCCTAAGGGTATCTACTACGCCTCAACCGATCCTTACTTTCAGGCGGATATCTCCTCCAACCTAACTCTCTTCGAGAAATACAAGATAACCTTGTCGGTCAACAACGTCTTCGACGACGATCACCTCACATCTGGGTATTTCAATCCCGGAAGGACCTTTCTCCTCTCCCTTACCGGAACTTTTAGCTAAAGACGCGCCCTCTCGCGTCTTTCCGGTTTGCCCCAAGTTCCCCCGCGCGATAATACCGCCGCGCGGGGGAACTTGGGGTTTTTCGCGTCCATGGCGTCAAGGCCGTCAATTCCCCCGCGAAAAGCGCTCTTTGAGGCGGCGTTACGGAAAAAGCCCTCTATCCGGCGCGCTCCTTGGGTCGCTCTCCTTGGCGATCTCGCGGCGCGCGAACTAAAAACTTCAAGTAATTTTTACTTTTGTTAAAAAAGAGCCAATTATTTTTCTTAATTTCCGCGAAGATTATGGAAACTATTTTACCGAAGAGACTCTCTTACCACAGTCACGCTTAAATTTTGCGGATCGCGCGCTTGTTTCTCCGTCTCGCGCGTTTGGGTTTCGCGCGCGAAAACGTTTGAGGCCATATGGGGTCCTTTGAGGCCTTTAGCCGAAAACGCGTTTTTTACCTATCGATTGAGCCGCGAGCGTCATCGGCGAACTTCAAGCGATATTTAGCTTTTTTAAAAATGTTTTTAAAAATGTTTTACTGATCCGTAAATTAATTCGGCGATATTTCAATAATATTACGCCGATTTTTAATATCGCTATAAAACCAAATAACGCGGCTACGCTGTTTCGCCAATTATTTATAGCGATTTAATAAATTACGTCAAAAATAATCGAAATTTGTTAAACCATTTTAATTAAACTCCGATAAGATTTTTGAAGGACGCTCGATTATTTTTCCAATAGCGTTCCGGGTCGCTTTTGCCTTTCCCAGCATTTTAAAGTTTCACCTTACGCTTGGACTCATCGCTTGACGCGCCCCCCGCGCCACCCATCGCTCCCGCTTTTATTTTACTGGAAGGATAATCGCACATGAGTCTTATAATCAATAACAATTTGATGGCCAAATACGTCGCGCGCAATCTCTCGAACACCTACGATCGCCTCGCCTCCAGCGTGCAAAGCCTATCTTCGGGAATTCGCGTCAATTCCGCCGCCGACGACCCGGCCGCCTTCGCCATCCGCGAACTCATGCGCTCCGATATCGCCACCCTCAAACAGGGCGCCCGCAACGTCACCGACGCTATCAGCGCTCTTCAAACCGCCGACGGCGCCCTGTCCGTTATTGACGAAAAGCTCGTCCGCATGAAAGAGCTCGCCGAGCAGGCCGCCACGGGAACCTATACCACCCTGCAGCGGGAGATGATCAATTCCGAGTACCAGGCCATGGCCGCCGAAATCGACCGCGTCGCGTCTTCCTGCGATTTTAACGGCATAAAGCTCTTAGACGGCTCCATCAGCAACCTCCACGGCGGCTTGGGCCTGAAGATCCATTTCGGGTTGGGCAATAACGCCGCCGAAGACTACTATTTCATCAATACCGGGGACACGCGGGCCACCAGCCAGACGGGCCTTCAGATCGGCGGCGACGCCCAAAACGATATCTGGGGCCAAGGCGCCGCGGGCGCCAAGGGACTGGCGGGAGTCGGCTGCTGCGCCGTGGGCTTTGACTCTTTGGCCGGCGCGGCGGGCTTCGCAAGCGGCCAGAGCTTCGCCTACGGCTATAACTGGGATTGGCTGGAAGACGACGACCCATCTTTACTCGCGGGCAAATACCTCGCGGGGCGGTATTCCGTCGGCTCCTCGGAAAGCCTCCAGGATCTTATACGCAAACTCAATATGGGAACCCAAAGCCGGGTCGGAGTCGCCATCGACGCCTCGGCCCTGGCCGCCGCCATTTTAAACGGCGGCGTGGCCGCCGCTTGTTTCGGCGACGAGGCTTACGTCTTTGGGGACCCGAGCGCGGCCGGGGGAACTTTTTTATACCCCGCGGAGCCGGGGCCGACCTACTCCTATCTGGCGGAGGCCAGTTACGGCGGCGCCGGTTTTCTGATGAACGCGTCCCCCGAGCGAGGCTGGGGCCTTACCCGCGCCCAGGCGACCTCGCTCCAAAGCGCCGGCGTGGATATCTCCCTTTTGGGGCTTTCCGCGGCCCGCGGCAACGCTTCCGCCTCCTCCACCGTCTCTTCCGCCCGCGCGGAAACCCTTCTCCTCCAGCGGCTCAACGCGGCTTGGGAGGCCTTGGGCCTGGGCCGGCTCTCCGCGGCGACCCTCGCCTCCGGGGCGACCTCGGGCTTCAATGTCTTAGCCGCCCAAGTTCTCGCGAGCGCCGTAACCGGCCAAAACGTTCTGGGAAACGGCCTCGCGGCCACCGTCATGGGCGGGGAAAGCTTAAAGGTCCGGGTCGGGGTCTGGGCCGACGCGAACGGAAACTGGACGACCGAAAGGCGTCTGGCCAGCGCCTTGGGTTTAGCGGAAGTCGTCTTGGAATTCGCGAATTCTAGCGCCACGACCTATTCCGTCGCGGCGAGCGGGGCCAAGAGCCCCTGGTTCGCGATCGCCCAAGCCAGCGGCTCTAACGCCTTCCTCAACTATCAGGAAGCGGCGAAATTGGAGGCCGTCGGCTTTAACCTCGCGGCCTTGGGCTTCGCCTCGGCCTCGGCGACGGGGACGGTCAGCCGGGCGCCTGACGCGGCCGCGGCCGAACAAGCCTTTATTGACTCAATCGCGGCGGGGTGGATAGCGAGCTACTCCGGGCTCGACCGGATTTCCTTCAGTATCAATGACGGGGCCAGCCTCGCCTACGCCGGGACGGGCGTGGACGATCTTTTAAGGAGCGCTGGGCTTAGCTTCGCCAACAACGGCGCGACCCTCGCCTCCCTCGCGGGGGGCCCCCAGTCCTTGACGCTTAGAACCGGGATCTACTTAAGCGGCGACGGCGATTTTACGCGCGATCCCAAGGCCGCCGCCCTCTTCAATCTCAGCGAGCTGACCTACGCCGTCACGGTCGATCCCGCGAACGCGTGGCCCGTCTCCGTCGTTCCCAGCGTGGGGACGCTCGCCGCCAGCGACCCCCTCGCCGCCCTGACCGGCGCCAATACCGTCCAAGACCTCCTAAACGCCGTCAATCCCTCGCTCCAAGGCCATGTTTTAGCGACGCAAACCGCCGCGGCCGTCCCGCCCTCGGGATTCGGGCGCGGGGAGATCTCCCTGGCCCCCACGAGCCAGACGCTTATTCCGCCCAGCTCTCTCGCGGACCTTCAAGGCCTCGCCGTCGCGGCGGTCCCCCCGGACGGCAATCTGACGGTCTCCGTCGCGAGGGCGGGCGAGAAAATCTACCAGGGCCTCTCCCAGCCTCTCCCGGGCGCCACCACCACCTTGGCGGACATTCTCGCGGGCGCCGCCTCCATTTTAAGCGGCCAGTTCCAAGCCGACCAAACGGCGGCGCGCCTTACGGGCCTCAAGAGGCTCGGCCGCCTGGCCGTCGCGCCTTCCTCCGCCCCCCCAGGCCCCGCTTCCCCGGCGGAAACGGACAGCCCGAGCCTTTCCGTCACCCTGGCGACGGCGACCTTGGAGCGGAGCGTGGCCACGGGGTCCTACTATGACGGAGGATTCGCCCATAACGACGCCTTAGGCGTTGGGCTAACGAGCGCCCAATTGGCGCGCCTCGCGGCCGCCGGCTTAAGCCTTTCCGCTTTGAGCCTCCAAAAGGCCTCCGTCGCCGGAAGCGCCTTTTCCACCGCCAGTTCCGCCGCCGCCCGCGGGGCCCTCCTGGCGCGCCTTGACGGCCTCTGGAACGCCTTGGGCTTAGAGCGCCTTTCCGCCATCAGCGTCGCCTCGGGTATTACCCAGGGTTTTACGCCCCTTAGCTACCGGGATATCTCCGCCGCCGCGGCCGCGGGCGACCTTATCGGCGCCGGATCCGCCGCCGTCTTAGGCGACTTAAAATCCCTCGCGATCCGGACCGGGGTCTACGCGGACGCGAGGGGCAATTGGACTGACGATTCCGCCCTCGCCGCCGCTTTGGGCTTAAGCGAGGTCGTCTATACGGTCACTAACCCCAACGCGCGCCATTACACCCAAACCGCCCTCTTCCGGAGCCCGGACTTCCGGGTCAGCGCGGCGGCGGGGCTCATCATGAACGGAGCCACCTATAGCGCGCTGACCCTGGCCGGCGCCGGCAACTTAGCCTCCTTTCTCTCGGCCGCGGTTACCGCGACGGGCTCAGGCGCCACGCTCGAGGCCTGTTCCGCGAGCCTCTTTTATGACGCGGCAGCTACCCTCGCCGCCGACTATCCCGGCCTTTGGGGCGTCGTCTCGCGCGTCCCCGGAAGAGTCAGCCTTCCGAGCGTGACTTACCAGGATTTCCTCATGGCCGTCCCTATCCCCGCTGCGGTCTTTGACGGCGGAGACTCCAACGGCTTCCTTTACCCCAACCAGGCGGTCGTTTTAAAGACCGGCGTCTACGTGGACGGCAACGGCAATTACGCCAGCGGCGCGGCGCTAGGCGACGCCTTTGGGATGGACGAGGTTAGCTACCGCTTCGCGCGCGACGCCGCTAGCGACTGCGTGGTGGAGTATTCCCTGGACGGTGGCCTCAGCTGGGCCCTGGCCACGGGAACGCCCACCGTCCCCGCCGAAAGCCTCGGGGCCATGGCCCAAAGGGTCAACGACCATCTCGCGGCCCTAATTGATTCCCGCCAGGCGACGGCCGCGGGCCTGGGTTTTTCCCCGGGAGAAATCAGAAGCGTCTCCCAGGGGAGCGTCCCGCCTTTAAATCCCCCGACCTTGGACGGCTACGGTCTCAAAAGCGCCCCCGTCGCCCATGATCTCCACGCTTACCCGCAGGACGCGTGGTATCTCTCCATCGAGCTTAACTTCGCGGGAACGAGCGGCCCCTTGGATCTGACCGCGTCTTACCTGCGCCTCGCGCCGACCTCCACCGTCGCGGATCTCGCTAACGCCTTAAACGGCAATCTGGTCGCGCAACTCGACGACCGCCAATTTTACGCCGTCAGCTCCCCCCAAAATTACCGCGGAGTGGGCCGGATCCTGCGAGGGCCTTCCTCCCCGCCCCCCGGGCCGACCCAAGAGGCGGAGATCGCCGGACTCGCGACCCAAGACTACTGGAAAGCGGCCGCGAGCGCCCAGACCGTTACTCAGAGCGGAATTATCGATAAAACCAAGCGCGTCACCTTAGTCGCGAGCGCGGGAACGGCCCCTCTGGACGCGTCCGGGCGCTCCAACTTCGGGGCCTGGGCCCTGGCCTCGGCCATCAACCACAACGCCGACAGCCAGTTCTGGGCTATGGTCCAGAGCCACGACAGCCTCGGCCGCTCCGCCGACATGGTTTACGTCTTTACCCGCGAGGGAGGGGATTTTAACCAGCTCTTAGCCTGCGAAGTGGCCGGCGGC
>JAISCZ010000153.1 GCA_031265205.1 Deltaproteobacteria bacterium
AACCATCGATGTCCTGGCCCAGCGCGCTGGAGACAAGAGCGTGGAGGAGATAAGCGAGATTTTGAAGATTTCCGCGTCCGAAGTCAATCAAATTCTGGATAGCGTTGGCGTGAACAAAACGGCCAAGCTAGGTCTTGGGCGCGTCCTCGGATAAGCGGAGAGCCCATGGCGGCCTCCGCTGGGGCCTTCCGGCAAAGATGGGGGAGTGGGTCCGCCAGTATCCAAGAGCGCCCCCTTGGACGCTCCCCGCGCCCGGGGCCAGGGGCGGCGCCAAGCCGCGTCCGAAATCGACGCCCGTCTCCGCGCCCTTTTCGCGCCGCCTCGGTGACGTGGGAGGAGAGGAGCGGCGGGACACTGGTTCGCGCGCGGATGTCTCCAGGCTCTCCGTCATGACCGAGGCGGACATGGGCGCGTAGCTCGCCGATTGACGGCTCGTTTTGGGGATCTTCGCGGAGGCGGGTCGGGGTGGAGCGACAGCCGTAATTTTTTCGCGAACTCCCGTGAGATGGATGGGGGAGGGGACGCCTCCTAGGTTGAGGGCGGGCGCCTGGCGCGCGGCGGATCGGGGCTTTCCCGGGCCTATATTTCGAGACTTCGGTCGACAGATGACGGATTTTGGCGCCGATGACATACCTTACGGGGAGAGCGCGCGACCTTCAGGGTTTCGCGCGCTAACTGGTCTCGCGCGGAGGCCTGGGTTGGGCCTGGAAGCCTTCTGGCCCGACGGCGCTCGTTCCTTCGATGTGGGAGCGAGAGTTTTCCGCGCCCGTTAGGGAGGTTTCGATTTCCGGGCAAGCGTAGACCCACTCCGTCTCGCGGAGGCCGACTCCCTGAGGTTCATGGCTGGCGGGCGCGTTCCAAAGTTCCAAATTGTCGAGAATAACGGGAGATGGGGATATAATTAAAATGGATAAATATGACTGCGCCGGGTGGGAAATCCCTCCCTACGAGATAGAGCTAAAACATATGAAAAATATGAACGATACCGATTTTCTTCTCGCGGATTTCCTGATGAATGGGGAAGCGTCTTTCCTCCTGAAGAAGGCCGAGGAGTTGAGGAAAACCAGAGCCCTCCCGCGCCAGCGCGCCTTCCAGGTTCCGCGTGACGAAAACAAGGAAGAATCTCTCCGCCTGAATAACGAGGAGTTTAAGGAAAACCAAAGTCGCCATAGACCGACTCGCTCTCCAGATCTAGCTCGACGAATACAAGGAAAATCTCTCCGCCTGAATAACGATGAGTTTAAGGAAAATCAAAGTCGCCATAGCCCAACGCGCCGTTCGGATCCCGCGCTACGAAAACAAGGGCGTGGAAGAGATAAGCGCGATATTGAAGATTCCCGACTACGTAATCAATCGAATTCTAAAGAGCGTCGACGGGGACTAAAAACGGTCAAGCTAGGGCCCGCGCGCTTCCTCGGATAAACGGAGAGGCCGAAAAGGCCTTCTCCCGCGCCTTCGGCGTTGGGCCGTCAAGATTCAAGAGCGCCCCTGGACGGTCCCGCGACCGCTCCCCGGGATCCACGGGCGGCGGCAAGCCCTGTCTGGAGGTGGCGCTCGCCTCCGGGCCTCCTTTTCGTGTCGCCGCGGCGACGTTGGAGGAGAGGAGCCGCGCGACTCAAGCGCGCGGAAGCCTTCGGGCTCTCGGTCATGGCCGGGGCGAGCGTGGGCGCGGAGTCCGACGAAGGGCGCTCGCTTTGGGGATCTTCGCGGAGATGGGCCGGGGGACGGCGACAGGCGTGACTCTTTCGCGAACTACCGTAAAATTGGCGGGAGAGGGGACGCCTCCTAGGCTGGGGCGGGCTCCTGGCCGGCCGTGACGCCGCCGATCGGGTTTTTTCCTTAGGCCGCGCCTGGAGGCTTCGGCCCTTTTCGGCCGTCGGGAGACGGATGTTGACGCCGATGGCGCGCGGCGCGGAGGGAACGCGCGAGGCTCAGGGTTTCGGGCGTTTACAGCGGCTCGCGCGGGCTTCTGGGGCGAGCTTAAAGCGTCGCGCCCCGCGGGCGCGGAGGAAAATAAGATTTGGTCGCGCCGTCCTGGCGCCGCGAAAAGACAGGGCCTAAAGCGCGCGCCGGAGGCGGGACGGGTTAAGCGCGGGCGGGCGCGGAAGATGGGCTTGGGGGCTTTTC
The DNA here is from genome assembly GCA_031265205.1 of Deltaproteobacteria bacterium. GTDB lineage: Bacteria > Desulfobacterota > Desulfarculia > Adiutricales > Adiutricaceae > JAISCZ01. Next base: position 2,128 of record JAISCZ010000153.1, read on the forward strand.
TCCCCCGAGCTTTCAAACGGGATAGAGCGGCCCCTGATTAAAGGCCTTCATCCCGATGTCTTTGCGGTAATGGGAACCCTTAAAAGAAATATCCCCCACCGCGGCGTAGGCGTTGTCCACGGCCTCTTTGAGGGTTGGCCCCGTGGCGGTCACGCCCAGGACGCGGCCGCCCTTAGTCACGGGCTGTCCGTCCTCCCGTCGGCCCACCCCCGCCTCGAAGACTTTGACCCCCGGACGGGCGTTGGCCGCGTCGAGGCCCCGGATTTCGTCGTTCTGGCGGTAAGGCCCAGGATAGCCCTCGGAACTCATGACGACGCAGGCCGAGGACATGGGGCTCCATTCCATCTGGTGGCCCGCGAGCGTTCCGCTCGCGGCCCGGTAAAAGGTTTCGGCCAGATCGCTTTTTAAGAGGGGCATTAAGGCCTGGGTTTCCGGGTCCCCGAAACGGGCGTTGAATTCTAAAAGGCGCGGGCCCGACATGGTAATCATCAGCCCGGCGTAGAGGAGCCCGCAAAAGGGCGCGCCCTCCACCCGGAGGCCCGTCACCGCCGGAAGGAGAATGTCGTTGACGATCTTCTTTTCCAGGGCGCCGCTCACCAAAGGCGCGGGCGCGTAGGCCCCCATGCCCCCGGTGTTGGGTCCCCGGTCCCCGTCGTAGATAGTTTTGTGGTCCTGGGCGGAGGGGAGGGTTAAGACCGTTTCCCCGTCGGTGAGCCCGAAGAAAGAGACCTCTTCCCCGGCCAGGTACTCTTCCACGATGAGGCTTTGCCCGGCCTCTAAGGACGAGAGGCTATTTAAGGCGTTTAAGGCCGTGGAGAGTTTTCCGCAGATGGCCACTCCCTTGCCCGCGGCCAGGCCATCGGCTTTTAAAACCACGGGGTAAGACGTTTTTTCCAAATATTGCTTGGCGTCCAAGGGATCGTAGAAGACGGCGTAGCTGGCGGTGGGGAGCGAGTGGCGGATCATAAAGTCTTTGGCGAAAACCTTGGAGCCTTCGATTTGGGCGGCCTTTTGGGAAGGCCCGAAGACCTTAAACCCGTCGCCGCGCAAGGCGTCCGCCAGTCCCAGAACCAAGGGCAGCTCGGGACCCACCACCACGAGGTCCGGCCTGATTTCCGCGGCCAAAGAGCGGATGGCGGGAATATTTTCCGCCGCGACGGGGCTGACCTTCCCCAGGGCCGCGAGGGCGGAACTTCCGGGCGCCGAGTGGAGTTCGACGTCGGGGTTTTGGGTTAGCCGCCAGGCCAGGGCGTGCTCCCGGCCACCGGAACCTATAAGGAGAATTTTCATAAATACGCCACGCGGGAGCGGATAAAGGCCCGGAAGGGCGGAAGGGAGCGTCCGCCGCCGCTCTCTTCCCGTCTAAGGGGAACGCTGAAAGGAAACTTAAAAAAAATTCGTCGCGAGAGTCGCTTGATTAGTATAACTTGTTTGCGGCTTTAATGGGAGACTTCGGGCCCGCGCGGGCGCGAAGTCCCCTTGGGGGGAGGCCCTCCACAAGGCCCTCGCGGCGCGCTCCGCGCGCCGCGAGGGGAGCCTCGCGCGCGCGAAAGGGGAAAAGGGCGGGAAAAAAGCGCGGGCGGGAACGGGAACGGCGCGCCCGCGCTTCAGAAAATGGCGCGCCTTGGGCCGCGGCCTTTAGCCCCGCGTCGCGTTGGAGACGATATCTTTGGCCAAGTCCAGAGCCGCGGGAATCCGGTCGGTCAAAGGGCCGCCCGCCTGGGCGAGATCGGGCCGGCCCCCGCCTTTGCCGCCCACGGCCTGGGCCATCTGGGCGATAAGCTCCCCGGCTTTGACGCGCGTCCGCGCCTCGGCGCCCGCCATCGCGAGGAGGAGGGCTTTGCCGTCCACGACGGCGGCGAGGGCGATAACGGACCAGGGACCTAAGATATCCCGGAGGCGATCGCCTAGGTCCCTTAATTCTTTGGGGGAAGAAGCCGGCGCGGAGGCGGCGAGGAGGGTAAAGTCCCCTATTTTTTCCGCGTCGCGCGCGAGCTGGTGGGGATCCAAGCTCAGGACGGGGGCGCTCGCGCCCGCTTTTTCGAGTTCCTTGGATTTTTGGGCGAGCTTTTGGACCCGCTCCAACAAATCCTGGGGCCCGGCTTTAAGTTTGGCGGAAAGGGCGCTCAAGATGGCGCGGTCTTTTTGGATTTTGGCCAAGGCCTCCTGGCCCGTCAGGCATTCGATCCGCCGCGCGCCGCTCGCCACCGCGCTCTCGGAGGCCACTAAGAAGAGGCCGATTTGGCCCGTCCGCGCGGCGTGGGTGCCCCCGCAGAGTTCCCGGCTGTCGCCCATGGTAACGACCCTCGCCTCCTCGCCGTAACGCTCCTCGAAAAGGGCCACGGCCCCGGAGCGGATGGCCTCGTCGATGGGCATTTTGGCCGTCTCCACGGGAAAGTCGCTTTGGACGTCGCGGTTGACCAAAAATTCGACGCGCGCGATCTCGCTCTCCGCGAGGGGAGCGTGGTGGGTAAAGTCAAAACGGAGTCTCTCGGCGGTGACGCTGGAGCCCGCTTGGCGGACATGGTCCCCGAGGGTTTCCCTTAAGGCCTTGTGGAGGAGATGGGTCGCGCTGTGGTTATTGGCGATACGCCGCCTTTTTTCCCCGTCCACCACGAGGCGCGCCTCCGTTTCGGTCACCGTCCCCTCGCTCACGCGGCCGCGGTGGAGAAAGACCGCCCCGCCCGGGGACTTGGTGACTTCTTCCACCGTAAAGCGCCCCTGGGGAAAGATTATCTCCCCGCCGTCCGTTTCCTGTCCGCCGGAGGAGGCGTAGAAGGGGGTCTGGGGGAAGACGAGGGTCAGTTCCTCGCCCGCCTCCGCCGCGCTCGCCAGTTGGCCGTCGCGGATCATGAGCCGCGGGACGGCGCGGGTCTCCAAGGTCTCGTAGCCCAAAAAGCGGGAGGAAAAGCCCTGGGAGGTCAGGCCGTTCACCAGGGACAGAAGGGCCCCCTTGTCCTCCGCGCCGCCTTTCCAGGCGGCGCGGCCCTTGGCCTTCTGCTCTTCCATGGCCGTGGCGAAGCCCGGCTCGTCCACGGTGAAGCCGCTCTCCCGGGCCATGTCGGCGACCAGGTCCACGGGAAAGCCGAAGGTGTCGTAGAGCTTAAAGAGAAGAGCGCCGGAAAGGACCGTCCGGCCTTGGGCCTGGCCCTCGCGGATCTCTTCGGCGAGGATTTTCAGGCCGCCCTCCAAGGTCTCGCGGAAGCGCTCCTCCTCCTGGGTCACCATGGATTTAACGTAATTCTGGGCGTCTTTGAGTTCCGGGTAGGCCTCCGCGACGCCCGCGATAACCGCGTCGCACATGTCGGCCATAAAAGGTTTGGCGAGGCCGAGCTTGCGGCCGTGGCGGACGGCGCGGCGGAGGATTCTGCGAAGGACGTAGCCCCGGCCCAGGTTGTCGGGCCGCACGCCGTCGCCGGCCAGGAAAACGACGGCCCGGGCGTGATCGGCTATCACCCTTAGAGAAACGTTGGACTGAAAAGACGCGTCGCCCGGGCTCAAAAGTTTGCCGTACAGGTAAGGGGTTCCCGCGAGATCCGCGATCCGCTCCAAAAGGGGCCGGAAGCAGTCGCTCTCAAAATTGCTGATAACTCCCTGGGTCACGGCGGCGAGCCTCTCCAAGCCCAGGCCCGTGTCGATGGAAGGGCGGGGCAGGGGCGCGAGGCGGCCTTCCTTGTCCCTCTCAAATTGCATAAAGACGAGGTTCCAGATCTCCAGATAGCGGTCGCAGTCGCAGCCTGGGCCGCAGTCGGGTTTCCCGCAGCCTAAGGAAGGACCCTGGTCGATTAAAATCTCCGAGCAGGGCCCGCAGGGGCCCGTGTCCCCCATGGCCCAGAAGTTGTCTTTTTCCCCCAAGCGGACGATCCGCGCGGTCGGCACGCCCACTTCTTTTTCCCAAAGGGCGTAAGCCTCGTCGTCGTCCTGGTAGACCGTGGCGTAAAGCTTTTCGGCCGGGAGGCGAAATACCTCCGTTAAAAGCTCCCAGGCGAAGGCCACCGCCTCTTTTTTGAAATAGTCCCCGAAGGAAAAATTCCCCATCATCTCAAAGAAGGTGTGATGCCGCGCCGTGTAGCCGACGTTTTCCAAGTCGTTATGCTTGCCCCCGGCCCGGACGCATTTTTGGGCCGTGGTGGCCCGCCGGTAGTCCCTTTTTTCCTCCCCCGTAAAAACCCTTTTAAACTGGACCATGCCGGCGTTGGTAAAAAGAAGGCTGGGATCGTCGCGGGGCACGAGGGAACTGGAGGAGACGCGGCGGTGGCCGCGTTGGGCGAAGAATTCCAGAAAGGCGTTCCGAAGGTCCGAGGAAAGCATGGGAAAAACCGGATCCGGCGCGCGGGGCGCGTCTCAAAAGTGTTGGCTGGAAGAACTCTCGCTGGAAGGGCTCTTGTTGGAAGGGCTCAGGTTGGAAGAGTTCTGGTTGGAAGAACTCTTATTGGAAGGGCTCTGATTGGAAGAACTCTGGTTGGAAGGGCTCTGGTTGAGGAGAGCCGACCGTCGCCACCCCCACCCAAGCGAATCTCTCGCCCGACAAGGGCCCACGCCTTTTCCCTCGCCGAATTCGCCATAAGGCGAAAAGACCCCCCGGGGCTCGCGAGGGCGGCGGAGGCGGAAAGGAGGCGCGGCGGGGGAGAGGTCGGGGAGCGGGCGCGGATTGGCGCGTGGGGCGAAAAGGCCGCGCGGCCCCGCTCGCCTTACGGGAAATGTTAGAGCTTAGGGCGCGGAAAGGCAAGCGCGGAGCGCCCCCCCGGCGGGGCGCCCCGCGCTCGCTTCGAGATGTTTAGGCTTTGGGCCCAGGGCGGCGAGAGCCGCGCGCTGGGCTTGGGCCGCCACGCTCTGGGTTGGTGGCTTCTCGCGCGGAGGCGAGAGCCCCCAGGCTTTTTCTCCCCCAGGCTTAGGCGGCGGGGGCGCTGGGCTCGACGTCCTCCTCCGGGGGAAGCTCTTCTCGCGCGGGCGGGGAACTGAGCCTCTCCTCGGCCGTGGCCTCGGCCACTACTTCGGGAATAAGGCCGTAAGCCCCTTTGAGCTTGGCGGAGATTTTAGCGGCCATGTCCGGGTGTTCCTTGAGGAAGGCGCGGCAGGCCTCTTTGCCGTTGCCGAGGCGCTCGCCGTCAAAGCTGTACCAGGAGCCGCTTTTTTCGAGGATGTCCAGAGCCACGCCCAAGTCCAGAAGCTCGCCCTCGTGGCTGATGCCCTTGCCGTAGAGGATATCGAAGTTGGCCTCCCGAAAGGGCGGGGCCATCTTGTTTTTGACGACCTTGACCCGGGTCTCGTTGCCCACGCGCTCGTCGTCGGAGTTTTTGACCGCCGCGCCCTTGCGGATGTCGATGCGCATGGTGGCGTAGAACTTTAAGGCGTTGCCGCCGGTGGTGACCTCCGGGGGGCCGTAGACCATGGGGCCGATTTTCATGCGGAGCTGGTTGATAAAAATGACCGAGCACATGGAGCGGTGGATGGAGCTGGTGAGCTTGCGGAGGGCCTGGCTCATCAGGCGCGCCTGGAGCCCCACGTGGGCGTCGCCCATGTCTCCCTGGATCTCGGCCTGGGGGACCAAGGCGGCCACGGAGTCAATGACGATAATGTCCACGGCCCCGCTGCGGACGAGAATCTCGGCGATATCCAGAGCCTGCTCGCCGTGGTCGGGCTGGCTGATTAAGAGCTCGTCGGTGTTGACCCCGAGGCGCTTGGCGTAAGAGACGTCCAAGGCGTGCTCCGCGTCGATAAAGGCCGCCACCCCAGACTGGCCCTGGGCGTTTTTGATCTTTTGGGTCTCGGCCACGACGTGGAGGGCCACGGTGGTTTTGCCGCTGGACTCGGGCCCGTAGATCTCGATGATCCTCCCCCGGGGGATGCCCCCGACGCCCAAGGCCGCGTCCAGGCTGATGGATCCCGTGGGGATGACCGGGACGGAGGCCTGTTCGTCCGTCCCCAGTTTCATGATGGAGCCTTTGCCGAAATTTTTTTCAATTTGGGAAAGGGCGTCGTTTAAGGCCTTTTCGCGGGCGGAGTCGGGCCCGCTTTTATCAAAGTCCTTGTTTTTTTTGCCTTTGGCGTCTTTGTCGGACTTAGCCATATATTCCTCTACAATGTTGGGGGAAGATTTCCGTTAAATCCCCTCGTGAACGCTTTTCTTGAAAATGGGTCCGCGCGCGCCGCGCCCGGAACCCGACCTTTGGCCCTCGCGGGCCGCTCTTTGGATCCCGGCGGAAAAGGGGCGCGCCTCCCGCTGGCGGCGGGCGGCGCGCGACCGGGGGCCGCGCTAAGGCTATTTTTAGAGTCCAAAGAACGCCATATATTGTAGCGAATCTCTCTATATTCGTAAAGAGGCGGGAGAGGGGGCTTAACTCGCCTCGGGGGCGATCGCGCCGCGCGGTCAAATTACCACGCCCGCGCGCGCCGGGGCAAGCGTAAAATTAAATTTGACAATTAAATCGCGGCGATTATATATTAATTTAGCTCTAAGGAGAGAGGCGTGGCCAACCCTCCCGCCCCCAAGAGATCCCAGAAGCGCTCCCGCGCCCCGCGCGGGCGCGCCCGCCAATTAGCCAAAGCGCCTTGGGGGGAAATACCCCCCTCGCGCGACACAAGGAGAAAATTATGGTTAGGGGAATGGGAGTCGTGGCCTGCGACGTTATTAAGCGAGAATTGGAAAGAGTCATCGGGGACAGGGACATACCCTTGACGATCCTCGACTACGCCCTGCACGGGACGCCCAAGGAAATGGCCGGCAAGATCAACGCGGCCATCGCGGAGGCCCACGCCAACGGCGTGGAAAGGGTGGCCTTGGGCTACGGGCTCTGCTCCAACGGGGTGGTGGGGGTCGAGTCGTCCCAAGGGCTCGTGATCCCCCGGTGCCACGACTGCATTTCTTTGCTTTTAGGGTCGCCGGCGCGCTACTACCGGATGTTTAACGAGTATCCGGGGACCTATTTTTTGACGGACGGCTGGTTTCGCAACAACGCGGACCCCCTGTCCACGGTAATCCACAAGTACATTCCGCGCTTAGGCGAGAAGAAGGCCTTCAAAGGCATGAACCTGGAACTCGCCAATTACAAGTACGTCTGCCTCGTCAACAACGGAATCGGGGACCTGAAGCGGCTCCGCGCCCTCAGCCTGGACAACGCCAAGGCCTTCAACAAGGAGTTTTTCGAGATCGAGGCGGACTTAGGCTATTTTGAGGCCCTTATCTCCGGCCAGTACCCCGAGAGCGACTTTATCGCGCTCGGGGCGCGGGAAAAGGTCCATGACTCCTATTTCTATCAGGGCAACGCCCTGGAAAAGGATCGGGCCATGGGGTCTTGAGGCCACCCCAAAAGAAAAGGGCCTTTTTTCCATATCAGGGAGCGCCTCTTTCCCCCCGCGGCGAGGCGCCGAGCGAGCGAGAGGCTGGAAGGCCGCCCTGGAGCGAGGGGCTGGCAAGCGGCGCGGCGCCGAAGAGCGGGAAAGCGCCGCGCGCGAAAAAACCCCCTGGGGAAGGCGCGGCGGCGACTTTCCCAGGGGGTATACGAAAGTTAATATAGGGTCCAAGCGACCCTGGGCGTCAAAATTTGGCGGCGGGGAGCGATTTCCCCTCGCCTTCCCCCGTTTTTTCCCCGAAAGCTAGCGGTTCCGGCGCGTGGGGGGCGCGGGGCCTCCGCGCGAGGGCCCTTCCGGGAGGGGGAAGTGGCGCGGGGGCGAGGTCTTTAATTTTCCAGGCGCTCGCGGTAGGGGAAGTAGTCTCCTCTCCGGATGCGGTGGGTTTTCATGACCAGGGTTTCGTTGGTCCCGGCGTGGAAGATGAGCCGGCGGCCCTTAAAGCCGCCCACGTCTTCCGAAATGACGGGAATGCCGTTTTTTTTGAGGATTTTGCGCGCTATTTTAACGTTTTTGCCGCCGGTGGCTTCCTGGCGGACTCCCGAGATAGTGGCCCCGCCGACGATCTGGGCTTCCAAATCCTCCATCCGGCTGCCCATGCGGCGCAGTTTGCCGATGAGCTGGTTGATGGCCACGTCGCCGTACTCATTGGAAGGGGAGCCGAAAAAGCCGCTCTTGGGATAGAGGAAATGGTTCATGCCCCCTATCTTCAGTCTCCGGTCGTGGAGGCAGACGGCCACGCAGGTGCCGAGGACGGCGGAAATCATCGACTTGGCCCCGCAGGCGCAAACGGCCCCGGGGGGCAAGTGGTGCCGATAAACCTCAACGGCTCTATTGGTTGACATCGGAAATAACCTCTGGGGAAGAAGGCCGGGAGAAAATCAATACCTAGAATATATAGCGTAACAGATTAGATAAAACAAGCTATTTTTATCTTAATAGATTGTTTTTTTACACAAATTTTTTAATACGCTTCACTTGATATTAAATATATCAAAATATCGCGAAGTTAAAACAAGTTCCGCGACGGTCTAATCCTTAAACCTAAAGCGCCGCGCGGGAAATGGCGGCCATCCGCGCCTCCCGGGAGGGGCGTAAAGGGGCGCGGCTCCAGGCGCGCCAAGATGGGTGGAAAGGTCAAAATTACGGCAATATCGCCGGATATTGACCTAAAAGAGATAATTGAGGGTATATTATACAAACATTACCCTATTGGCAAGAAATTTTTGCCAAAAGAGACGAAAAGAGCGCGCGGGAGGTTTTCCCCAGCGTCCTTTGTGGTCTCCATGGGGCCGCGGCCCCAGCCGGGCGCGCGCCGGGCCGTTTCCCCTTGAAAGGGGCGCGGGGCCTCAAGCGGGCGGGTCCGCGGGGATTCTCTCCCACGAGGCGGGGGGGCGCGCGGATGGGAAAAAACGCGCGGCGGAACCCTTGGTATTGAAGTTAAACGGGGAAGTTTCCCTTTGACGCGGAAAGCCCCTGGCGCGCCCAGGGACGCGTCGGGGGAATCGCTGGCTTTTTTCCAAGGCGACTTGGGGCGGCGCCCGGGGCGCGCCGCGGCGCCACAAGAGCGGGAACTGGCCAAATTTCTCGAAGGGGGAAGATCGCCTCGGCGGGAACTCTTCCTAAGCTTAATTTTCAGACAAGTTAAACGCGAATTCAAGTTTCAGTCCCCTGTAGCCATTCTCGCTCTTCTCTCCTCTCTCGCCCTTCTCGCTCTTCTCGCCCTTCTCGCCTCAGGCGCGCGACGGGGCGCGTGGGCCGCGAGAGTTCGCGGGGAGTTTTGGTAAATCGCGCGCGTCGCGACCAGAGGAGGCCGCGCGGGCTTCGCGCCGCGCCCAAGGTTTCCCGCGAGCGCCTCCACTCCGCCCTCGCGCGCCTAACGCCCGGCGCCGCGGCGCGCGCGAACCCGTATCTCAAAATTATGAGACCCTATCTATAAATAAGGCGGGGCTCTCTGGGCGGCGGGCCGCGTAATACGAACCCCCTATCGCGGCGGAGGGGGCGCCCGCGCCCCGGGCTTCGCGGTTGAGCGCGGCTTAGGAGACGGGCCTGGAGATGGCGTCGCGGGGAACCGGAAAAGCCCAGAGCGGCGCGGTGGCGGGAACGGAGCTTATGGGAGAGGGCCCGAGAGACGCGGAAGGTCTTGGGCCAGGGTCATGGGCGAGCCTTTGAGAAAGGGGGCGGGAGGGGGCGGGCGTCGCTCTCGGGAACTTTAGGCCACGCGCGGGGATCCTCAAGAGATAATGGCGCGTGAGTGGATCCGGCTAGAGGCAAAGGAGAAGGAAGGAGAAGAAGGAGAAAGGAAGGAGGAGGGGAGAAGAGAGACGGAACGCGAGAACGAGAGAGGGCGGCGGGAAGAAAGGGGGAAAAAGGGAGGCGAGGGGGAGAAGGGAGGCGAGGGGGAGAAGGGAAAAGAGAAGGAAGAGGGTGGAGGAAGCCAAGAAAGGAAGACAATAAAGGGAGCGCGCGGGGGATTCTGGAGGCGGGGGGCGCCGCGCGAGGCGCGATCTTGAGAGCGGGGAAGGGGCGTTGAGGGGTTGGAGCGCGGGGCGGGAAAGCGAAGGGCGCGAGGGGTTGGCCGCGAAGGCGGATAGGGCCCGTAAAATTAAAGGCGGCGGGTAAGGGAAAGGCTCGCTTTTGGGCGCCTCGCGTTGGCGGGAGCGTTTATTTCAAACGGCGCGCTTTTGGTCTATAATAGGCCCATGAAGAGGTTTGCCAACGAAAAGTCTTCCAGGACGGCGCTTTTCCCTGTTTAGCCGTGAGTGGCGCGGAAGCGGGAAAGAAAGCGTTTTGTCTTAAGGGCGTTTTTGGCGAAAATTTAAATTTTCTCGCGTTTTTTAATAATAGTCTTTTTTTTCGCGGTTAGAGCCGAAGCGGGGAGAAAGTCTCCGCGCGACTCTCCCCACGCGTTAAGCCTTTCGCTTGGCGCGAGACATTAATTTTCGTCACGTGGAAGCTTCCGACCCGGCGGATATTCAAGCTTCCCCGCGCGAGCAAATTTTGAAGGCGGTTGGGTTTTATGATTAAAACGATGGTGGCCTACACCAAAGAGATTGACGACATCGATTTCGCGGTGGAGGAGATGCTAGGTCAACTGGACTTGGATAGCCTCTTGGCCGAAACAGTGGGAATCGCGTATTGTTTCGCGGATTTTGTGGAGACGGACGTCGTGAGGGCGGTTTGCGAGAAACTTCCCTTTCGGGTCATTGGCGCCACCACCATCGCCACCGCCGTCAACGAGAGCGACAGCCCCATGATCTTCGGGCTTTTGGTGCTCACCAGCGACGACGTGAAGTTCCGGGTCTGCGTGACCGAGGAGCTGCGCGAGGAAGGCAGCGAGGAGATCATCCGTCGGGCCTACGAGAAGGCGTCGGAGGGGATGGAGGAGCGCCCGGTTCTGCTTTTGAGCTATTTTCCCCTGCTCTCGCCCACGAGCGGGGATTTTTTGGTCAACACCTTTTCCGCGATAGCTCCGGGGATTCCCATGTTCGGGACCCTCTGCGTCACTCTGGGGGACAACTTCGTCAGCTCCAGGGTCATCGTGGACGGGATCTTCCACAAGAGCGTGGCCGCCATGATCCTGGTCTACGGCGACGTTAAGCCTCGTTTTTACCTGGGGAACCTCTACGAGGAAAAGCTCATGAAAGACAAGGCCGTCGTGACGGGGGTGCGGGGCTTCGCCCTCCAGACCCTCAACGACACCCCCGCCCGGGACGTTCTCACCCAGATGGGCCTTTCCACGGACAGCCAGGGCGAGCTTCTGATGCCCGAGCTCTTTCCCCTGGTCGTGGACTTTAACGACGGCACGCCCCCAATTTTAAGGGCCATGCTCAAAAGCTTCCCCGACGGCACCGTCAACCTGGCCGGGGAAATCCCCGCTGGCGCCACCCTGTCGGTTTCCTCCATCGACGTGCGCGAGGTTCAGACGGTGACCGAAAGGACCCTGGAGGCCATCGAGAAGGAGGAGCATTACGACTGCGCGCTCCTCCATTCCTGCGCCGCCCGCTTTTACGTGGCCATGGAAATCGACGACGAGTTGGAACTCAAGGCCATCCGTAAGCACTTAAACGACGGGGCCTCCTTTATTATTTCCTATTCCGCCGGCGAGATTTGCCCGGTGAAGGGCCGGGACAACACCTTTACCAATCGCATGCACAATTACGCCATCATCGCCTGCGTCTTCTAACCCCCCGCCGGAGCGAGGCTCCCCCGGGCGGCGGGCTTTCTTCCTTTTCTCGCGCTCGCCTTTTTCGCCTTTCCCCCTTTCCCACGGCTTAACGCGCCGCCCGCGGGCGCGGGCGCGCCCCGCGGGCGTTAAGCGAGCCCCTTGGGCGGTAAGCGCGCGCCCCTTGGGCGTAAAAGTCGCGCGCGCCTTCGGCCTCTGGGAGGCGCCTTCCCCCCTCCCTTGGAAGCGTTAAGCTTCGCGAAAGGGCCCCTCGCGCCCTAAGGCCCCGGCTGGCGAAAGGCGCTCTTTTTTCTCCATTGGCCCGTATCTTGCTTTTTCGCTCCCGCGCGGCGGGTTACCCCTCCAGGAGCGCCAGCCGTCGCGCCGTAAATGGACCATGGCCCCGCGCGGCGGCGCCGCGCGGCCCGTTTCCCTCGTTTGGGGGAAGGCCGCGGGCGCGGCCTTTCCACCCCTTTAACCGTCTAGAGGCTTTTTTATGAGGATAATCGCCGTCTCGACCGCGGAGTTGGACTCTCCCAAAAAGGCCTTGAGCGAAATCCAAGCGGGTATCGAGGCCGGCGGGGGCCTCGCGCGCTATAGCGTGGGGATCGCGAGCTGCGTTTTGGAGTTCGTGGACACGGGCCTCTTTGGGTATTTCGCGGACAACTTAAAGTTCCCCCTCGTGGGCGTGACCACCACGACGACGGCCACGCGCGGGCGCACGGAGAGCTTTCAGTTCTCTTTGCTCGTTTTAACTTCCGACGAGAAGCGCTTCGGCGTGGCCTTGAGCGCGCCCTTGGGGGCGCCGGAGGGGACGCCGGAAGAGAGCGCCTTGGAAAAAAGGCTGAGGCTCGAGAGCCTCTGTCACCAGGCGCGCCGCCAGGCCGCGGAAGGGCTCGCGGGGGAAGCCTCCTACGGGATCGCTTTTTTGCCCTCGATTAAGGGGGTGTCCGACGAAAACCTCGCCAAAGCCCTCTTCGGTAAACGCAAACTACCCATTTTCGGGTGCCTGCCGGTGGACAACACCCAGACCAAGCGCCAGCGGGAGCCCCAAGTCCTCTTCGAGGGGGAAGCCTACCAGGACCGGGTGGCGCTGCTGATTAACGCTGGCGGGAAGGCGGCCTTTTTTTTCAGCGACATCTTCAAGGACAACATCGCCCGCCAAAAGGCCATCGTCACCAAGGCCGAGGGGAACGTCGCCTACCAGATTAATGACGCGCCCGTCCTGGACTATTTCCAGACTTTGGGGATGGTGGAGAAAAACATTCTTATCTCTTTGAACTCCAACCCCTTAATCCTCCACGCGCGGGGGGTGGGCGGCTATATCCCCCGGGTCGCCCAGGCGGTGGTCCCCGGGGGAGGCGTCCTTTTCAACGGGGAGATCTTCGAGGGCGCGACGGTTTCCTTGGGGCTCATGGAGCCCGAGACGGTTATCGCGTCCACGGAAGAGCTGTGCGCGCGCCTGAAGGAGACCCCGGGCGCGAAGGGGGCGCTCCTTTTTGGCTGCCTTTCCCGGCAGCTCAATTTGGGCGTGTACGAGCGCCGGGAAATCGAGGTCGTGGACCGGGAGCTTCTGGAAGAGAGCTGGCCATGGCTCTTCGCCTACGGCGGGGGCGAGATGTGTCCCTTCCAGAATGACGCGGGGGAGACCCAAAACGCTTTCTACAATCTCACGGCCGTGGCCTTGGCTTTTTTGGAATAAGGGGAAAGAGGTTTGTCGGAAGAAAAGCTACCCGAGGATTTCAAGGAACGCGCGACCGTCTTGGAGCGGAAAGTGGCCCGGCTGACCCGGGAAAACAATCGCCTCGAGGCCTTGATCGAGCGGGCCAACTCCGCCCACATGGCCAAGGTGGGCCTCAACAACGCCCTCAACAACGAGAGGATCCAACAGGGCAAGTATCTTTCGCTGCTCCTGGAAAACAGCCCCGACATCATTCTGATGCTCAACCAGACCGGGCATTTCGTCTACTGCACGGACTCTTTTCTCTCCGCGGCCGAAATAGCGAGCTTCGGGCTCATCAACGGCAAGCGTTTTTCCGAAATCTTCGCGGGCGTGGACTACGCGGACCTGGTGAGCGCCTTTTACGAGATCATGAACACCAAAGTGGGCGCCGAGGTCTCCATGACCACGAACTGGCCCACGGTCTGGCGCCAGGCCGAGGGCGGGGAGCGCGAGTACGCGGTTCATCTCACCCCCATGCTGGACAAGGAGGGGGTCCCGGAGGGGGCCATTTTCCTGTGCCATGACGTAACGGAGGTGATCCACGCCAAAGAGCAGGCCGAGGCGGCCTCGCGCATCAAAAGCTCCTTTCTCGCCAACATGAGCCACGAGATCCGGACCCCGATGAACGCGATTATCGGCATGGCCGAGCTGGCCCTGCGCGAGGAGATCCCTCCCGCCGTCTTTGAGATGATTTTGAGCATCAAGACCGCGGGCAACAACCTGCTTTCCATCATTAACGATATCTTGGATTTTTCCAAAATCGAGAGCGGGAAGATGGAGATCGTGGAAACCGAGTACCGCTTCGGCTCCCTCATCCAGGACGTGGTGGGCATCATCCGCACCAGGCTCACGGAAAAGCCCATCGATTTTTTCGTCTACGTGGACAACAAGGTTCCCAACCTCCTCTGGGGAGACGAGGTCCGCATCCGCCAGATCCTCTTAAACCTCCTTTCCAACGCCGTCAAATACACCAAAGAGGGATTCGTGAAACTCGCCGTGCGCGGCGAGCTTTTGGGGGATAACCGCTGCTCTTTCACCTTCCGCGTCCAGGACACGGGCATCGGCATTAAGCCGGAAAACGTCAAGGATCTGTTCGGCAATTTTACCCAGTTCGACAAGACCGCCAACAAGGGCATCGAGGGCACGGGCCTAGGGCTCGCCATCGCCCGCAACCTCGCGCGCCTCATGGGTGGGGACATCGAGGTCCAAAGCGAGCACGGCGTGGGCTCCGTCTTTACCGCCAAGCTCACCCAGCGCTTTGACGAGTACGAGAGCTTCAGCAAGGTGGAGGAGCCCGGCCGCAAGCGCCTTTTGGTCTACGAGCCCCGGGAAACCTTCCGGCAGGTTTTGGCCGAGGCCTTGGCGGGCCTGGGCGTAACCGACGTGAACCTCGTCAACAACCCCGTCTCCTTTAACGAGGCGGCGAGCGAGGGAGGCTATAATTACGTCTTCGCGCCCAATTCTTTCTACGTCGAGGCGCGGCACGTTTTGGACCGCTTCGGGGACGGCGGGGGCGCCTCCAAGGCCAAGCTCGTTTTAATGGCGGAAAGCGGGGACATGATCGGCCAGGAGAACATCACGACCCTCTTCATGCCGGTCTATTCCCTCCCCCTCGCCAACATCCTAAACGACGTGGACCTGCGGCAGACCTACCAGCGGCAGTCGGCGACCTCGGTGCGCTTTGTCGCCCCGGAGGCCAAGGTCCTCGTGGTGGACGACATCGTCACCAATCTTAAAGTCGCCGCGGGTCTTTTGGCCCCCTACAAAGTCAAGGTGGACGTCTGCGAGTCCGGGGCCGAGGCCATTGACCTTATCAAGAAAAACGCCTACGACCTCGTCTTTATGGATCATATGATGCCCGTGATGGACGGGCTGGAGGCTACGGCCAAGATCCGCGAACTCCCCGGCGGCCAAGAGATTCCCATCATCGCCCTCACGGCCAACGCCGTCTCTGGGGTCAAGGAGATGTTCTTGGCCTCGGGCATGAACGATTTTATCTCCAAACCCATCGACCCCTCGAAATTGGAGGGGGTCTTGGCCCGCTGGATCTCCAAGGACAAGCACGAAAGTGACTACCAGAGCGCCCAAGGACAGAAAAAAGGCCCTTCGGGCGAAGGGGGAAGCGCGGAGGAGGAAGAGGAGGAGCCCGAGGATATCTTCGCGGGTTTCGACGTGGTCGGGGTCGATCTGGATGAAGGCTTGGACAGGCTGGGCGGGGACGAGCGGCTCTACTTTGAGGTCATGGAGGCCTACGTCCGCTTTACCGGGAAAGTTCTCGATCAGATCAAAGAGCCCCCCACCCGGGAAAAGCTCAAGGATTACGCCGTATTGGTGCACGGGATCAAAGGTTCCAGCTTAAATATTGGCGCCAATTTGGTTGGCAGGGAGGCGGAATTTTTGGAGCACGCCGCCAAAGCCGGGGAGCTGGACAAGGTAATTGAAAAACACGACAAGTTTATTGAGAACGCCGAAAGGCTTATCGTGGATTTTCAGGCCTTTATGGACAGCGTCCAGCCCCAGGAAGAAAAAGACTCTCTCCAAGCCCCTTCCGAGGAGCTTCTCAAGAAGATCCTCTCCGCCTGCGACTCCTTTGACATGGACGCCATGGAAGAGGCCATCGTGGAACTCGAAAAGCACGAGTACGAGACCAAGGAAGACCTGGTTCCCTGGCTGCGGGAGCAGTTGGATAATTTGGAATACGATCTCATCGCCGCGAGGCTCGCCAAGGAGTTGAACGGCGCGACTTAGGCGTGTCTTAAGTCCGGTTTAGGTCCTCACTCAAGGCCCTTCAGGGCTGAAAGCGGCCCCACAAGCGGCGCGTAAGCGGTCCCGCCCCTCCGCGGGCGCCTTCGCGGCCTGGAAAAGCGCTGACCCGCCCGCAGCGCGGGCCGGCGAGAGTCCGTTTCAGACACGCCGTGGCGCCAACGCGGTCACGCGTTTAAAGCTCCAAGCGCTCAAAGCTCCAAGCGCCCAAAGCTCCGGGAGTCAAACGCTGGCCGTAAAGCGTCCGCTTCTTACGCTTCCAGCGTC
>JAISCZ010000152.1 GCA_031265205.1 Deltaproteobacteria bacterium
CGATGATAAAAATCCGCTGCCCGAGCTTCCGGCAGTCCTCCATGAATTGGTCGTCGAGCCAGCAGCACCCGTCGGTCAAAAGCAAGACGGAGGGCTTTTTGAAGCTCGCCTTTTTGGGGGTGGCGATCTCCGTTAAGGTGGACATCAACGCGCCCTCCAACTCCGTTCCGCCCATGTTGGCAAAGGTTTCGCTCACCTTTTGGCTCAATTCCGCGATGGTCTTAAGGTTCGCCGGGGCCATTTTGACGACGTGGTGCGCGACCTCGCTACCGAACTGGCTATAGGAGACGTAATCCTCGGGGGTTAAGTACCCGAGGATATCCCTGAGGCTTTTTTTGGCGATCTCGATACTGGCGCCCGCCATGGATCCGGAGCAGTCGAGGAGGATCTTTAAGGAAATGGGCTCACGGGTCTTCGTCTCCTCGGGGAAGAAGCTCGCGAGCGCCACCGCGCCCTCGCCGTCAGAGGCGCGGACGGCAATCGATTTTCCGGGGATAGCGGAGATCGCCAGGATAAAATCGCGGTCCAAAAAGGCTTCCCCGTCCAAGGAAAGAGATAGGCCTGCCTCCTTCTTCGAGGTTTTGAGGCGGTGGCTGGGGGAACTCACGGTCCCGAAGGCTGTCTCCCCTGAAATATCCAAGGAAAGAGTAAAAGGATACGCCGCTAGGATATTGGCCTCAACGCTCTCGTGGGGCGCCAATAAGCCCCGGCGGTGAGGAGCGCCGTAGCGGGGAGCGATGACCGTGGGAATGACCACGCGGATCCGGTCTTCCGCGAAGTTTTGTAACTGACCGTATTCCACCGTTAAGACAAGTTCCTCGCCGGGAGCGAGGGAGCCCAAGTTGGTGGAAAAAAGACCTTCGGCGCTCTTCTCCACGAGGATGGGAGCGTCGCCCTTCTCGATGGCCTCCTCGTATTTTTCCTGGGCCTCGGCCTTGGGGTAGATCGTCCCTTCCAGCGTTTTTCCGCCGAATTCGCTCTTCAAGCCCAACAGGACAGAGCCCCGGGCCAAGGGAAAGGTAAAAACAATCTCCCGGGTCTCGGAGCTTTCATTTTTGTAGAGGAAAGCCAGGGACATCTCCAGAAAGAGGCCCTCAAGCCTCCCTTTCGCGTCCATCTTTTTAAGGGAAATAATTTCGTTAGCGCGGGGGCCAAGGTTGCCCATAGACATAGTAATCCGCCTCCCGTAAGGCAAAAAAAATCTTAGAGGCGCCGAAAAGGCGCTTCGTGCCGCGTGGACAAGGTTTGTATTGGAAGTTGGAAGAAAGAAAACGGCGCGCGCTTGGTTGGAGAAAAAAACAAAAAAGAAAACGGTTCCGCTCGCGCGAAAGCGACCGTAATAAGTATTATACCACAAAAGCTCATGTAGGTAAAAAAGAAGTGAAAAAAACGCCTACCGCTTTGACGAATCCGCCGCGCTTCCAGCGCGGATCTCTCGCCCACGGAAGAGGAGGATAGGTCGACTTCCAACTCGGCCCACAGAAGCGAACGGTTGACGCGCTTACGGGGCGGCGTCGCGCCCATCGCGCGCGCCCACGAGGCCACGCGAAATTTGACGTTACAGTTTATGATATAGCCCTGTTCTTCAAGTGAAAAAGCGTAATCATCGGCGAGAATTGCGTCCGCGTGGTCAATTACGCGCTTGGAGGCGGAATTTTTTAAAACTGAAAGCGAGTTGTCCCAACGGAGCGCGAGTTTCTCTGAAACGCGCGGTATTTTTCGGCAACGGCTCGGCCCGCTCTTTCCGTCTGATGTCTTGGCTAATGTCCCGCTCAACGCGACTTAAAATCGCTCTTGACTTCAATCTCTTGATCGGACAACCCCCACTTCTGGGGCGGAGCGGACAGGCGCCGCGCCTGAACTCAGTCCTGAGCTTCCGACCATTTTCGGTATCCATGGACGTGGTTTTCGCTTTCCGGGCCCTGGGGAGGGTATGGAGCGCCAGGTTGTCGTCAAATTTGAACTTAGCCAGCGATTATTTTGATGGTTTTCCGTCCAGGATCCCACCCCGCGGCGCTTTTCGGTTCACTGAAGATAGGAGATCTATTTCGTCTTTCGCGGCGCGCGAGCGGTTTTCCCGCGCTCTCGACGGCCCCGTCGCCCAGATATTAAATCTTCCCAAGCTTCAAGTCGCTGAGATCGTCAAAGCCTCGTCGTAGCGAGCTGACCCACGCGCGTTCGCGGACTTCGTCCCACCGCGTAAGATTAGCGAGATTTTCCTGGCCTCCCCTTCCTCCGGGAGCGGCGGAACGTTTTCAGCGACGCGTCCGGCGTAAAGAGCCTTGGCTATGTCCCCCTTGCGATTTTCAAGGCCGGGCGAGTCCAGGAATATGGGACAACCCCGCCTCGCTTGCCAATTTGGCTGAACTGAACAACGTGTATTGGCGGCTTCGAGCGACCATGGAGGTCGGCTCACGCCTTTGTAGGCGTTCCATCGTTCATGGGAAACTCCTAGCCTCGCCCAGAAACAGGATATCCACTTCAGCCCGCGGGCAAGCTTATCGCGTCAGATGACATGAACGCCGGTTTGCGGAGCGTTGGCGCGGACTCCAGCTCGGCCATCAATTCCAAGGAAGATTTGAAAGAAAAGCGCGACGCGATGCGGGATTATGGCCTTCAGTCCCTAGCCGCCAACCTCACCGCGACTCAATCGGAAATGGTCGCCGTGACCAGCAACAGCAACCTTAAGAAGTGGTGCGCGAACTTTAAGGACGCGCTCGAAAACGCGCTTTTGAACGCTTCCAGGCATATGAGATATGCCGATGGGCCCGCCGTCGTTCTCAATTCCCATTTTCGCCATGGTTTTGATATTAACTTTTAACCTTTTTGGAGAGGGCGATTTTCCCCAATGGGCCGATTAAGCCGGAGCATTTTGTGCAAATGTATATGAGCATGGCCCCGAACTCCCGATTAGTTGTACTTTGACGATATTTATGATAAGAGATATTCGAAATTCACCGCCGCCGAAATAGGCGATAAAGCCGCCGAAGCGAAAGCGCTCGCGGCGGCTTAACTACCGCAGGGGCCAGTAGCCCCGAGCGGCAATGCCAATTGGCATAGGAGTATTTATGGCTTGGAAAACTAAAGATGATGGGTCACTATTCGTAAATGAAGCCGGAAATCTGGTCTTTATTCAGGATAGCTCTGGCGAAACTATTTATTGCGCTGATGGCAAGCCCGCCAACTTTGAGGAATTCATCAGCAAGGCCGTTAAAGCTCATCCATATGGAGAAACTGTTATCCTGAAGGGCTCCAATATGACGGGAGCGTGCGGGACTCCCATCAACTCTGTGGGGATCGCTAATCCTTGGCTGAAGGCGAGTTTCAATATCACGGAACAGCAAAAAATCGCGGCCGCTAACCCTGACAGGGCTAAAGCTTTAATGGCGGTGGCGATTGGCAATAATCGCGATCCCTTTGATGGAATCGCTAAGGAGCAAATACTTATGTCCGTTATTTGGCTTGGGGATCTGCCAATTGTCCCCATTCTTTTCACTATGGGAATCGTTTCAGAATCCTTAAAAGTCGATTCCTTTGTCCAGTCAGGCGTTATGGCCGAGTCAGAGCAGCATAACGACTTGTTGCGCGACCCCATGGGCGGTCCAAAGTTGACGGCGCGGCAACCGTGTGAATTTGGAGAACCAGCCCCCAACCTTTCTAGCGACGATCCCAGCGTGGTAAGCGTTCCCAGCAAACTCTCCGTAAGCGACTACGTCGCCGCGCGCCAGTCCTTAAACGTCTCCCTTTACTCTAAGGACTTTGCCGCTGATCTTTATGGTTCTGACCCCTTAGCTTAGGTTCAGGAGCAGCTCGCGAAACTCTGGCGCGACCGGAGGCGGGAGCGGCTCGTAGCCACCTTCGAAGGCATCCTAGCGAACTCCGTCTCCTCGCACGGTAGCGATATGATTATTGATGTCTCCGCTAAAGATGGTGACGGCGGGATTATCAACACTAACGCGATTATCGATGCCGTGGGCGCCATCGGCGACTACAACACCACTGAAGTCATCATGGTCGTTCACCCCGTGGTCTTGGGGAGTATAAACAAGCTCAATCTCATCGATTGGGCGCACTTTGACCAACGAGGAATTAAAATTGATTCCTTTAAGAAAATTAGGCTAATGACAAACAATTCCGCCATGACCGCCCGCTTCGTTCCGGCGGTCGATGGCGGCAGTCCAGCTCCGGGATACACTAAGTACTATTCTTACATCTTAGGGCCGGGGGCGATCGATTTTGGGTACGGTCTGCCCAATACTCCTCTCGCGTTTGAGCGTGACGCGGCTGGCTGTAACGGCGCGGGAATGGAGACCATCTTCTCGCGTGTCGAGTGGGCTATCCACCCGAAAGGTTATAAGTTCACTACCGAGCGGCCGTCCTTAGACGATCTCAAGGACGGAACTAAATGGACTCGCGTCTGGGATCGCCGTCGGATTCCTTTCGCCGCCATCATCTCCAGGGGGTAATCTTATGGGCAGAATGCCCAAACAATAGGGCGCTAACCGAGGGAGATCCACCCGGAGTCGCTCCTGATCCTGATGTCATCAACGAGGGCCTCGAGTATAAGACCCTCCCCTCGGCTGGCGCTTCTCTTCCGCCCGAAGAAAGGTCTTTATTAGCTCAAAATCCCATCAAAGTATAGCTAGGTTAATCAGCGGCCTTGACCCCGAAGGCCCGAAAGATCGAACGCTGGGCCTTAGTGGGCGCGGAGAAGACCGCCCCATATCGATCTGAAA
>JAISCZ010000118.1 GCA_031265205.1 Deltaproteobacteria bacterium
TCTCAGTCACGAGGCTCCATGAACGGATTTCATCCGAACGATAAAGTCTAAAGGGCACTTTACCACGATAACATTATATCACGATAGTCGATCAAAATCTAATAAAATTCTGTATACCCGTTTGAACGTCTCGGGTCACGACGCGCGTCCGGTCAAACGCGCCGGAATCCTTTTCGAGATTATCGGTAAACCCGGCCAAGGCGCTTTCGTGGAATTCCTCGGAAACAAAGCGAGGGTTCAAAGCGGGGTTTAAATGCTGCTTTTCAAAGCGCTCATAAACGCCCAAGAGGCTTTCTTCCCCGTGAGTGGCGACCGCGATAAACTCAGTTCCATAACCCTGATCGCGGGCTCCTTTCGCGAAATAAGCCATGACGCCGGGGAGGCGAAAGGCGCCTTCCATGATGACGTTTCTTCGCCCTTCGACGGCGAGCGTTCTTAAGGCGCTCGCGAGTTTTCCGGTGTCGGCCTGGGTTTCGTGGGAAGGCGGTTTGTAATCCCCGATCGGAATTTCTTCGCGCATCCGGTCGACGTCGACGTGGATATAGCCGCTCCGCTGGGCCAGCTCGCGCCTCGCCATTTTCGCGGCGGCGCTTTTTCCAGCGCCGGGCCGCGCGCCGATGAAGACGATGACAGGTTTTTCCTGAGCCTTTGATTTCGCCTCGCGTTCCGCGTAATATTTCTCGCTAATCCGCTGGACGAGCGCGTCCGTCATATTTTTATAGCCTGGCATTACACGGCCCCGAAGAATTTGCTGTTTTTCGGGTCGAGGATTTTGGCGATCAGTTCCGTATCCTCGGTATCCAATTCGTCCTGCAATTCCCCCAACGCCCTGATTCTCGCGCGGCAATAATCCATAAAGGCTTTGTTGGGGTTTTCTTTCTGTTCCTCGTCAAATTCCGCCTGAACGAAAGGCTGTTTGTATTGCCCCAAAACTTCGAGGGCGACTTCGTAATCGACGCTGTAAGCCATGATATTTCCTTTATTTTAACCCAAATACGTAGTTAGAATCTTACGCGGTTTTTTACCGCGGCCACGCCGGACTTCCCGTTGTTAAACCGCGCGGAAGGCGCGTATTTTACGCTTCAGAGAGAATGGCGAACGCGTCGCCCCCGAAACTAAATCTATGGCGCTCTGTCCTTTAGGTTTATAAAACTTCGAAGTCCGACATTTTTTGAGGGATAATAGCCATATTCTAAAAAATCGCCTTTTCGCCTTCGGGAGATCCCAAGAGTTGATTATTCAATGTTGATCGCCAAAAGTCAAGAAGAAGAGGGAATTCGCGTAATCAGGCAATCCTGGAGCCTTACTTTCCCACCTTTTGAGAGCGCGCGGTAGGGCGCCGGGCGCGGCGGTTTTGAGGCTTGGCGCGGATGAAAGGTCGGTGGCTCCGTAACGGACGCTCTTTTGGGGTTGATCTGGCGCGTGCCATATTTGGTATATATCATTTGATGGTAAGAAAAGTCACGCCTTTTATGTAATAATCTAGAAGGAATTATACTATATCTATGTTTAAAAGTCACCCATTCCCCTTTTTCGCCCCTTGGTCAGGCTTCAGTCTCTTAACCAAGGTCCCGCTCCCTGGCCGTCTCCCGCTCCTTGGCCGTCTCCCGCCTCTCGGCGAGGCCTCGGTCCTTGGCGAGGCTTCCGTCTCTTGGCGAGTTTTCCGCCCCTTGGCCAGTCTTCAGCCCCAAAGATCAGCTTTTTGGGGATTCACGCCACAACGCTCCCCCTGGGGATCGCGTTTAGAGAAAGAGCCAATTCTTTCGAGGCGGAGCGAGGAGTTTCTCGCCAAACCGGGCCAGCGGGCGCCTCCTCATAGGCCGGTCTTATTTATCTCAATTCTTTTCACGAGTGGAGCCAAGCGGGGAAGGGGAGAGTTGGCGCGCGTTATGCTCTCTATCCGCGCGGCCCCCCTTAGGGGCGGCAAAATTTTCCCCAACGAGGGCGCTTCCCGCCCAAAGGAGCTTTCCGTGAGCGTCAATTCTATTCTCTACAGTCAGTCTTATTGGAACAGCGAGCCCGCTCTCCTGCGCGTCGGGAGCAAAGAGGACAATTACGCGAGTTTGGCCAATTACCTCAATAACGAGGAAAGCTTGAGCGAAGTCTCCTCCAGCCAGTCGGACCAGGTGGACTTGGCCCTCGACAAAGTCCAAAACCGCGTCGTGAGCGACTTGGCTTCCCTTACCGCCGAAACCATCCTCGAATATCCGGAATTCCAGAACGATTACCTTCTGGCCATCATCGACGGGGAAGGGGACAAACGGGAGGCCCGGGTTTACTCCCGTCAGGAGATAGTGGAGTCATCGAATGGAACTGACGAGGAAAAAAAGGCCATGTACGAGGCTTTGGCCAAAGAGCCTCTGTTGGCTTACTCTTCAAGCGAGGGTCTTCCCGCCTCTTCCACGGGAGAGGCCGCGACGAAATTGGCGGACAAAGTCAACGCTTTTCTAACGACTAACGAAAAACTGTTGGATCTTTTGGACACGTACGGATTTAACCCCTTTGACAAATTGAAACTCTAAATCCGGCGCGCCATTCTTAGCGCGCGTCTGGCCTATTTGGGGCGCTTCGGTGGGATTGGCTCTTCCCTCTTGAGGGATCTATTCCAATTGTGGCCAGGCGCCTTTCCGCGCGGTAAGCTTTTCCGGCTGATAATAAGCGCTTTTGCGGCGCGGGCGGAGCGATCTCTCTCTTTTTTCCTGGAGATGGCGTTTAAGGGCGAGCGTCGCCAGATCCGTCCGCGTAGCTTCTCGTTTTTCCACCACTCTATCGCTCGTCTATCTTTTCTTGGCCATTGACAGTCGCGCCTGGAATCTTGGTCTTGGCCATCCGGGCGACGCCGTCTTAGGCGGCGGGGCGCCTCGCGATTTCCGCCAGTTCCGGTTGGCGCCGCGACATGAGGCCCTTAAGTTGTGGAAATAGAGGGCTCATAGAGGGCGATGGCGCTAAAGACAATAATTATGGTAACGCTTTATAGCGCTACAGGGGGAGGATAAAGGGCTCCGGGAGGCTTCCCCTGACCGTGGCTTCCGGCGCCTTGGAGGAACCGCGAGGCGGTTGGCGAATCCAACGCGCGGCGTGGCGCGAGATCCGGAGATGGCGGCTAATAGGCGCTAGAAAGTAGTTTAACTACAGTTTTTTAGACTTCTAACGGGCGCGTCGCCTCTTAAAACAGTTGCGAAATAGCTGTCATCGCGCTAAGATTTAAGTGGATAGATGGCGTTAACTGACGCCTTCTTTTAGGGAAGCCATCGCCCCGCGCGCTCGTCTCCGTTGAGTCAAGGGTTGAGGCGTCCGAGCGATCTTTTGGCGACTTTTCTTTTTTTTGGAAAAACCCGCGCGTATTTTTAAAGAAATTAAAACTTTTCGGAGTGAGCCGCGCGTTTTCGCTTTCGTTTCCGTCATGGGAAAATTCGCGATATCTATGGTTAAGGCGACCAAATTTCTTGAAAACGACCAGAACATGGTCACCGCCGTGAAGCGTAATGAAAAATATTGATTCTTCCAATCAGGTTTTCGATATTGTTATTGAGGATAACCTTATATACGCCGACAAAACAAAACACGTTTGTGAACTTTTAAAATCGGGAAAAGCGTATTTTTTATCCAGGCCAAGAAGGTTCGGCAAATCACTCCTTTTAAGCACTATCGCCGCGCTTTTTAAAGGACCTTCGGATCCCGAACATAATCCCCAAGGGCTTTTTAAAGGTTTATGGATTAGCGGAGAAGACGCGAATTACGATTTTAACGATACCTATCCTGTTATATATATATCTATGTCCACGGCTAATTATTCTCCTGAGATTGTCATTGGAGATATTCAGAATAAGCTACGCGTGATCGCCAATTCTTACGGTATCGCCCTTAACGATGGCAGTCCGCAAGCGATGTTAACCTCCCTCATTCTAGACCTTAAGGGCCAATATGGCAAAAACGTGGTTTTGCTTATCGACGAATATGACGATCCTATTAGTTCAGTTATCGGCAATCCTGATTTGGCGGAAAAAAATTCATATGTTTTAAGAGGCTTTTATTCCATCCTCAAGGAAAATCAACCAAACCTGCGTTTTGTGATGCTCACCGGCGTAACGCGTTATGAATTGTTGTGGCAGTCTGGAGTTCTAAATCATCTTTTTGATTTTACCATGTCAGAAGAATACGCGGATATCTGTGGGTTTACTTATGATGAATTTGACAATTGTTTCGCTGATCGTTTTGAAATCACGTTGAAAAAATTTAAGGAGAAAGGAATTTTAGATCAAAATTGTGGCATAGCGGAATTTCGCGAGGCGATATTTGAAAAATACGATGGCTATAGCTGGGATGGGAAAACTAGAGTGCTTAATCCGTTTTCGCTTCTCAACGCGTTTAAAAATAAAAATTTAAAAAATTATTGGGCGACTCTTGAACCATCGAAAAAATTCCTGAAGGCTATTATGTCCAAAAATCCTTTGAGCTTTACCGCCGATAAACTGCGTGATTTGTCTCAAAAATCAGTAGACTCGGCCTCAATAGTTGGCTCGCTGACGCCTGTTCCATCTTTATTTCAAACGGGATATCTTACTATAGATAAAATTACGACAGTCGGCAAAGATTTTTATTATACGTTTAAAATCCCAAACGCGGAGATAAATCCCGCTTATTGGGATGAATTTTCAGACAGTCTTTTTGATTTTCTAGACACTGACAGAACTGTTCTAGACAATAATTTTATTAAGGCCGTTGTCGCCGAGGACTCCAATAAGCTATCAATATTCATTGATTCATTTTTTGGCTCTATTCCGGCGTCTCTTCATATCCCCAAGGAATCTTATTATCATAGCGTTATTTACGGCTATCTTAATGGATTGACAAATTTAACGGCGTTATCTGAAATACCTGGCGCCGATGGGACCCCAGACATTCTTTGCGTTATTGACAAAGATCTGTATGTTGTCGTCGAGCTGAAGTTCAAAGATAACCCCGAAACTAATCCAGCGCTCGACAGCCTAAAAACTAAAGCGGCTTTGAAGAGACTCGCCATTTCAGCCTTGAAAGCCATAGACGAAAAAAATTACTTGAGGCCTTATTTGGCCAAAGCCAAAAAAATGTTGAAATTAGGTTTAGGCGTTTACGGGAGGGGGCGCGCCATGGCCATCCTGGAAAATGAAGAGCGAGCTAAGGAGCGCTTGAAGCCTATCGCCAAAAGGTCAAGAGGCCACCATTCAAATAAATCTTCGACGAACGCTCGCGCTAAAAAATAATTTCGCGCGCGGCGCGTGGAGTTCTTCATGCTTTTCCCGATAGATTATTTGCTTGAGCGGCTTAAGTTCGGACAAACCCTTTAGCGAAATTACGAGAGAGGTAGTTTCGCGATTATACAACGAGCTGTGTCAGACGGAAGTGAAAATTTGGATTTCCGAAAATCGCCAAGTCCTTGACGACGGAAGAAATGGATTCGTGGTGGAAAAAGCGGACCCATCGAAGGCGGCGGCGCTAAAGACAATAATTATGATAACGCTTTATAGCGCTTCAGGGGGAGGATAAAGAGCGGCGGGGAGGCTTCCCCTGACCGTAGCCTCCGGAGCCTTGGAGGAGTTCCCAGCGGTTAGCGAATCCAACGCGCGGCGTGGCGCGAGAGCCGGCGATGGCGGCTAATAGGCGGTGGAAAGTAGTTTAACTACAGCTTTTTAGCCTTCAAACGGACATATAGCCTATTAAACCTTCATTACCGATATCGGCGACGAGACCGCCCGCGGGATTCTGAAAAAGAAGTTTTAGGGCTCTCCTTCCGCGGCGCCTTCCAAGCGCCGCGCGGAGGAAACGTCTCGCGCCGCGCGCGTCAAAACGGCTCTCCGGGAGTATCTCGGGGGGGGCCGTTTAATTTCGGGTTTTCGCGTAAATTCTCAGGTCCCCGGGGCGAGGTGAAAAGGCATGGCGAAAATCGTTCGCGTCTTCACTCGTTCGCGCGGAGCGCGAATATGGGAAAGGGTGATAAAGGAAAAGATATCTCGTCAAAGCGAGGCAAGCGAAAGGCGCGTGGTAGACTGACAAACGCGTGAAATTTAAGATCGCGTTTTATCGGTAAAACATATAGCCTTAAATATTACGGAACAGTCTTAAATATTACGGATAAATTGGCCACGAGAAGGCCCTAATGGCGAAAATATAGCAGCCGTAAAGTCAATCTCAATTAAAATTTCAATTTGACGGAGAAAGGGGCGAGAAATATATTGTCTTATAAGATCGCCACTTAAGCGACGCGCGCGCGTCTCCTTATATCGTGGCGGGAGCCACTTGACGTTTTAAGCGTTAAGCTTCGCGCGAGCCTTGGCTTGCTCTTCATTTTCCAGGATAGCCTCGGTTCGCCCCCTCCCATAAACGCCCAAACCTAATCTTAATATTTTTTTAGCTTTGGCCAAATAAGGTCGCAAGTAATTTTTCGCGTCTATGGCTTCCAAGGCGGAAATGGCGAGTTTTCTCATAGTGGTTTTGGCTTTTTGGTCATTAGCCATTGGATTTAGTTCTAGGTCATTTTTGTACTTCAACTCGATGATAACATACAAATCGGTATCAATAACGCAAAGAATGTCTGGGGTCCCATCGGCGCCAGGAATTTCAGGTAACGCTTTTAATTTTGTCAATCCCTCAAGATAAGCAAAAAATACGCTATGATAATAGGCTTCCTTTGAGATATGAAGAGCCGCTGGAATAGCGCCAAAAAAAGAATCAATTAATTTTGAAAGCTTATTGGAATCCTCGGTAATGATAGCGTTTATTAAATCAGTTTGTTGCTTATGTCTGTTAATATTTAAAAAATTAAACAGACATTTAGAAAATTCTTTCCGAAAAGCGGAGTCAACTTCTTTATTTGGGGTTTTAAACGTATAATAAATGTCATCTTCATCTATTGTTATTTTATCTATTGTAAGGTATCCAGTTTGAAATAATGACGAAATGGGGGTTATAGAACTAATTGTCGAGGCCATGTCTAAAGAGTCTTCAGGTAAATCGATCATTTTATCGGCGGTTAAACCCAATGGATCTTTAGACATAATAGCATTTAAAATTTGTTTCGACGGCTCAAGCGACACCCAATAGTTTTGTAGGCTTTGGTCCATAAACGCGTTAAGAAGCGAATACGGATTGAGTACTCTAGTTTTTCCATTCCAACTATATCCATCGTATTTATTAAATATTTTTTGGCGTAATTCAGAGACGCCACAGTTTTTGTCTAAATATCCTTTTTCCTTAAATTCTTCCATAGTTATTTGAAAACGGTCCGAGAAACATTTATCAAATTCCTCATAGGTAAACCCACATATGTCCGCGTATTTATCCTTCATGGTTAAGTCAGTGAGATGGTTTAGAACTCCCGACCCCCATAATAAGAAGTAACGCGTAACGCCGGTGAGCAATACAAAACGGAAATTAATTTGATGTTCTTTGAGGATGGCGTAAAAGCCTTTTAAAACCATAGCGTTTTTTTCGGCCAAATGCGGATCGCCGATAACTGAGTTTACGGGATCGTCATATTCGTCGATAAGTAAAACTATTTTTTTATTATATTTACGTTTAAGGGTTAAGATAAGATCATTAAACATTACTCCAGGAAGAGAGTCAGTAAGTGATATGCCGTAGGTGTAAGCGATATCTTGCAGTTTTGATTTAAGAAAAATCGAAACGCTCTCCGAAGTATCATTTGCCACGGACATCGACAAATTAATAATAGGGTAGGTATCGGTAAAATTATAATTTGCTTCTTTCCCGCTAATCCACAAGTTTTTGAATAATCCTTGGGGATCTTGGAGCGGATCCGAAGAACCTTTAAAAAGTTCCGCAATGGTGCTTAAAAGGAGAGATTTGCCGAACCTTCTGGGCCTTGATAAAAAATAGGCGCTTGCCGTTTTCGTAAGTTCCCAAACGTGTCGCGTTTTGTCGGCGTATATAATGTTATTAGAAATAACAGTTGAGAAATCCTGAACACTGGTGTCAATGATCTTCATAGTTCTTCTCGCTATCGACCAAATTCAAGTAGTTTACAAGCGATTTGGTAATCTTATCTTCGCTTTCGCCTGTTTCCCAATAATGTTGAGGAATTCACAAAGCTTATGGTTCTTTTCAGACAAAGACCATAATGAGTTAACGCGCGCGCGTGATCGAAAATCCATGAACAATCAGCGAAAATACCCTCCGTTCGCCTCGCGCTTTGCCATAATTGTCGATTATTGAGTTGGTTGATTATTAAGTTAAAGGCTAACGTCAACTAACTCTAGCGAAATAAATTTATCTTAGAACAAAGATAGCTATTTTGCAATTGTTTTTTGACGCGATGTATGTACCCGTTCACGGCCTTTTTTCCACAACTTTGAGTGTTTTCTGAGTCTAAAACCACGTATTTTTTAGGAAAGGGGTAACCGAAGGAGTTATTTTTGACGCTGGATTGGCGCCCTGGGTTGGTTTATGGACCCTGGAGCCGCCATTGCGGACCTATCGCCGGATGCCTCCTTTCACGATGGCGTTCCCCCTTTTTGGCCCCTTTCGCGAGACACTCTTGATCAAGGAAAAATTTCGCCAGAGGCTATTTTACCGTGAACGGATACCGATGTATTCGTAGAAAGTTATTAATAAGGGAGTTAGTTGCCCATGAAAGCTTAAAATTTATGTTAAATTAAGATATTTTGAATGCTGCCTTAATGATGATTGGCTTAAATACAGGAATGGCAGATGATATATGTATTAATTTATATTAATTATATATAAATATAATATTGTGCTTATATATCACCTATCTAGATGATGGCGCCATGAGATAAAAGCCATTAAAGCTACATTTTTTCTTCTATTTTTTTGATTTTTTGCCTATTTTTTAGGCATTTGTACCTCTTTTTGCCACTTTTACCTATTTTTTAGAATGTAGGGTTAATTAATTCCGGAAATTCAGGATTAAAACAGTTGCGAAATTGTTTTCATCGCGCTAAGATTTAAGTGGATAGATGGCGTTAGGTAGCTGACGGCGCGATTTAACGGAGTCCTCGTCCCAACGCGATCATCGCCGTTTGGGTCAATTGTCGAGTCGTTCCAAGTTAACTTTTAGCGACTGTTCTTGTCTTTTGGATAAACCGCGCGTATATTTGCAGAAATTATGGACTTTTCGTAGGGAAGCGCTTGTTTTGCGCTTTCTCTTCCGTTATGGGAAAATTTGCGATATTTATGGTTAAAGAAACCAAATCGCTAGTAAACGACCAAATCATGGTCAACATCGTGAAGCGTAATGAAGAATATTGATTCTTCCAATCAAGTTTTCGCTAATGTTATTGAAGATAACCTTATATACGCCGATAAAACAAAACGCGTTTGGGAACTGTTGAAATCGGGAAAAGCGTATTTTTTATCCAGGCCAAGAAGGTTCGGCAAATCACTGCTTTTAAGCACATTTGAGGCGCTTTTTAAAGGACCTTCGGATCCTGAACAAAACCCCCAAGGGTTTTTTAAAAATTTATGGATTAGCGGAAAAGAGCCGAATTACGACTTTAATGATACCTACCCTGTTATAAATTTATCGATGACCATGTCAAATTTTTCTCCTGAGATCGTTACGCGCGCCCTCCAAACAAAACTCCAAGATATCGCCGTTTCTTACGGCCTATCTCTTAATGATGATATTCCTGAAGCGATGTTTCGGGTCCTCATATCAGTCCTTAAGAGCAAGTTTAAAAAAAATGTCGTTTTGCTTATCGACGAATATGACGATCCCATTAGTTCAGTTATCGACAATCCTGATTTAGCGGAAAAAAATTCATATATTTTAAGAGGCTTTTATTCCATCCTCAAGGAAAACCAACCAAACTTGCGTTTTGTGATGCTCACCGGCGTAACGCGTTATGAATTGTTGTGGCAGTCTGGAGTTCTAAATCATCTTTTTGATTTTACCATGTCAGAAGAATACGCGGACATCTGTGGGTTTACTTATGATGAATTTGACAATTGTTTCGCGGATCGTTTTGAAATCACGTTGGAAAAATTTAAGGAGAAAGGACTTTTAGAGCAAAATTGTGGCATAGCGGAATTTCGCGAGGCGATATTTGAAAAATACGATGGCTATAGCTGGGATGGGAAAACTAGAGTGCTAAATCCGTTTTCGCTTCTCAACGCGTTTAAAAATAAAAATTTAAAAAATTATTGGGCGACTCTTGAGCCGTCGAAAAAATTCTTGAAGGCTATTATGTCCAAAAATCCTTTGAGCTTTACCGCCGATAAACTGCTTGATTTGTCTCAAAAATCAATAGACTCGGCCTTAATAATTGGCTCGCTGACGCCTGTTCCGTCTTTATTTCAAACGGGATATCTTACTATAGATAAAATTACGACAGTCGGCAAAGATTTTTATTATACGTTTAAAATCCCAAACGCGGAGATCAATCCCGCTTTTTGGGATGAATTTTCAGACAGTCTTTTTGATTTTCTAGACACTGACAGAACTGTTCTAAACAATAATTTTATAAAAGCCGTTGTCGCCGAGGACTCCAATAAGCTATCAATATTCATTGATTCATTTTTTGGCTCTATTCCGGCGTCTCTTCATATCCCCAAGGAATCTTATTACCATAGCGTAATTTACGGCTATCTTAATGGATTGACAAATTTAACCGCGTTATCTGAAATACCTGGCGCCGATGGGACCCCAGACATTGTTTGCGTTATTGACAAAGATCTGTATGTTGTCGTCGAGCTGAAGCACAAAGATAACCCCGAAACTAATCCAGCGCTCGACAGCCGAAAAACTAAAACGGCTTTGAAGAGACTCGCCATTTCATCCCTGAAATCCATAGACGCGAAAAATTACTTGAGGCCTTATTTGGCCAAAGCCAAAAAAATATTGAAATTAGGTTTAGGCGTTTATGGTAGAGGGCGCGCCATGGCCATCCTGGAAAATGAAGAGCGAGCCAAGGAGCGCTTGAAGCCTATCGCCAAAAGGTCAAGAGGCCCCCGTTCAAATAAATCCTCGACGAACGCTCGCGCTAAAAAATAATTTCGCGCGCGGCGCGTAGCGCTTCTAGAATAGCCTATCGTCTTTGGGCTTAAGCTTCGCGCGAAACGTCGGCGCCATTATCTTGTCAATTTCGCGCCGCCTTGGGGAAGCGGCCAGGGGCGTCCGTCAAGATGAACCGCGCGCGCCGCCTTCAACCCACTGAATAATCCTTTAGACAATCCGATACAGTGTACCGCCAAAGTGGAAACGGTCCTCAGAAAACGCAACGTCCTTTGGGGTAACGTCCCATCAGAATTTAAATCCATAATTTTTTTGGAAAATTAAGGGTTCCGCCCCAAGTTAAGAGAGGGACGCTCTGAAGGATTTCCGGTCGCTATCGCCCCGAATGGAGGCTGGCGCCCCTTCAAGCGCGATTTTTCCTTATTTTCGCGTCGTTTCACCGTCTATCCCGCTCCTTCGCGCGATTTGGGCTCCTCAATCCCGCCGCGCGGCCCTCAGGAGGCCCTTCGCCGTTCGGGCGAGTCCCCCCTCGCGTCGCGGAGTGACGCGTGGCTGGCGCGCCTCAAAGGCGTTGACGCGCGTTCGCGCGCTTAAGCGCGCGGCTTGTGGCGAACGCGACTTACGCCGCGCGCCCGCGCCAATCTTCCGCTTACGGCGTCGCGATTATTTTGGCGAGGCGCCTTAGTTTTTTGACAAAAAACAAAGGCGTTTGCCCGCGCGGGAGCCCTAAGCTCCCGCGAGGGCCATTTCCGTCTCCCTCGCCTTGGCGCTAGCGAGGGCGGTCGCCCCCGCCAGCCCGCTCGCGCTCCGAGGCGCCGCGCGCTCCGCGCGGCGGTTTCCAAGGGTCGCGCCACGCCGGGATTCGCCCGCGCCCCATTGGCGCTTTTCCGCGCGAAGACCTTTGGGCAAGGGCCTCTCTCCCCGCTCCCTTCAAGCGCGGGACCGGAATCCCTTAAGCGCGCGGGGAGGATCAAGCGGAGGCGCGCCGGCGCGCCTCCGGCCCCTCGCTTTTTTAACTCTTTCGCAAAGTCGTTTAGGAAACGCCCCGCTCCCCTCGGGGCGCGCGAAACTTGACATTTTGGCGCTTAAGTCTTTATTATTATCCGATCGTTAAGACTTCCCAGACGTCTCATCCGGTCAGCGCCATCGCTTTTGGGGGCGGAGCCCGCGCGCCCGCCGCCTCTTGGCGGGAGAGCGCGCCCTGGAGCCTGGGGACGGCGGAAGGGCGCGGGCTTTAATTTGGCGTTCTTTGGGCGATACCGCTAATCCCTGTTTTACCAGGCCAAACGCGCGGTTCGAGGGCTTTTGAAGCGGATGGTGGAAGAAAATTTTTTGACTTTTGGCTCGTTAGCCTCCGGCGGGCGGCACAAGCTGACCGCGGCGGCGCTGACGTTGCGGGACGGGACCGTGTTTCCGGGGATGGCCGTAGGCGACCGCGTGGAGGCCGAAGGCGAGGTGATTTTCGTCACCGCCATGAGCGGCTATCAGGAAGTCTTAACCGATCCTTCCTATCACGGCCAGATCGTGGTTTTCACCGCGGCCCATATCGGCAATTACGGCGCTAACCAAGCCGTGAGCCAAGCCCC
The DNA here is from genome assembly GCA_031265205.1 of Deltaproteobacteria bacterium. Lineage (GTDB taxonomy): Bacteria > Desulfobacterota > Desulfarculia > Adiutricales > Adiutricaceae > JAISCZ01. Next base: position 12,559 of record JAISCZ010000118.1, read on the forward strand.
TGGGCCCCAGGTCTCCGGGGCGATTTTTCACGAGCTTTGGCTTCCCCCGGTCGACCACTGGCTGTCGGAGGAAGATTTGCCCTATTGGATGCGCGCGGGCGCGGTGCCAGCCCTGACCGGGGTGGACACTCGGGCCCTCACCCTCCATATCCGGGAAAAGGGCGCCCAGAACGGTTACGTGGGGCCCCTTAAGGAGGGCCGCGCCAGCGCGCTGGCGCGCGCGGAAAAGATTCCCTCCATGAGCGGGCTCGATCTCGCGAGCCGGGTCACCTGCCCCAAGCCCTATAAAAAGGAAGCCATCATGGAGGACCCCGAGGACCGGGAGATCTACCGGGTCGCGGTCTTGGATTTTGGCCTCAAGACGGCCATTTTGGATTGTCTGCGGCGGCGGAATCTGGAGCTGACCGTGTGGCCCGCGAGCGCCTCGGCTTCCGCGATTATGGAGGAAAAACCCCAGGGCCTCTTTTTGGCCAACGGTCCCGGGGATCCCGCCGCCTGCGACTACGCCATCCGCGCCACCCAGGCCTTCTTGGGGCGGATCCCCGTTTTCGGGATCTGCCTGGGGCATCAGATTATGGGCTTGGCCGCGGGCGCCAAAACCTACAAGCTGCCCTTCGGGCACCACGGCCTCAACCACCCGGTGCGCGACCTGGACAGCGACCGGGTATTAATCACCAGCCAGAACCACGGTTTCTGCGTGGATCCCGACGCCCTTCCCCAGGGCGTGCGGGCCAACATGCTCAATCTCAACGACGGGACGGTGGAGGGTCTCGTCTGGGAAAATTCCCCGGCCTTCTGCGTCCAGTTCCACCCCGAGGCCGCGCCCGGGCCCCACGATTCCCACGGCCTTTTTCGAAAGTTCCGTTCCATGATTAAGGAATGCCATGCCTAAGCGTAAGGACCTGGAAACGGTTTTGATCTTTGGCTCCGGGCCGATTGTCATAGGCCAGGCCTGCGAGTTCGATTACAGCGCCACCCAGGGCTGCAAGGCCTTAAAGGAAGAAAATTTAAGGCTTATTCTCCTCAATTCCAACCCCGCCACGGTGATGACGGACCCGGGGCTTTCCGATCGGACCTATATTGAACCCATGACCGCGGACGTGGCCCAGGAGATCATCCGCGCCGAGCGCCCCCAGGCCCTTTTACCCACCCTCGGTGGACAGACGGCCCTCAACCTGGCGATGGAACTCCACGACAAGGGGATCCTCGCCGAGTACGGCGTGGAGATGATCGGCTCGAACCCCGACGTCATCGAAATCGCCGAAAGCCGGGAGCGCTTCCGCCGGACCATGGCCTCCCTGGGCCTGGGGATTCCCAAGTCCGCTTTGGCCCACAGCGTGGAGGAAGCCTTGGACGCCGTGGAGCAAAGCGGGTACCCGGCCATTCTGCGCCCCTCCTTTACCCTCGGGGGCACGGGCGGCGGCGTCGCCCGCGACCGGGAAGAGTTGGAGCTTTTGGCCTGGAAGGGCCTCAACGCCTCCCCCATTCACCAGATCCTCGTGGAAGAGTCCCTCATCGGCTGGAAAGAGATGGAACTCGAGATGATCCGGGACTTGGGGGACAACGCCATCATCGTCTGCGGCATCGAGAACGTGGACCCCATGGGCGTGCACACTGGCGACTCCGTGACCGTGGCCCCCATCCAGACCTTGACCGACGTGGAATACCAGGCCATGCGGGACGAGGCCCTGCGGGTCGCGCGGGCCGTGGGCCTCAACGGGGGCTGCAATATCCAGTTCGCGGTGGACCCGGAAACCGGCCGCCGCGTCGTCATCGAGATGAATCCCCGGGTCTCGCGCTCCTCGGCCTTAGCTTCCAAGGCCACGGGTTTTCCCATCGCGCGGGTCGCGGCCAAGCTCGCCGTGGGCTACCTGCTCTCGGAGCTGCGCAACGGCATAACCCTCAAGTCCGCCTGCTTTGAGCCGGCCCTCGACTACTGCGTGGTGAAAGCCCCCCGCTTCAATTTCGAGAAATTCGCCGGGGCCTCGTCCGTCTTGGGGCTCGAGATGCGGGCCGTGGGCGAGACCATGGCCTTGGGCGGCAATTTCCGGGAGGCCTTGCAGAAGTCCTTAAGGGGACTGGAGACCGGGGCTTTGAGCCTGGAGTACCGGCGGGAAGAGGAGCCGGGCCAGGACCCTTCAGGCTATTTGGAAACGCTCAAAAAGAGGCTCTCGCGGCCCGAGCCCGAAAGGCTCGCTGTCCTCTACGAGGCCCTGAAACTGGGCCTGACCCTCGCCGAGGCCCGAGAAATCACGGCCCTCGATCCCTGGTTTATCCAGCAACTGCTAATTATCCTGGAGGCGGAAAAAGCCATCGCGACGACGCTGGCCCCCGCGCTCGCGCGCGGGGAAAACCCTCCCGCCGCCCTCTGGCGCGTGGTCAAAGCCCAGGGCTTTTCCGACCAGAAGATCGCCAAGCTCGCGCGCCAGGCCACCGGCGCCCCCCTCACCCCCCGCGCCGTGGGGGAAGCTCGGGAAAAAGCGGGCGTTAGGCCGTCCTTTAAGCAGGTGGACACCTGCGCCGGGGAGTTTTACGCCGAGACCCCCTATTATTACTCCAGCTACGACAGCCCCCTGGAGAGCCCAACCCCCGCGCCGCTGCCTTTAGGTCGCGGGCGCAAGGTCATGATTCTGGGCGGCGGCCCCAACCGTATCGGCCAGGGCATTGAGTTCGATTACTGCTGCGTCAAGGCGGCCCAGGCCTTTCTGGACATGGGCTTTGAGACCATCATGGTGAACTCCAACCCCGAGACCGTGTCCACGGACTACGACGCGGTAGGGAGGCTCTATTTCGAGCCGGTCACCCTGGAAGACGTCTTGGCCATCTGCGCCGTGGAAAAGCCCGACGGGGTCATCGTCCAACTGGGCGGGCAGACCCCCCTCAATCTCGCCATGAGCCTTTTGGAGGCCGGGGTCCCCATCTGGGGGACGCCGCCCGAGGCCATCTTCCGGGCGGAAGATAGGGAGAGCTGGAACGCCTTGGTCGCCAAGCTCGCGCTCCTCCAACCCCCGGGCAAAATGGCCGCCGACGCCCAAAGCGCCCTGGCCGTGGCCGAGGAAATAGGGTACCCGGTCATCGCGCGCCCCTCCTTCGTGCTGGGGGGAAGGGCCATGCGGATTATCGGCAACAAGGTGGATTTAACGTCCTACGTGCGCGGTTTCGTGGAAAGCGGCCTCAATTTGGGGCCCGAGAGCCCCATCCTCCTGGATAAATTCCTGGACGACGCCGTGGAAGTGGACGTGGACGCCGTGGCCGACGGGACCCGGGTGGTCGTGGCGGCCATTATGGAGCACATCGAAAGGGCCGGGGTCCACAGCGGGGACTCGAGCTGCTGCATTCCCCCCTTTACTCTCAGCCCCGAGCTCCAAAAAGAGATTACTCGCCAGACCGAGCTCTTGGGCCTGGAACTTGGGGTCAAGGGCCTCATGAATATCCAGTTCGCGGTTCGGGAAAACCAGGTGTACGTCCTGGAGGCTAACCCCAGGGCCTCGCGGACGGCCCCCTTCGTGGCCAAGGCCACGGGCCGGCCCTTAATTGAGGCCGCCAGCGCGGTCATGGCCGGGCGGACCCTGGAGGAGGCGGGCTTCCTCACGCGGCCGGCGCCCCTCTACCACGCCGTCAAAGAGGCCGTGATTCCCTGGGGCCGCTTCGCCGGGGCCGAGGTCTTTCTGGGCCCGGAGATGCACTCCACCGGGGAGGTCATGGGTATCGACAAGAGCTTCGGGCACGCTTTTTTAAAGGCCCAGATCGCCGCGGGGACGATGGTGCCCCTGGGGGGCGAGATCATCTTATCGGTCTGCGACCGCGACAAAGAGGCCTTGGCGCCCCTCGCCCAAGAGCTCCAGGCGCTGGGCTTTACCTTCCTGGGGACCCCGGGGACGGTTAAAAAGCTCCGGGAGCGCTCCATCGAGGCCAAAGTTCTCTACAATATAAACGAGCAGAAAAAACCCAACGTTTTAGACTACCTGAAGAGCGGCAAGGTCAAAATGTGCGTGAACACCGCCCAGGATCCCCCCTCGATTCGCGACTCAAGCATTCTGCGCGCCGAGGCCATCCGCCGGGACGTGCCCATTATGACCACCATGGCCGGCTTGGCCGCCATGGTGGAAGGCCTGAAGGCCATCACCACTTCCTCCTGGCGCATTTCGCCTCTTCAGGAGTATCATAGCCCATTAAAACGCGACAATTAGGCCTCTTTTTTCTCCTTTCCCTGGAGCGGCCCCCGGCCCAGGCCTTTCTCTCGCCCCGCTAGGGGACGCGCGCGCGCGCCGCCCCGCGGCGGGGGATCCACTGGCGCGGGGGGCGGGCGCCTTTGGTTAATGACGGTTTTGAGCGAGCGCAAACTTCCCCAAATCTCTCTCGCGGAGTCGGACGTCTTGGAGCGGGCGAGCGAACTGCGCCTCCTTTTCGAGGTGAGCCAGGCCTTAAACGACGCCTCCACCGACTTAAGCGATCATCTGGACCAGACCCTCGACCTCATGGCCCGTTACACGGGCATGATGCGGGGGGCTTTCTATCTCGCCAACCAAGACGGCGACGTGGTTTTGGAGGCGGCCTACGGCCTCAACCAGGCCGATAAGAAAAGGGGCCGCTATAAGTCCGGCGAGGGGGTCATCGGTCGGGTCGTGGCCACGGGCCGGGCCATGGTGGTGCCCAATGTCTCCCAGGAGCCTCTTTTTTTAAACCGCGCGGGGGCGCGCGACTTAAAAAAAGAGGTCATCGCCTTTATCTGCGTCCCAATCATCTTGGACGGGAAGACCATCGGGGCTATCTCCGCGGACCGGCTCTTCGCCGACACGGTGAGGACGGAGGAGGACATGCGCCTCCTGACCGTTCTATCCACGTTGATCGCCAGGGCGGTGGCCGTCCGGCGGGATTTCGCGGCCCGGCACGAGGCCATGCTCGCCGAAAACCGCCGTCTCCAGGCTATTTTGAATCAGAAATTCAAGCTGGGGCAGCTGGTGGGCCACTCCAACACTTTCCGCAACAGTTTGGAGGAAGTGGCCCAGGTGGCCGCCACCAACGTGACGGTCCTCATCCGGGGGGAGAGCGGGACCGGCAAAGAGATGATCGCGAGCCTGATCCACGCCAACAGCCAGCGGGCGGGTCAGGCCTTTATCAAAGTCAACTGCGCGGCCCTCCCCGAGGGCCTGGTGGAAAGCGAACTCTTCGGCCACGAAAAAGGGGCCTTCACCGGGGCCGTCGCGGGCCGCAAGGGCCGCTTCGAGATGGCCCACGGGGGCACGCTCTTTTTAGACGAGGTGGGGGACATGTCCCTGGCCACCCAGGCCAAGCTTTTGCGGGTCATCCAGGAAAAAGAATTCGAGCGGGTGGGCGGGGGCGAGACTTTAAAGGTGGACGCGCGCATTTTGGCGGCCACTAACCGCGATCTGGAAAAGATGGCCGAGGAGGGGCTTTTCCGCAAGGATCTCTACTACCGCCTTTCCGTGTTTCCCGTGTCCCTCCCGCCTTTGCGCCACCGGCGGGAGGACATTTTGGAGCTCGCGGAGACTTTCGCCCAGAAGTTCAAGTTAAGCCCCCAGGGAGCGGCCCGCCTGTCCGGGGAAGCGGCCAAGGCGCTCCTCGCCTACGACTGGCCCGGCAACATCCGGGAGCTGGAAAACGTCATTGAGAGGGCCGTCATCCTCTTGGGTCCCCTGGGGGGCGAAATAGAGGCGCGGCATCTGCCGGCGTGGCTCAATCCGAGCCCCGGCGCGCGCGGGCCGGACACCCTCCAGGAGGCCGTGGCCCATCTGGAAAAAATGATGATCTCCGAGGCCTTGGCGGACACGGGTGGGCGCGTGACCCAGGCGGCGGAAAAATTAGGGCTTTCCGAGCGCAAAATGAGCCTGCGGATGACCCGCTATAAAATAGATTTTCACGATTTTAGGGGCAAAAAATAGCGCGCTTAAAAGCGGCCCGCGCCGCTCGCCGAGCGACGGCGAAAGCCTTCGGGCGGTCGGGCGCGTGGGCGCGGGCGCGCGGGAGGGTCTCCCCTTAAACGCGCGAAGGGGCGACGGAAGACTCCATCGGCGTTCGCTCCGGCTCCGGAAAGGGAAAAAATGACGCTTCGCGCTTTAGCGCCACGCTTCGCCTTATGTCTCGCCTTGGCCGCGTGGGTCGCGGGCGGCGCGGTCGCGCGCGGCGGGGAAGAGGGCGAGACTCCGACGAAGGCGGGCTTCGCGTACGTCCCGCCCGGGACTTTTTGGATGGGCTCGGCCGACGCCGACCCGGGCGCGGAAGACTGGGAAAAGCCGCGGCGCCCGGTGACGCTCTCGCGCCCCTTTTTTATCGCCGCGCGCGAGGTCACCCAAGGGGAATGGGCCAACGCGATGGGGGAATATAGGGGCCAGGCCAGAGGCGAGGATTACCCGGCGGAAGGGATTTCCTGGGACGACGCCCAGGCCTTCCTCGAAAGGCTTAACGGGATGGAAGGGAACGGAACTTACCGCCTTCCCACGGAGGCCGAGTGGGAGCGCGCGGCCCGCGCGGGGACGGATAGCGTTTATTTTTGCGGCGACGACAGCCGCGCTTTGGGGAGATACGCCTGGCTCAAGGATAACGCGGGCGGCGTCTCCCATCCGGTGGGCCTGAAAGAACCCAATCCATGGGGACTTTATGATGTCCTCGGGAACGTCTGGGAATGGACGGCCGATTATTTTGGGGATTTCTACCCGGACAACGCGGAAACCGACCCCAAGGGCCCGGAAAGCGGATGGGGAAGGGTTACCCGCGGGGGCTCCTGGCTCAACGACGCGCGTTTCCTCCGTTCCGCCGCGCGCGCCGGGACAGGCCAGGGCGAGCGGCGCGACGGCGTGGGCCTCAGGCTGGTTTTCGAGCCCTAAACATGGCCGCGCCTTCCCGGGAGGGGGAACTTGCGGCGGCGGGCGCGGGGGACTGGCTCCGGGCCTTGACGGGCGGGCGACGCGCCCATGAAACAATAGGAAATACGCTATTTTTGCTTTATAATAAAATCGTCTTATTTCGCAGGAAAAATTTTTCGCCTAATTGAGAAGGTTGACGCGCGGCGCGGGTTCGCTCGCGAGAGCGGCTCTCCCGCTCTCGCCCCAAAGGCCGGCGCGGGCTCCCCTACTTAGAATACGGAGAATATCCATGACGAAGCCCCTTTGGCTCGCGGCTATAATCGCGACGATGGCTATGGCCCTTTGGCCGCTTTCCTCTTTGGCCCAGGATAAACCCGATTTAAGCGCTTTCGACGTTTCGAGCGGCAATTTCGTGAGCGTTAAGGCCGGCTCCTTTTTTATGGGCAGCGAGCCTGGCGTGGGCGAAGACGACGAGAGGCCACGGCGACACGTCACTATTTCCCAAGGCTTTTATCTCGGGAAATACGAGCTGACCCAGCCCCTCTGGGAACTCGTGATGGGCGAAAACCCCAGTTACTCGCGCGACGTTACGCATCCCGTGGAAACGGTTTCCTGGAACGACACGCAAGCCTTTATCCAAAAACTCAACGAGCTGAAAGGAACGACTGGGTACCGACTGCCGACGGAAGCCGAGTGGGAATACGCCGCCCGGGCCGGGACGGACACCGCCTTTTTTTATGGCGACGACCCAAGCGAGCTTGACCAATACGCTTGGACGGCGAGCCGCGAACGCCTGCGGACCCAATCCGTCGGGCAAAAACAGCCAAATCCCTGGGGTTTTTACGACATTTACGGGAACGTCTGGGAGTGGGTTCAGGATTGGTACGCCAAAGACTATTACGGGGTTTCCCCCGCCACCGATCCCCAAGGCCCCGACAGCGGCGTGAACAAGTCGAACCGGGGTTGCTCCTGGTTCAATTTCGCGAAATATTGCCGTTCCGCCAACCGGAGCGACAATAGCCCGAATTACAAACATTACTATCTGGGCTTCCGTTTAGCCTACTCGGAGCCGCGCTAATTCCCCGCCAAAGCGCGAGGCTCCCCCTCGTTATATCCCCTTTAGGCGGGGCTCGCGCGTCCCCTCCTTAAGGATTTTTCCACCTCGCGGCCAACCGGTGGGAAACGGCTTAGAAGTTCCTTGGAGCGCCTTTCGGCGCCCATGGGCGCCGAGCCGCTTTGAACTCCGCGCGCCTGAGGCGCGCGGGCGCGATTTTTTGGCGAGCTCGCGAAAAACGCCCGTCTGTCGGCGCTCGCGCGGGTTCGCGCGAAGAGCCGGTTTTTATAGAGAGAAAGCGCGAGAAATGAGCCGTTTCCGGCTCTTTGGTCGTCGCGTCGGCTTTAGCGCGCGGTGGCTTCAAATTAGCCCCGATTTCGTCTCAATCTCCTCCAATCTTTGGAGGACCCTTGCCCCAGCTGGTTTTTTATGACGAACGCGCCCGTTACGCGAAGTAAATCGCTCCTATTTTTGGCGTTACTCGTTTTATTTGTCCTGTTTCGCTGCTCCTTCGCCGCCCTCGCCGATGAAACGACAAACAGCGTCGGAATGAGATTTACGCTGATCCCGGCGGGCTCTTTTTTGATGGGAGCTGGCGTGACCGTTAATAGAGGCGTCACGCCCCGCTACGGCAATAATGAGTCGCCCCGTCACATGGTCACCATTACGACGCCCTTTTATATAGGCGTTTATGAGGTAACTCAGGAGGAGTGGATACGCGTCATGAAGGGCTCCAGTCCCAGTTATTTTAAAGGAAGAAGATTGCCGGTTGAACAGGTGTCAATGGTCGGCGCGCGCGCGTTTCTGCGGAAACTCAACCAGCTCGAGGGAACGGAAAAATACAGGCTTCCCACGGAGGCCGAGTGGGAATATAGCGCTAGAGCGGGGGCAAGCTCCGAGTACTTCTTCGGAGACGACTCGGGCGCTCTTGAAAATTACGCGTGGTTTAGGGATAACGGCGGCGGCAAAACGCGTCCGGTCGGGGAGAAAACGCCTAATCCCTGGGGACTCTATGACATTTACGGCAACGTCATGGAATGGGTTAGCGATTTATACGGAGACTATTTGGGGCCTCCGGAGACTGATCCTAAAGGCCCTACCGCGATCAGTTACCACACCTATGTATTTCGCGGGTGCTCGTGGAGCCACGAAGCCAGTTACTGCCGGTCCGCGAAGAGAGAATGGGCCATGCCCTGGTTCGAACGCAAATTCCTTGGCTTTCGCGTGGCCTTTTCGGCGGGGAATTATGGTCAAGCGAGGGGGAAAAGAACCTCTTTCCGTCATTGACGCGAGCGGCCTTCGTCGCGAAAAATGAGGGAAAGAAATGGGTTAAAAAACGCGGCCTTCGGACGGGACGCTCGGAGCTTCGGCCGTCCGCGAGATAGACTGGAAGGGCGACGCTATTTTTATATGGGACGGTATTATTTTTAGCTTTCCGCGAATCGCGCCACGGGCGCGGGGAAAAGCGGGGGGATTTCAGGAGCTTAAGTTTTTTAGTCCAGAGCGGTCTCTTTTATTTTGGATTGTCTCTAAGGATGAACATGGCGGCCTGACGCCGTTTTCAGGGAAGACGCTTTTTTGGCTTTTTTATCAAGATCCCCAGGCGGTAACCATAATGAAGCTAACGGAGAAACTCGCGATGAAAATTTTAAGTCGGCTTTTCTTTTAATCGGAGCGCTGTTCTTTTGTTTCGCTCCTGTTCGCGTCCTCGCTCAGAATCAACGCGCTCGCGTTCAGGCGGCGTCGCCGCTGGACGGATTTGTCCTTATCAAGCCAGGGACATTCCTGATGGGTTCTCCCGAAAGCGCCAATCTGTCATTTTCCAATGAGAAACCTCAGCGCGAAGTTACCATTACGAGGCCGTTTTATCTGGGAGCGCGCGAGCTAACACAGGCGGAATGGGTCGCGGTAATGGGACAGAACCCGTCACGGTTTACGGGCCGCGGCAATCCCGCGCGCTTTAAAGGCCGCGGCTACCCAGTTGAAAACGTTTCATGGGACGAAGTCCAAGAGTTTCTTCAGAAACTGAACAAGAGAGAAAAGACGACGCGCTATCGCCTTCCCACGGAAGCCGAATGGGACTACGCCGCGCGGGCGGGATCCCAAACGGAATATCTATTGGGAGAAGACGAAAGGAATTTGGACGATTACGCCTGGCATGAAAATAATTCCGGAGGCGGAACTCATCCCGTCGGCCTCAAAGATCCCAACCCATGGGGATTATTTGACATGTACGGAAATGTTTTTGAGTGGGTCTCGGACTTTTACGGGGACTATTCGGAAACCGACTTAACGGACCCCCAAGGGCCTTCCGAAGGCTACGGCCGCGTGTATCGCGGTTGCTCGTGGGATTCGTCGGTTCCTCGCTGCCGGTCCGCGGAGCGTAGCTGGGAATACCCTGAGCGTCGGAAAGCTACCCTTGGCCTTCGTCTGGCCTTTACCGCCGAAAATTAAGGCGGCGCGAGGGGAAAAGAGACGGCGTTCGGCGACTCTCGCGCCGGCGCGTTCGGCGCTAGCGCTTAAGAATCGGGAACGGGCGCGCGGAAAAACTCGCGCGAGGCGGAATAGCTTTGGAACGCTTGAAGAAAACGGAGCGCCGTCCCCATTCGGCGGCGCTTCCCGCCGGCTCCGCCCCGCCCCTTCGCGCGCGAAAAGGCGAGTTCTCCCCCAAAGCCTTGACCGGGCGACAGTTTAGCTGGGAAGCTTGTCTCCGCGAGCGAGGCGATTTTGGGGAAATAGCGAGTTCTTTCTCGCGGGGGTCGGTACTGGGGAAGGGCTCACGCGGTGGGTTCGGAGGGATTTCCCCTTTTGACGCGGTCCCCGGGCTCGGCTCGCCCGCGAGGCCCGCGCGTTCCCGGGTTTTCCTTTGACTCGCGCGGGCGGAGGCGCTATTATGCGCCAAGAGCGCTTGCTTCCTCTTAAAGTTGGTCTGGGGCTTGGCTCCGCGCGCGCCAAAACGAGGCCGTTCTAGCGCGGAAAGAGCGCTTGGCGTGGGTGGCGGGGATTTATGGCGCCGACAGGCGCCATAAAGCGGGTCAATTCGCGCTCGCCTCCCCCTTCGCGCGGCCATGGGCCTTGGGGGGCGCTCGTTAGGCGCGTCGCGGCGTGGAGGTTTAACGTGTTGCCGAAACTGGCCTTTTTTTTGCTTCTCGTAGCGACTTTTGTAGCGACTTTCGCGGCGAGTCCGCCGTCCGCCGCTTGGCCCCAAGGCGCGCCGAAACGTCTCACGCCGCGCCGGGATGCCTTTGTCCTTATCCCCGCGGGCGTTTTTTTTATGGGCTCTTCCGAATCCGAGGAGATCTCTTTACCGAACGAGAGGCCGCGGCACGAGGTAACCGTCTCTAAGCCGTTTTATTTGGCGACCCACGAGGTAACTCAAGATTTTTGGTTCGCGGTCACGAACGACAATCCCAGCCGTTTTCCGGGAGAGCGCCATCCCGTGGACAACGTTTCCTGGGACGACGCTCAACTTTTTATCCAAAAATTAAACGCCCTGAGCGAGGGACGTCGATATCGCCTTCCCACGGAAGCCGAATGGGAAATGGCGGCGCGCGCCGGCGCCCAGACGACTTATTTTTTCGGAAATGACCTTGCCCAGCTGGGAGACTACGCTTGGCATGAATCAAATTCCGGCGGCCAGAGCCATCCCGTGGGACTCAAGAAGCCCAACCCTTGGGGACTCTACGACATCTACGGGAACGCGCGGGAATGGGTCCAGGATTATTATGGGGAATACGCCGCGAGCCCCCAAGTGGATCCGACGGGGCCTTCCAACGGCGCGGAACGGATCACTCGAGGCGGGTCCTGGAACTGCCTGGGCTATTGCCGCTCCGCCGAGAGGGTGCCGTTCGCCCCGACGGAACGCGTCAACATCGTGGGCTTACGCTTGGCTTATTCGGCGGACTGACGAAGCGCTATGGGGGGCGAAAGGGAGCGCGTCGCGGAGCGACGAGCGAAACGCGCTCGCAGCGCTATTTTTGATAGGCGTCGCCCCGCCCAGCAAAGCTTCTTCCAGCGAATTCCGCGCGCGCGACGGAGGGTTACGCGCGTCTCTTTCGGCAACCGTTTATTTTCGCGAAGTCCATACGCGCGTTGGCGGACGGAAAAGGAACGCGCGCGATTTTTATAGAAGAGGTTTTAGCGTTGCGCAAATTGCTTTTTTTAGGGCTCATCGCCGTGATTTTCGCGGCTCTCCCTCCTTCCGGAGCTTGGCCACAAGGAGAGCCGAAACGGCTCATGGCGCGACGGGACGCCTTTCTCCTTATTCCAGCGGGCTCTTTTTTCATGGGTTCCCCCAAGTCCGAGGATTTATCCACGGATGACGAAAGGCCACGACACGAGGTCACCGTCTCTAAGCCTTTTTATTTGGCGACCTACGAGGTGACCCAAGCTTTTTGGGTCGCGGTTATGGGCGACAATCCCAGCCATTTTCCGGGAGAGCGCCATCCCGTGGATAGCGTTACCTGGGACGAGGCGCGACTTTTTATCCAAAAACTTAATGGTGGGAGCGAGGGCCGCCAATATCGCCTTCCCACGGAAGCCGAATGGGAGATGGCGGCGCGCGCCGGCTCCCAGACGAGTTATTTTTTCGGGAACGATCGAGACCATTTGGGAGACTACGCTTGGCATGACTCAAATTCCGACGCCCAGACCCACCCCGTGGGACTCAAGAAACCCAACCCTTGGGGGCTCTATGACATTTACGGGAACGTTCGAGAATGGGTCCAAGATTATTACGGGGAATACGCCGCGAGTCCCCAAGTGGATCCGACGGGGCCTTCCAGCGGCGGCGCTCGGGTCAGCCGCGGCGGCTCCTGGGACTGCAGGGGCCATTGCCGCTCGGCCGATAGGGAGTCGCGCGCCCCGGATGAACGCTCCGAGATCGTGGGCCTGCGCTTGGCTTATTCAGCGGACTGATTGAGGGGGCCGGAGCGCGATGGGCCGCTTTAAGGCGGCTTTTCAGCCCCATTTCGCGCTTGAGTCCTTGTCGCGCCAATAAAGCCAGACAAGCTGGCTGATGGCGGAGTCGCGCCCGATAAAGCTCGATATATACTTTCTAAGGCGGAAATGTCTCCGCCAATACCTCAAATTCCGATAATATAAAATGGATCTCGGGATATTATAGCGCTAAAGAAAGCGCGCCATATTGACTTAAACAATCCAAACGCTTTTTCAGGGACGACTACTTATCGTTCGTAGTCTTGTCCATAATTTCCCAGGCGCTTATAGCTCGCTTCGATTCGTTAATGGCAATCCCTAAAAGAATTGGATTGGCGTATGGTCCGGCGTAGTCTTTTTCCATTATCTGTTTTAACGCGGTCTTAGCCACATCCGCGTCATTTTTGTTTCGGACCATTTTAAGCTCTAAGACCCAGGCTCGTCCCCCGTGGATTATTACCAAGTCCGACTGGCCATGGCTCGTATGATTTTCCGCCCGCGCGTCAAGTCCAGCTCCGATTAGAAATGACAAAATATTCGCGTGGAACAGCCATTCGTTAAAATTAATAACAATATTATTTACTTCGATCGTTTTTCGATTAGCTTTGGAGTAAATGTCATATGGAATTTTGGCTAATAATTCGTTAAATATCCTGATTAAAGAGTCAACGTCGCCGTTTCCAAGCGCTCTTCGCAAGTTGACTCGGGCTCCGTCGGCTTTAGCGGCGTTGCCGACGAAGTTATCAACCAAAAGTCGCGACATGGATTCGTACACTTCGCGGTTGGGGTAATCCAAAGTAAATATATTATCGTCTTTCCCAGCGCGGACGCTCAGATAGCCCGCTTGGTATAAAAAACCTTCTGGCCCCGAATTGTTAATCTCGCCGGGGTTTTTAACGAATGCCCTGGATACTTCCATTCCGCGAAATTCTTCCACTGTCAGGCGCTTATCCTGGATATATTGGGCGATGACTTGCGATGTTCCACTATCGAACCAGTAGTTATCAAATCTTTTTTCGACAAGAAAAAGTAACGTGGAAAAAGGATTATAGACGCGTGTCACTCCGTCAAAAGAGAACCCATCGTAATAAGCCCTTAGTTCTTCAAGTAAATCGTCTCGCTTTTTTCCTAGTTTGGAAGCGGCTTCATTCACTTGTTCACCTAACCGTTCGGCAAGTTCTTCATGGGTAAAGCCGCATAAGGCCGCGTATTCCGGACAAACTGATATATCCCGGATATTGTTCATGGCCGAAAAGACTCCCATTCGCGTAAATTTACTTATACCGGTAATAAAAATGAATGAGATATGCTTATCTGAGGCTTTCAGGATCGTGTAGTAAGCGCGAAGGGCTTCTCGAATTTCTTCCGCCTCGTCCGGCTTTTTCAATAAATCCAGATACGGTTTGTCGTATTCGTCTATAAGCACGGCTACCTTGCGTCCCGATTTTTTCGCGAGTTTTTCGATGAGTTTGGTTAGGATTTCAGCTGGCGAAAGATTGTCCGCCTGATTAAAGATAAATGATTTTGGCGACGAGGATAAAAATCTCGTAAGAGACCACCTGCCTCCTTGCCAAATGGCCGAAGAAGACGTCAATTCCCCCAAAGTTCGCCGAAATTCCACTAAGCCCATGTCTGTCTGCGCGTAGCTCATGTCCAGCCTGATAACTGGGCGCGCGGCGAATATCTCCTCGTCAAGTTTTTTTTCGATGGCAAGCCCCGCGAAGAACTCCCGTTGGCCGGAAAATAACGCCTCAAGCGTGGATAATAATAGGGATTTGCCGAAACGTCTTGGGCGGGCGAGAAAATAGGCCGCCGCCTTTTCTTCTATCATTCTAGCGATAATATCTGTTTTGTCTAGGTAAAAATAATGATCGTTTATAATTTTCTCGAAGGTTTGAATTCCGATTGGTAGCGATTTAGGGTTCATGATCTTAATTCCTCACTGTAATTGAATAGTATTACTATATCGGACAAAAGTCAAAACGGAACGCCTCCTGGCTTACGCTGGGACGGAAGTATTACTCGCTAGTTTTTATGTTGCCCTCTTATTTTTCTTGGATATCAATAAGATTTAAATTCCATTAGTTGTTTTGATCGAAATAGGCTTTATTGTTTTATTAGAAATAATAAACGCGCTACTTATGTCAAATATTTAATTATAAAATTATGTAATAATGGTGATAATTATTATTTATAAATTTTTATAGATTATATTTTGTATTTTTATGCTGTTTGATAATATTAGTAAATATTATGGCTATAATTTAGCTCCCATTCGCATTACATGTTCGCGGGATTGCTGGCCAAATCCCAATTCCAGCGGCGCGAAAGAGCTGGCCCCAAGCGCCTGGTAGCCGTTCGTTTGTCGTTTTTAGCCTCAACATAGGCAAGCTCGCGTGTCAGCGTTTCCAGACCTGGAAAGCGAAATCTCTGGTCGCGGCGGTTGGGATTAGGCGAGTTAAGCGACGCGAAGCGCCTTCTAGAGATTGGATTGTGGCTTGGCCGCGCCAAGCCGTAGCTCGTTAGAGGGAGGACGATGGCGGCGGCGCGAGAGGGGCGGCCACTCCCCGTTCTGGTCGGAAGTTGTCCGCCATGTGCCTATATTTGAAATCACCGTGGCTCTGGGCGCGGTGGAAGCCGAGCTATGGGGAGTCCCTGAAAAGAGCGCGCCGATGGCGAGCTCGACCGCTCGGTAGCGAAAAAGTTATGACATCCGCTGACGCGTCGCTGGCGTAGCCGGATGGTTTTTGGGTAACGCTATTGATGTCTCCGCCGATTGGCGCCACGGCGAAATGGGCTGGAACATAGCTTCGGTCAATCTCGACTAGACGCCATGTCGCGCGAGTAAATGAGAGAGCGCCCGCTCCCGCCGCCGTAATTTTGGGGACCCCCCAGATGAATCTCGCTCCCAGCGAGTAAAGGCGCTTAAGAGTTAGCGCGAGCGTGGAGCGGTTACGGAATTGATGGCGTTTGCCGCCGCTTCAAAGGCAAGAAATACTCGTCCGCTCCTTCGTCGCCAAAAATTTATCTCGCTCGTAAACTCAAATAAATCACGTTATCTAAACATATCTCAGTCTGGCAATCTGCGGGGAGTGAGCTTCGCCGTTTTAAATATCTTGTGGACTGTCCGACTTTTCGGGAGTGACGAAGCGCGCCGCTACTTGATCTTTCCCGCGGATCGCTAGAGCCAAGAGGATAACCTCGCGGTTCGCCGCCCTGTGTGGCGCGGCGTAGTCCTTTTCTTTTATCTGTTTTTCCGCGTCGTCGAGAGCGGCCGCGAGTTCTTTTGCGGCGCGATTCACGTCGCTTATCTCTCTCTTTCCGTAAGCCCGGCGGTATTTTAGCTCGATAACTACGCGGATCTTGTTTTCGAGGATAACAACTATATCGGACCGGCCATCGCCGGCGGAAATTTCACTTAGAACCTCAAGACCGACCGCGAGAAAAGCCATATGGAGCATAGAATGGAAATGTTTTTCCGTTGATTCGTTTTTAAAAAATATGACTGCCGCCAAAAGGTTATGAAGTAAATTGGCTACTGTTTTGGAGTCTTTGTTCAACATGGCGATCGGAAATTTTGCCGCGAAATTATTGAAATCGCTGTCAATTACGTTGAAAGCGTGTTTGAAAAAAGAAGACTGAAAATTTAGATCGACTTCCAGGTTGGGGGGTCTAAACGAAAACATTTTGACTTTTGTCGTAACGCCTTTTTTGACAACGTCTTTGAATATTGCTTTATCGATAGTCAAATAACCGCTGTTAAAGAGGACGGAGACAGGCGTAATCCTATTGAGCTCGATTTTCCCAATCTGTCCCGCGGCGTAATAATCAAGGTTTGGCTGTATGAAATCCATTGGCGTCTTCTTAAGAAGAGAGGAAATGTGGCGCGGCGGCCCTAATGATATCCAAAATCCGTCAAAATATTTCTCTTTGAAAAAATATAGTATCGAATAGGGGTTAAGGACTTGTTCTTGACCGAGCCAGTTGTATCCGTCGTACCATTTTAGGATCATCTCCTTCAGAGATTCTCGGTCGGCGCCCTCCGCGACGCCTCCTTTGGCTTTGAGGCTTGCTAGAGTCTCATCGAACCTATCGCCAAAGTATGTCGTGAGTTCTGAGACGGTGAATCCGCAAATGCTGGCGTATTCTGGCGCTAGAGAGATATCGACGAAACTGTTTGGTCCGGAGTCTAACGCGGTCATGGCGAATCTGGTGATGCCCGTTACGAGGGCAAAGCGAATGGATTTTCGGTTTGTTTTTATGGACGTGTAAAAGTCACGCAAGACATTGACGTTATCCAACGCGAGTTTGTGGTTCATGATTTGCCCGCTTACTGGGGCGTCATACTCGTCGATTAATACCGCCACGCCAACTCCATATTGCTTGGAAACGCCGGTTAGATAATCTTTCAATATCTCATCGATGGAATCAGAGTTAATCTTAATTTTTTCGTTTTCCGCCGCTAACCTCAATTCGTTCTTGATCCTGTCCTCAAGATCTTTTTTGGTGGAGAGCCCCGAGTACGCCATGTTTAGACGCAACACCGGGTGCCTTTCAAACGCGTAATCGCTGTCGGTACCGATCCACAGATCCTTGAAAAGCTCACGGTTTCCCAGGAAAAGTTCCTCGAGAGTGTCAAGCAGCAATGTTTTGCCGAACCTCCTAGGCCTGGTAAGGAAAAGTAGTCTTGGGCCATTCACCATATCGAAGACATATTTCGTCTTGTCCGCGTAAAGTAAATTATTATCTATAATTTCGCGAAAGGGAGGATCCGCGAGAGGCATATTTTTAGGTTTCACGATATCTCCTAGGCGTCTTAAGTTTCTGTCGCCGACAAGTCCGTCTCGCGCGGTGGCGACGCGCGCTCCCTCAATATACTTCAAAGTCTTAGAACGCGATATTGCGATGTCATATCACGGTATTACAATACCATATAATAATGGTTTGTGGTAGACTCTAGTCTCCGAGACCCCATTTATAGACCTGATGGGGTGGCGCGGCAAAGCGGGTCTATTCTCCAAAAACCCATAATAAACGGCTCTTCCCCTTAACGCGCTCCCAGAGAGGTTGGCGAGGGGGAGCGGGCGCCGACCAAATAAAGAGCTTTTCCAATAGCCTGAAGCTTAGGCGAAGCGACAGTCACTTGAGTCGCCGCGCCCGTTTTGCGCCGTTTCCCGCTGTCTCCGTCCCCTTCGCGCGCGAAAAGGCGAGACCGCCCGAAATTTTCGCGCTCGCGGCTTTCTCTCGGGCGCGAGCTGGCGGAGGCGCTATTACGCGCCAAGAGCGCTTGATCCTTTTAAGGAAAGCCCAGGGCTTGGCTTTGGGCCGCGCGGAACGAGGGCCTTCCGGCGCGGGGGTGGCGGAATCGCGACGACGAAAGGCCTCAGAAAGCGTCAATTAGCGCTGAGGCACCTCCACGCGGCCATGGGCCTGGGGGGAGGGGGATTCGTTGGGAGCCTCGCGGCGTGGAGGGGTAAAGAGTCGCGTAATTTAGCTTTTTTTGTGATTGTCGCGGCGACTATCGCGGCGCTCGCGTCTTCCGCCGTTTGGCCTCAAAGCGCGCCGAAGCGCCTTACGCCTCGCCGGGACGCCTTTGTCCTTATTCCAGCGTGAACTTTTTTCATGGGCTCTTCCGAATCCGAGAAGATTTTCTATTCGGACGAAAGGCCTTGATGCGAGGTTACCGTCTCCAAGTCTTTTTATTTGGCGACCCACGATGATACAAGATTTCTGGGTCGCGGTTATGGGCGACAATCCCAGCGCGTTTAAGGGAGAGCGCCATCCCGTGGATGGCGTTTTCAGGGACGAGGCCCAACTTTTTATCCAAAAATTAAACGCTCGGATTATCCAAAAATTAAACGCTCGGAGCGGGGGCCGCCAATGTCGGCTTCCCACGGAGGCCGAATGGGAAATGCGGCGCGCGCCGGCTCCCAGACGAGTTATTTTTTCGGGAACGACGGCGGGCGGCTGGGAGACTACGGTTGGATACGCTCAAATTTCGCGCGCGCCAACGTCCAGACGCGCCCCGTGGGACTCAAGAGGCCCAAGCCTTGGGGACTCCACGACATTTACGGGAACGCGTTTGAATGTGTCCAGGATTACTACGGGGAATACGCCGCGAGTCCCCAAGCGGGATCCGGCGGGACCTTCCAGCGGCGCGAGTAGGGTCTGCCGCGGTGGCTCCTGGAACCATCAGCGCCACGATTGCCGCTCGGCCGTGAGGACGGGGCTCGCTCCGGGTAAACGCTACTGGCGAATGGGCCCGCGCCTGGCTTACGCCGCGGACTGACCAAGGGGCCCGAGGCGCGCGAGGGCGGTCTTTATAGGGGTCATTTTTTGATTAAAATGACCGCCCTTTCGATAAAAACGATGGCGTCGGTCATTTGGGCGACGGCCTTAATTTCCTCGTGAAACTCCGCGGCGGGGCTTAGGGGGAGAAGCGGCTTGTCCCGGACAATGGGGGAAGGCCCGTAGTTTCCCGTCATGTACTCGGCGACTTTTTGGAGAAAAGCGAAGGGGGGAAAGGACATTCCCGCCTGAAAGAGGGGCGCCAAGGGCTCAAAGGAGGTGTGGACGTCCTCGACGACGTAGATTCCGCCGCTTCTAAGCCGCTCGTAGAGCGCGAAAAGGGAGCGCAGCTGATCCGGCCACCAGTGGGAGGCGTCGTCAATCACGATTTGGGGGCCCAAGGCCGCGAGTTTTTCCAGAAAAGAGATCTGGGCGATATCGCCGACGATGACTTTAACGCGCCCCTGGGCCTCTTTGAGGGTTATCTCCTCAATGTCGGCCCCCACGACGGTCGCCCGCGGGAAATAGTCGGCGAAGGCCCGAAGGCTCGCCCCGTGAAGCACTCCCAACTCCAGAAGGACGATTTCCTCGTCTCGCCATTTCTGGAAGAAGAATTCGTATTTGCGCAGGAAATCGTGGCCCTGGGGCCCCGAGCTTTTATCGGTTCCGCGTCGCGCGCCGAGACCGTCTAAGATGGGTGAGCGGAGCAATGGGGCGCCTCCGTTTGTCCGGCGTTCCGGGCGCGCGCGTTGGGGGGAAATGGGGGAATTGAGGCGTGGGGGCGTTTAGCCCAACTCGCCCCGGGCGTGGGGGTTTAAGGCCTCCCGGAGGCCTTCCCCGAGGATATTGTAGCTTAAGACGGTCACGAGGATCGCGAGACCGGGGTAAAAGCTGAGCCACCAGGCCCGGGAGAGGTAATCTTTGCCCTCCGTGAGCATGGCGCCCCAGGTGGGGGTGGGGGGTTGGACCCCCAGGCCGAGAAAGGACAGGGAGCTTTCGGTCAGAATGGCCCCCGCCACCCCCAGGGTGGCGGTCACCAGGACCGGGGCCATGGCGTTGGGGAGCAGGTGGACAAAGATCACCCGCGCGCTCGAGGCCCCCAGGGCCCGGGCGGCCAGGACGAAATCCCGGTTTTTGAGGCTCATGATCTCCGCCCGCGCGAGGCGCGCCACCCCCATCCAGCTGGTCAGCCCGATGACCACCATGACGTTCCAGATGGAAGGCTCGAGGATGGCTATCACCGCGAGGATTAAGAACATGCTCGGAAAGCAGAGCATGAGGTCGCAGAAGCGCATGACGATCCCGTCGACCAAGCCCCCGTGGTAGCCGGCCAGGGCGCCCAGGAGGAGCCCCGTTAAGGTGGAGAGCCCCACGGCCACGAAACCCACCTTGAGGCTCACCTTGGAGCCGTGGATGAGCCTCGACAAAACGTCGCGCCCCAAAGAGTCCGTCCCCAGAACGTGCCCGTCCGTCCCCGGGGGGGCCAGGCGGGCTAAAACGTCGATCTTTTCGGGATCGAAGGGGGAGAAAAAGGAGGCGAAGGCCGAAAGGAGAAAGAGGGCGAGGACCACGAGGGCTCCCAGGGCCGTGAGCTTGTTGCCGCGTAGGAAGCGGAAAAGGGCGCGGAGTGTCATCTTTGGCCTTGGGCCTTACTTGAAAGCCGAGTCCCGGACCCGGGGATCGGCGACGGCGTAGCCGAGGTCGGCCAAGAGGTTGCCGACCAAGGTGAGGACCGCGCCAATGACGAGGCCCCCCATGATAACGGGGTAATCGCGGCTCATGACCGCGGAGTAAAAGAGTTGGCCGAGGCCCGGAATCGCGTAAATGGATTCCATGATGACCGAGCCGCCCACCAGTCCCGGGACGGAGAGTCCCAAAATAGTGATGACGGGAATGAGGGCGTTGCGTAGGGCGTGCTTCCAGAGGACCGTTCTTTCCGCGAGTCCCTTGGCCCGAGCCGTGGTAAGGTAATCCTGGCGCAGGATTTCCAGCATGTTGGATCTTAGATAGCGCGAGAGGCCCGCCAGGCCGCCCAGGGAGGAAATGACGACGGGCATTAAAAGGTGCCGGGAAAGGTCCAGGATTTTACCCCAGGAGCTTAAGCGCTCGTAATTGAGGGAAGTCATCCCCGAGATGGGGAGCCAGCCCAGTTTCACCCCGAAAAAGTACATGCCCAAGAGCGCCAGCCAAAAGGATGGCGCGGCGAAGCAGATAAAAACGAAGACCGTGGACGTTTTGTCGAAGGCGCCTCCCGCGCGGACCGCGGCGGCGAGCCCCAGGGGAAAGGTGATGACGAGGATGATCCCCAGGGAAAAGACGTTTAAGGCCAAGGTCACCGGAAGGCGCTCTTTAATCTTGTCGGCCACCAGGCGGCGGTCCGGGGCGAAGGAGCGGCCCAGGTCGAGCTTGGCGAGGCTGACGAGCCAATTCCAGTACTGTTCGGGCAAAGGCTTGTCGAGGCCGTAGATCTCCCGTAGCCTTTCCTTGGCCGCGAGGGTGGCCCGGGGATTGAGGTTGGTCGCCAGATCCGTGGGATCCCCGGGGGCTAGGTGGATAACCACGAAACTGACGAGGGTAATTCCCAAAAGGGAGGGAATCATCATCAGGAGGCGCTTTACGGCGTAAGCGAGCATGGGTCCGGGGGTCCCTTTGGAAAAAAAATGAGGAAAAAAGGCCGCGCGGCCCTTGACAGAAAAAACTTAGTGTTTAACGTTTGTCTGTGAGCGAAAAAATTCGCGCCGCCGACGCCGCCCCCAAGGCTTCGCTCGGCTTGACGACGCTCGCGGCAATCCAGCGTTATTTTTTCCGGGAGGATAATATGAAAATTTTCCGCAGATTTTCTGGGCCCCATTTTTTGGACAATATTTGGGAATTCGGTCGCATGCGCGACCATATGGACCATTTTATGCGGGCCATGGGAGACGGCTTCAAAGGTTTTAGGGAGAATTATACAGGAGTTTATCCTTTGGTCAACCTGAGCGAGGACGACGACAACCTTTATTTCACGGCGGAATTGCCGGGAGTCGCCCCCGAGGACTTGGAGGTTAGCGTCAAAAGCGACACCCTTTCCATCAAGGGCGAGAAAAAGGCCCCCGAGCGCCCGGAAGAGGCTTTCTTCTTCCGCCGGGAGCGGGTCTACGGGACCTTCAGCCGCTCGATCGCCCTTTCTTCCCCGGTGGACTCCGACAGGGCCGAGGCGAGCTATAAAAACGGCGTTCTCGCCATCGCGATCCCCAAAGCGCCGGCGCCCAAGGGCCATTCCCTCGCCATTAAGACCGAGTAAGGCTCTTAAAAGAGAGCCTCGCCCTTCGTGAATTAGCCAAATTGGAGGACATATAGATATGAGCGACGCCGCAGTGAAGAGCATTCCCGTGCGGGAGAAAAATCCAGCGGACTTTGACGACGCCGAGACGATGACCGGCGGCCCCAGCTTTAATCCGCTTTTGGAAATCTTTGAGGACAAGACCGGAGTCACGGTGGTGGCCGAGACGCCCGGGGTGGACGCCGACGGCCTGAGCGTGGACCTGAAGGACAACGCCCTGACCATCGAAGGCAAGGTCAGCCCCCCGGACCCCGGCCGGAGGCCCTTAAGGTCCGAGTACCAGGTGGGCGACTATTACCACAAGCTGAACATCACCGGCCCCATTGACCGCGAAAAGATCGTGGCCAAGATTAAGGACGGGGTCGTGGTTATACACCTTCCCAAGCCGGCCCCGGCGGAGCCCCGCAAGATAGCGGTGGTCCGGGAATAGAGCCTTAGGGGATCTCTTAAGCGTTCCCCTCTTTGTCTAGCCAAAGCGTTCGCGTCGCCCCCTCTCGTGGGGGCGGCCGAGCGCTTTTTTTCGCGCGCGAGGCGCGCGGCGTCGCGCGCCGGAGGGCTCTAGCCAGGCCCCTAAGGTTGGCCGCCGTCGGGGGGCGAACGCCGTAGGCGGTAGCGGAGCTGGCGGCAGATTCCCATGATTAAGTCGCATTCCCCCCGGGCAAGCGAGCCGCGGTCAAAGATTTTCTTGACGTTCTGAAAGTAACGCTCGGGGTTCGCGCGCGGCAGGAAACCGATCTCTTCCAAGGCCTTTTGGAGATCGTCCAAGGCCCTTTTCCGGTCGGCGAAGGTGGCGGGCTTGATGGGCGGCGGGGGCGCGGGCTCGCCGCCCGCCGCCAAGAGCAGCTCGTAGCCGACGATGAGGACGGCCTGGCTGAGGTTAAGGGAAGAACTCTCGGGCTCGGCGGTGGGGATCGTGAGGGTCTTGGAGCAAAGGCGCAGCTCGCCCGTGGAGAGGCCCTCCCTCTCCGTCCCAAAGACAAGGGCCGCCGGCGGGGGAGGATCGCCCGCGAGGAGGGAGGGCAGAAGGAGGCGCGGGGGATAGGCGCGGCCGCGCTGGGCGCCGATCCGGGCCGTGGTCCCCACGACGACGGCGTATGGGGCGAGGGCCTCCTCGAGGCTCGCGGAGATTTTAGCCTCCCTGAGGCGCCCTGCCCCCTGGCGCGTGGCCGCGGCTTCCATGAGTTCAGGCTTGGAGACCCGGGGCTCCACCAGAACGAGGCGACCCAGGCCCATGTTGGCCATGGCGCGCGCCGCGGCCCCGATGTTTTCGGACTTTTGGGGCCGCAGGAGAACCACGTCGACGTGCGCGCGGCTCCGCGAGGGGGGCCAGGACCCGGGTTTACGGTCTCCGCGCAAGGGTTTTAGCGGGATTTGACGAGGGTCCAGGTTTCGTCGTAGTAACGGTTGGCCTCGCCGAGGTCGAGCATGTATTCCATGTTTTGCCGCAGCTCGGGGGGCGGGTACATGCCGGGGTTGTTTTTGTCCTCGTCCGAAATGAATTCCAGCGCCGCCTGGTTGGGGGTGGCGTAATTGTTGAAGGAAGCTAGGCGGGCGGCCGGCTCCGGCTCCAAGATAAAGTTGAGGAACTGGTGGGCCACGTCCACGTTGGGGGCGTTCTTGGGGATCGCCAAAAGGTCCAGCCAGATTTCGCAGCCTTCCCGGGGAATGA
The DNA here is from genome assembly GCA_031265205.1 of Deltaproteobacteria bacterium. Classification (GTDB taxonomy): domain Bacteria; phylum Desulfobacterota; class Desulfarculia; order Adiutricales; family Adiutricaceae; genus JAISCZ01. Next base: position 36,654 of record JAISCZ010000118.1, read on the forward strand.
CGTAATGGAGTTCGGGGTCCTCTTTGGAGGCCTTGATGGCTTCCCCGCTGTAGACCTGGGCGATGGAGGCGACTCCGCCCATGACCTTGGAAAGGCCTCCCACGCCACTGTCGAAACCCATGAAGGTGGGGCGGTTTTTCGTGTCCGTGAGCAGTTTGCCGGCCGCCGCGATTTCATCCAAGTCCATCGTGTTGGAGGAGTAGCCCAAAAATTTGAGGGCGCTGCCCAAGGCGTCGCGGGCCGTGTCGAAGAGGAGGAAATTGCCCAGTTCCGGGGAGGGGGTAAAGAGGAGTTCCCAGGAGGGATCGACCGCGGCGATATTGGCGGAGTGGACGGCCATGCCCGAGGTCCCCCACTGGTAAGGAACGGTGTATTGGTTGCCCGGGTCCACGTCGAGGCGCGCGAAATCCGGGGCGATATTGCCTAAATTGGGCAAGAGGCTATGGTCCAGGGGCTGGATGAGGTCCAAATTGGTGAGGGTGGGGACGAAATAGGTGCTGGGGACGATGATATCGTAAACGCCCTGGCGCACGGTCTGGAGTTTCGCGATCATCTCCTCGTTGGATTCGTAGTAATCAAGCCTTACCCTGACGTCGAAGCGTTTCTCAAATTCCACGATGAGGTCGGGGTCCATGTATTCCGACCAGATGAAAATCGTGAGCGTTTTCTTGTCCTGGGCGAGGAGGTCGCCGGCGAGCGAGCTTAGGCCCAAAAGGAGAAACAGCGCGAGGGATAAAACGAGGGATAAAAGGCGTATGCGCATCGGGGGGCGGCTCCTTGCGGAAATCTTCTCGCGAGCGGGGGAAAAGCGAAAAAGCCTCAAGGCGGGCCCTCGAGGTGGTAAATTATGGACAGTATAGAGAAGGCGCGCCTTTTTTTCCAGCTCTCCCCTGGGAGCGCGCCCGCGCGGGCGCGCGGGAAAGGCCGCCGCCCCGCCGCGGGGCTCCGCGACGGCCTTTGGCTCCGCGGGGGAAATCTTGGGGGGAAAAAGAGCGCTGGCGACGGGACGGTGGAGGAGCGCGCGAGCGCCCTCGGTCGCCGAGGGGACGGGCGGGGCGCCTTGCCCCGCGGAGCGCGAAAGCGCTAAGATATATTATTCAACACGGAACTCGCGCTCGCGCCGCCTCGCCCGCGGCGAGCGCGAAGGAGAACCGAAATGCGCTTTTTTCGCAAGTTAATCTTTATCGCGGCCTTGGCCACGCTGGCCTTCAAGTTTGGCGCGTTTGACAAGTTTGGCGCCTTTGACGCGGGCCCCGCGTTCGCCCAGACGGAGAGTTACCGGGGACAGGTCGCGCGGGTCGCGGACGGCGACACCATTACCGTGACCACGGAAGACTACGAGCAAATCAAAGTCCGCTTTTACGGGATAGACTCTCCGGAAAAAAGCCAGGAAGCGGGCGCGGAGGCGGGGGCTTTTCTCTATAACCTCCTCTACGGCGAGACGGTCGGCGTCGAAGTTTTGGATGTCGATAGGTACGGTCGCTTCGTGGGCCTGGTCACCCATAACGGCGTCAACGTGAATCTCCTGTTGGTCCAAAGGGGCTGGGCCTGGGTCTATGAGCAGTACTGCCGGGTCGACGATTTCTGCGCCGACATTAGGGTCGCCCAAGCCGCCGCGCGGCAAGCCGGAGTCGGCCTTTGGCGCGATCCTTCTCCCACGCCCCCTTGGGATTATCGGAGGCAAAGGCGCGGAAATTAAAGGCGGGAATCTTTCGCGTCCTCTTCCGCCTCGCGCCCGCCCATAAAGAGGGAGCGCCGCCAGTAAGCCTCGCGTCAAAGGCCGTCTTTGAGCCTTCCCGGAAAGGTGAAAGTGGCTTCCCGGCGTGGCGGCGACGCGGCGGCGCGAAGAGGCGGAACCCAAGTTATCGCCGTGAGCGTCCCTCGCGGCTTGGACGGGGCCGCGCGCGGAAAACGGTCGGCGCGGCTTATCTCCCCCGGGGCCTTCGCGGCGGGGCGAGGACTGACTGCGCGTTTGTGGCGTTGGGGTAAATATTTCGCGGCGGAGGCCAAAAGGGAAGACGACTTGGCGCGCTTTCCCGCGCGTTATTCTTTGGGGACTCGCGATTCTGTCGAACCTCTGTCCCCATTCAGCCCGCGCCGAGGATAGCGAGCGCGGCGGAATGGAGTTCGCCTAAATTCCGGCGGGCTCTTTTGTCATGGGGCTTGGCTCCTCTTTTTCGGGCGCGGCCGCTTGGGAGGCCCCGCTACTTTGGGCACCGCTTACTCGACCGTTTTATTTGGGAAAATACGAAGTGACCCAGGCGCGATGGGTCGCGGTGATGGGAGATAACCCCAGCGAGTTTAAGGGGGACGCCAATCCGGTGGAAACGGCGTCTTGGGACGACGCCCAAGACTTCTTAAAGCGGCTCACCTAAAACGAGGGTACTGCCGCTATCGCTTGCCCACCGAAGACGAGTGGGAATATTTGGCCAGGGCGGGAACGACCTCAATCTATTTTTCCGCTTGGAGCGTTTAGGAACGCGCGTCGCCTATTAAGACTAAGCAATCGCCTCGTAGGGTGACCCCAACTCCTATTTTGACTAGTCGCGTCGTTTTATCCCGCGAGGACCAAGAATAATGCTTATTTTCTATCGCGAGAAGGGCTTCGTTAGCCAGATCGATTAAAAGTTTGTCTTTCGCCACTTCATCGATAGTTTTATTTGGGCTGAATTTGAGTTCAATTATCCCGCTTAATTTTTCTTCTGGATAGACGGCGATAAGATCGGGCGTGCCTGTGGCCATTGGTAATTCAGGAAGAACTAAGCATTCTAATCCGTTAAGATAACCGTAAAGAATTTTGAAATAGCATGATTCGTTGTTTTGATGGTGTATTGCCGGAAGACCCGCGAAAAGGGATGAGAATATTAACGTTAGATTTTGGGAATCTTGTCCTTTAAGAGCGTTGTAAAACTTCCTTTTTTCTCTGTCCGCGTCTAAATTCATAGTTTGAAAAAGCGTTTCCGTAAATATTTTATATCTATTATTTTTGACTTCCCAGTTAGGTATTTTTAGAGTATAAGAGGAGCCTTGCGAAGGAATGTCAAAATATTTATCCACTGTTAAATATCCGGTCTGAAACAAGGCGGGTATCGGTCGCAGTTTCCCAACCTCAGTCAAGCCGATGGCTTCTTCGGCTAATTTGTCGGAAACGTCGTCAAGCAGTTCAAGGGGATTTTTCGCGGCGATTTTGTCTAGAAAGTAAACTGACGGGCTTGTTTGAATCCAATAATTAGAAAATTTCGATTTTCGTAAACAACAGAGGATTGAGTAAGGGTTCAGAACTTTAGTTTTTCCGTCCCAACTATAGCCATCGTACCATTTTAAAATTTTCGACCGAAGCTGTCCGGCGGTTGCCTTTTCGTCTAAGAGGCCATTCTCCTTCATTTTGTCTAAAGAATTAGATAGATTTTCGCTAAAATACTTATCGAATTCTTCAAGCGTTATCCCGCAAATTCCGGCGTACTCGTCTTCTAAGGTTATATCGTTTAAATTGTTGAAAGCGGCTGACAGACCCATGAAAGCGAAGCGGGTCACGCCTGTCACAAAAACAAGGCGCAGATCCTCTTCTCGGGGTTTTAGGGTGTAATAAAAATACTTGAGAATGTTTCTATTTGCCTCGGCCAAGTCTTTATCATGAATATTATCGCTTATGGGAGAGTCATATTCATCAATAAGCAAAACAACTTTTTGATTATATTTAAATTTGAGTTTTGAAATCAGATTGCTTAACATAGCGCCAGGGGAAGGCTCTTCGATGTTAATGTTTTCGGCATCGGCGTAATGCCGCAATTTAGCCTTAATATCGTCTTCGAGGGATTGGGGACTAGAGCTTTTCACCGCCATGTCAAGATAAACGACGGGAAATTTTTGGGTAAAATCGAACGCGTTGTCTTGACCAATCCATAAATTTTTAAAAAGTTCTCCGCCACCGCTCAAAAGCGCCTTGATGGTGCTTAAAAGAAGAGATTTGCCGAACCTCCTGGGTCTGGACAGGAAATAATTCTGTCCTTCGCTGAGTATTTTAGCGATGAATGGGGTTTTGTCGACGTAAACGTAACCTCCTTCAATGATTTGTATGAAATTTTGTAAGTTAAGTGGAAGTGGTTTCATGATTTTCTCCGCGTCCGATCTTCGAGCGGGCTGGCTCGCGCGATTCTCTCGACGATAAACGCTATTTTAGCGATAAATATCCAAAATTGCTAATTTTTGATCCGCCACCCCGCTATGGCCCGCTAAAACCTCCTCTTAAGGTTTGAGGCTCGAGGGGAGAGCCGGGCGGACTCTTGGAAAGCTAGCCGATAAGGCATTGGGCTTGCTCTAAGGGGCTGGGGCTGGTTCCGCGTGGTGGGGATAATCAGACTTAGGCTACGCTATTTCTTACCGCGAATTCTTACCGCGAAAGTTATATTTAGCGAGTTGGCGTTTTGTGGTTCAAGTTAAATATAAATATAATATTAATTATAATTATATTTAAATATTTTATATATAATAAATATAATTATATTTATAGATATAATTATATATTTAAAATATTATTTTATCTTGTTCACGTGAAACAAGGTGACTCGGGAGAGCTGGCGGGGTTCGCTGGGGTTGGCGAGGGGCCAAGGCGCGCCCTCAGACGCGTAAGTTAGAGGAAGACGGCGAAAAATTCGCGTTGAATTTCCTATAAAGATTGGATCTTGTATAACCTGAAATCCCGGCGTTTTTTGTATCTACGCACTATTAATTTAATATTGTGCGATATGTAGTTGCCCGCGGGACTTAACGAAACCGGAGCATTTTTTTTGATTTAAATCATTCAGAGCGGGGCGAGACCGCGGTGGGAACCGAGGCGTCGGAAACGATCTCGCCTCCGGGTCGTGGCGAAGCAAGGGTGACGATCTTGCCGCTCACGTTGACTTCTTTCTCTCGGAAATTTTTGTAGCGCAAAAATTGTATCGACGCGCTGAGGATAAGGTCAACACCCAATATCGCTATTTGTGGTATTTTAATTATTTATCTAAACGTAAATTTGTAGAGAAGTCTTCACATTATGCTAAATGGTGGATATTATAGGACTATCGCTCTTCATCGCGCTTGATTAGTTGATCGGTGGAGAGAAAATACAACACAATTAGGCCTCCAATTATTGCGCGTAAATTAATCCAAGGCCGTAGCTACAAAAATCACTGGGATTTCAGGATATAACGCGTCCACTCAAGGGTTCTTCCTCCTGAAGGCCAGCGTGGTTATGTCGTCCGACTGCGGCGCGTCCCCTCGCCACTTCATGGTCGAACGGTAGACCGCCTCCTCCTCGGGGTCCCGCGAGGTACCCTCCAGGGCGCGTTTCAGCATCTCCTGCCTGAAGAGTTCGCCCGCGCGGTCCTGGGCCTCCGTCACCCCGTCGGCGTAGAGGAGGCAGAGTTCGCCGTCCTCCAGAAACTCCTCCCGGCGCTTGTAGCGGACCCAGGGCCAGGCCCCCACCAGAGGGGTCCGGGACGACGACGGGGAAGAAGCGTACCCCCTCCGGCCCCGCGACGGCCGGGGGGATATGGCCGCCGCTCGCGTAGACGAAGAACCCCGTGGAGGCGTCGAAGAGGCCGATGAAGAGAGTCACGAACATGCTGGAGGGGTTGCGGTCGTTCAACTGCTCGTTAAATAGCGCCAGCGCCGCCTCGGGCTGGAGCCCGCTCGGGATGGTCCCGCGCGCCAGGGTCACCACTATGCTCACGCAAAGGGCCGCGGGCGCGCCCTTGTCCGATACGTCGCCGATGGCGAGGCGCCACCTCCCGCGGGGAGCGGTGAAGAAGTCGTCGAGGTCGCCGCTACCAAAACAAAGGCCCAGCAAGACAGTTAAAGCCCGAAAGTCTCGATATATAAGGCTTTCGGGTTTTCGCTTTAGAGAGGCCAGGTCCCAGGAAGCGCGCTTAGCGCCGTTGGCGGCCAGGAGGTTTTACGGTATTTCTTACGGTATCAATGGCCAAGTTGGAGGCGGCGTCGTGATGGTCCTGAAAGATCTGGAAATCAAGAGCCTCAAGCCACCCGAGAAGCCCTAAAAACTTTATGAAGGGGGAAAGCTGTTGCTCGACCTCGCGCCCAGAGGGCTCAAGTTCTGGAAGAGCACGTTTTTTGGGCGGGCGCGGCCCCTGGCTTTCGGAATCTATCCTACCATGTTCTCGGCCATTTTCTTGAAGAGAGGCCCGAGAGAGGCGCGTGGACGGGAAGAGGCTTTTGAGGGAGGGGGCTGAGCCTGGGTTTCGGGGAAAGGTCACCCGAAGGCAGGAAGAGGCCGTGGGTCACGAAACCTTCGGGACCATGCCATTTGGAATGGCTCGAGAGGAAAAAGCCTCGCTAAAAGGCGAGCCGCGTCAGCGGAATCCTGGGCCACCTGGATAAACTTCTTCCCTTCCTTGTTGCCGCCTATAGTCGATAACGAGGCGCCAGAACCGCTTGGGGATCATCAAATAACTTTAGTCCAGGGGAGCGGGAGACGCTGCGGACAGGCGCTGGAGACAATCGGCTCAGATTTTTTATTACGTTACCTCTACGGGAAGAGTTTCGCGGGACATATCGGCTGACCTCGAGGCGCTCAGAGCTAGAGTCTTTATGATAAAACTTTTTAGAAACGCGGATTGTCCTTTCGGGCCTATTTTTGGTATATTTTAGAATAGGTGGCTGTTAACCCCCCGGCGCCTCTTTCGCGCGCGAGCGCGACTGCCACCGTGATTGGCAGTGTTTTCGGACCATTAAACGTCAAGCTTCAAGGAGATGGAATATGGACATGAAAGAACTGCCTCTCGGCGATCCTTCCTTTAGGAAAATCATTCAACGCAATCAGCTTTACGCCGATAAAACAAAATATATCTACGAAATGCTGAAAGCTTCCGATTGCTGTTTCCTATCGAGGCCCAGGCGATTCGGCAAGACGCTTTTACTCAAAACAATATCAGAGCTGTTTCAAGGCGACAGGGAGTTCTTCAAGGATCTGTGGATCGGCGCCCAAAGCGACTACGGCTTCGAAAGGCGCCCAGTCCTGACGTTCAATATGGCCTACGCGAATTTTCAGACTAGAGACGAGCTTGTCTCCGAGATCAAGTGGAGCTTGCGAAAACAGGCGGCTAAACATGGAGTTCTTTTGAATCTTGAAAGATCCTACGGTGGCATGATGGAGGATCTCCTGGAGGGCGTTTCCGAAAAGCACGGGGTCGAATCTGTCATCCTGGTAGACGAGTACGACGCTCCGGTGACCGATCATATATCAGACCGGGATCTCGCCTTGGCTTGCCGAGATGTCTTGCGTGATTTTTACAGGGCAATCAAAACTAACATTGATTACGTACGCTTCGCTTTCGTCACGGGTATAACCAGGTTTGCCTTGAGCGATGTTGACTCCGGAGCCAACAATTTCTTAGATATTTCGCTTAACGAAAAATTCGCTGGAATATGCGGATTCACCCGCCACGAGATTGACGTTCTATTTGAAGACAGGTTCGAGGCGACGCTCGAGATCCTGAAAGCCAAGGGGGAACTTCCGCCTGGCGCAGACGTTGACGATCTGAAAGCCAAAATCCTGGAATGGTACGACGGCTACAACTGGCTCGGGGAAGAGCGCGTACTTAACCCGTACTCTATCCTCAAATTTTTTTTGGAAAAACACCTAGGCTCGTATTGGCCATCGACAGGAAGACCGTCCCACCTTTCCGCCCTGATCAGGGATAACCAACTTGACTTCCACCAGCCGAGCCTTGCCGTCTATCCTAAACGGCAAGTCACAAAAACTGAGCTTTCTGGCGTTGGCATCGCGCCCGTTCTGTTTCATAGCGGTTATTTGACTGTCGACAAAGAGATTAAAATACCAAGATTCGCGAATAACCTTTTAGTGATGGAAGACGGGTACACGTTCAAAACTCCAAGCTCTGAAGTCGATCTGTATTTGAAAGCTGACATATTCAAAGATTTTTTTAAACTGAATAATAAATATATCAGCGATCTTTCGAAAAATCTTCCGGCGGCGCTGCTACAAAAGGACTCTAAAGAAGTAGTCAGAATGTTTCATGACCTTTTGGTCTCAATCTCGTACCATCAGCGCCAGACAGTCAATCAATACGAACAGCTGGACGATCCGGCGGAACGCTCTCAAGCTGAAAAATTTTATCACGCGATACTCCACGCCTCTCTTCTGTCCGCCGGGTTTTTCATTTTAAGCGAAGCTTCCGGAGGCGAGGGACGGCCTGACATCACTTTGTTCCTTCCTAACGAAGTCTGCGTTGTTATCGAACTGAAATACCGCCATCGGGGTAAGACAACAAAAACAGTCGCCGGGGGCGCAAGCGGCGCCCGGAAGCTGGATAAAAAGAAGGCGAAGGACAAAGAACTGGCCGCCGCTCTCGACATCTCCGAAGAGCGGATAAGGGACAGGGACTACGCCGGACCCTACAAGGCCGCGCGACGCGAAGTGATTTGCCTCGCCGTGGCTATACGCGGAAGAACGCAAGTCGCGGCGCGCTTTCTCGATGCCGAGGCCATTGACGGCTCAAACGGTTCCTGACGCTCTTTTTTCGCCTCGCGGCGGGAATTACGAAATCAGCGACCGCGCGAAGCAAGACTTTCGCCGCGTCCGAGAATTCTGCGTCCTCTTACCCTTTACGCGAACTTGTTCCCGGGTGTCTAGCGCCTTCCTGCGTTAAAGATGGCGCGCGAGTTTCCGCCAACATGCCTTATCAGCCGGCGCGAGCCTACGGGCTACGGGGAAACGGGTTAGCGCGCAGGTTCCAATAGGGGAGGGGGCGCCCTCCCCGTTCCCGGCATGGCCAAACGGTCGTCGGGGTTCGCGGAATCTCGACGCGCGGCTCGGCTTCGCGGGACATCCATCGGAGTTTTATCGAATCTTTACGGTGAAAAGTCTGAAGAGGCTCGGAGTGGGTTTCCCAGTTTAAGCCTCCTCATTTTCCTGAAGTCTGAGACGGGTCCTCAAGCTCCCATACTCTCCGCGACGGTAATTCTTCACGAAACCACGCCTTTCTAGCCTCCGCCTCCGGTTCCGCGCTAATTCGGCTTCCGCCACTTACCAGCCCTCTGGCCCCCTCCTTGCCAAGTCGGAGCCGTCGCGGGCCGGATTCAGGCCACCGCTTCCCGGCTTTTTTTCAGGACCTTGCCTGTGGCGGACGAATGACGCGCGCTCCTAGTGCCTTTACCGTGTGGCGCGAGCTGTTTCGGGAGCCCGTCAAGGAATTGAACGAAGCGGATTGAGAAACCACGGAGGATTACGGGGAGTCCGATTCAGGTCCAGTCGTGTCAAACGTGGGCTTTAAGCGAAATCCGGCCTGGCCCCAGGCATATAGGTCCCTTTCAGAAATTAGAGTTTTTTTGCCTCCTTACGGTTATATCGGGGAGTCTTTCCTATCCTCGGCGGGAGTCCTGGGAGCCCGGTTCAAGGGTTCCAGCCTCCACCAATTTATTAGTCCGAACAGGACCGTAAAACGCCCAAAAGCCCAAAAAATATCCTGCGGCGATGGAACTGTCATTACGCGCCTCCAGTCCCAACTCGCCGCAAAAAGAGCGTCAGATCCTTAACGTTGAAATTACGCGTCGTCGCTATAATTTTTTTTAACCGAGTACGCGCAAAGATCATCGTCCCATTCTAACTGCCAATTGCGCGCTTCTTGGAAATCAATGAAAATTTCTGAGCGGCCTCCAAAAATTAGAGACGTTTTGTATATTTTATTGCCGTTTCCCTGAAAGCAGAAATAATCTCTCTTTCGCTCTATTTGCTCAAAAGCTTTATCGCGCGCCTCTTCCATCAATTTATTAATTTCTTTAATTTTCGCTTCATTATTATCGTCTTCAGTGGACGGCAGAGGAACGTATTTAATTTCAATAACAAAATCATCGCCATAACGCGATCTCAAATGTAAGTCCATTACTCCCCCCTCAGATATCCCTCCAGGTCTTGCGGAAATGGCAACTCGTTCCCAAGGAAAGAGCCGAATGGGCGCGGGAGATCGAGGAGAGAGGAGCCATCCAAGCCGCCATTGGGGCGAAGCTTGATGAGTTAGAGGCCAAGACGCTCCCCCCGGCGCCAAATCGCTCGAACGCGACGACTCCGCCAGCGAGGGCCCCTTCCGAGGGGGGCGCCACGCGAAAGCGGAAGCCCCGGGCGGCCTCCCACGGTGGAAAAATTTCCGATAGACGTTAACTCCCGCCCTCCATTTTTGAGGAGCCCATTTAAGCCTCAGGAGCCCGGGCCCTTGACGGCGGCGAGGAAAGATCTCGCGCTCGCCGCGGTAAAGAGCGGAAGGACAATTACGCGAGCGGCTCGATCGCGAAATTAGCGCCAGCGTTAATGAAGCGGCGCGCGGCTTGGACTCTTCCCCGAGGAGTTCGCGTCGCGTCCCCGAGGAGTTCGCGTCGCGCTCGTGGAACGGTATTCGCCTTAACGCCATAAACGCGCGCGTCTGGCGTCAAGGGCGACGGCGGGCGCGGCGGAAGAATAAGGGCGTGGGGCTTAGATCTAAGGCGACCCTTAGTTCAGCCTCTGGGCGCGGAAGACGTCCGCTCGCGAAAGGCTTCGACTCCCAACGAGTTTTGGACGTCAAGGGCGTCGCGCCAATTTTGATAGAGCGCGAGCAGGCGCTCCGTAATGGCCTTGAGCGCGGCGGGTCCCACCGTTCCAGCGTCTCTCCAGTCGCTTAAGGATTTTCTGATGGCGCCCCCGTCCTCTCCGAGAGCCATCCAGGCGTCGAGTTCGGCGCCCTCGGCGATAAAGCTGTCTTCCAGAACGTCGCGCTTAAAGTTTCCGCGCAATTTTACCGCCGGGGGGGAGTCGCGATCGGCCCGGTTTAGGGCCCGCGGCCAGGCCCGCAGATTGCCGACGCTCTGTCCCCAATATTTCCAGATTCCCCGGCAATGGTTCGCGGCGCACAGACTCAGTGGCAGAATGTGGTCCCAGTCATAGGGGCGATCGCTATCTTCCAACTGGTCAGGGGATTCCGGCTCGTAGCGGGGAAACGAGGCCCGCGTGAAGGCTCTTTGAGCGAAAAGAATAAGGCCCCGCTCCTTGGTCGCCGTTTTCCAAAATTTTTTCCAAGCCTCTCTCTGGAAGGCCTCTCTTTGGAAGTCGAGTTCGTGAGTTTCGTTTTCCGCCAAGGCGGCGGCGGGGAACTCGAAAATAAGCCCTTTGGGGGGCCTTCCCTCGAAATTGAGGTAGCTTTCCTCGTCGGCGCCGGCCCCTTTCCAAGCCCATTGCCAAGAGCTCGGATAAATTAAATGGGCGGGCGCGACCCGCTTCGCGCCTCCAAGGATTTCCTCGCTGACGACGTTTCCCATGGCGCTCCGCAGCGCGTGGGCCGACGGCAGGGGGTACGCGACGGCTTGGCCGTTTTTCTTGGGTTTCATGAGTTCGGGAGCGAAAAGGGCGCCTTTGGGAGCGTTCCACCACCTGATTTTCTGGCTCCAGAGACGACCGGCGAACTCAGATGGGTCAAGCGCGAACCAAGCCAAGGCGGTGAGGACGCCTAAAATTCTCCGGCGATCTTCGGGCGCGGCGAACTCCGTCTCGCTAATTCCGCCGTTCGCGTCAGCGCCGTCGCGACCGTTTCGCAAAGCGGACAGGAGCAGAAAATAGAGATCCGGAAAATCTTGGGCCAAAGCGGCGGTTAAAATTCGCCCCAGGCCCGTGACTTCGTTCTTGTCGTCGCTTTTATGGCCAACCAGTATGTCGGAAGCTCGCCTGAACAGCTCTTTGGCCGGCGAGCGGTCGCCGTCGCCGATGAATCGCGAAAGAGACGCGCGAAATTCGCCATGCGCTCGCCCGCTTTGAATATCTTTCCGGAATTGGCGCGCCGAAAGGGGGCCCGGGAGTCTCGCCGCGCTTTCCTTGTCTGAGGTTTCCGCCTTAACGAGGCGGAGGGCCAAAGATATCAGCCGGGAAGGGCGGACGTGGGCGTCGCGGCCGATAGTCTCGACGAGCGTTTCGCAGCGGGGAAAGATCGCCTTAAACTCGGAATAGACGAGTTCTTCGCCTTCGAGAGTGGTTCCGAGGGAGTTTACCCGGTTAAAAGACAGTTCCAGGAGACTTGGCTGGCCTTCCAAGCCTTCAATTCCACCCGGCGCGTTGTCATTTTTCGGAACGAATAGGCATGGAATAGCGAAGTCTTTGAGGCGCCAGATCCGCGCGGTTAAATGCCGGAGCCTGTCGCCGTGGAGTTGGAGTTCCGCGCGCTCGGCCTCGCTTAGGGACTCGCCTTCCCCGCGCTTGAGCGCGCTTAAGAGCTTGGCCTTCCAGCAAGGGGAGCGACGCGTGGGCATGTCGCCGCAATTGGGCCAAAAGGGATCGCCCTCGATCTTTTCGCGGAAAAGGGCGAGGGCTTTTTCGCTCTCGCCCTCGCTCGCGCGGACGGCGTTGGCCAAGAGCGGAAAAGGGATAGGCAGCGTCGCGTCCCAAGGCCAGACGCGGCCTATCGGCAGGCTTGGATAGAGCGGAATAGGAGCGCCGGGATCCGTCTTTTCCAGAAAGCGGGTCAAAGCCTTTTCGAAGGCGTCCATGGCCTGATAGCGGTCGCGGGCCTCTAAGCGTCTTCCGTTTTCCCGCTGATAGCCCCAAGGATGGGAGCGCGACAGGAGACGGAATTTATAGGCCAAATTGTCCCCCGCGTCCCCCGGGAGCGCCAAATCGACCCAGAGGGCCAGGTTGAGCGCGGGCGCGGTTGGATTCCGCCTCGATTCCGCGAGGCTCGCGAACCCGTCCCCGCCCCAGAGCGGGGCGAAACCAAGGCCAATGGCCGTGGCGCGCTGTTGGCCGTCCAGGAGAAAATAATCCGCTCCGGCGGCGCCCGCGCGGCGGGCCAGCGCGCCGTCATACTCGCCCAGGAGAAACGCGCCGAGAGGAATACCGCGAATCAGGGAATCCCAAAGTTCCTCGACCTGTTTCACGGACCAGACGTATCCGCGCTGCAAGGACGGGAGTTCCACCTTAAGCGCCCCGTCTCGCGCCGGGGCGCTTAAGGCGTTAATTTGCCAATCGGCGATATCGAACAATCTCAGGCTTTTCGTCACGGCGGACACTTTCCCCTCCCTATGGGAGAAATGGGGGAAGAGGGACTGGGGGAGCGGGGCGCCTTCGCGCCGCCGACCGAGCCGCCCGCGCCTTTTGGCCAAGGATCGCCATGAGGGGCGGTCGCGAGCGAGCCGCGTGGGGGGCGAAAAGCGTGGGCCAGGAGGAACGCTTGGGAGAAGCCTCGCGGCCTTTACGCCGCCGGACGCCCGACGGAAAACTCTAACGCGAGCGCGCGCCTGGGGCAAGTTCTCCCCAAGGAGCGCCGCCCTTATAGCCGCGTCGCCTTTGAGCCCAAGCGCTCCCGCGCGGCCTGGCGTCCCCGCGCGAGGGCCCCAGGTCAGGGCGTCTGGCGCCCTTCGCGGGGCGCTTTCGCGATTCCGTCTCCCGGGGAAGGCGCGGAGAGGGGTCGCGAGAACGAAGCGAGGTTTTCGGCGACCCCTGGGGTCTTCCTCCCCACGCTCTTTCGCCGAGCGCCAAGGCCTCCTTCGGCGATAGACGAATACGCTATATTCCCTTTTAAAAAAGGCGGGTGAAAACGCGCGCGCCCCTCCCGCTCGCGCGCTCGCCAAAAGCCCCCCCCAACCAAAAGCCCGCCTTGACGGCCCCAGGGACTTGTGCTAGTTTAAAATATCCCTGATTTAAGGGATTTTGCCCTCGCTTTTCCACTCCTCCAGCGGAATTCACTCCAAACCCTTTATTCTTGGCCAAGCGTCAAAGCTTAGGTCTTGGGAAGGGTAATTTCGCCCAAAAGATTTGGGAACGCCGGACGGCGGTCCTCCGCCTCAGCGCGGTCGCCCCGGACGCTCCCTTCCTTAAAATTTTTAAGGACTATTTTTTTTCTGGGCATTTTTGTTATGAGTGATTCGGCTATAAAGGATCCCCCCCACGCTTCCGCCTCTCCCGCCCAAGCGGAGCCACTGGCGCGGAAGGCCCTTCCTTGCGTCCTCGCCATCCTTTTCGTTCTCGGGCTGACCGCCGCCGTTTGGGGCCACCGGGCTATCCGGGCCTCCACCGCGCCCCGGCCTATCCCCCAAGACCCCCAATGTATCGTGACTCTGGCCCCCAGCGTGACGGAAACCGCCTTCGCCGTGGGCTTGGGACCCAAAATAAGAGGGGTCACCACCTACTGCCGCTATCCCCCGGCGGTCTTGGACATTCCTAAAGTAGCCGGCTTCTCCGACATCAACGTGGAAGCCATCCTGCGCCTGCGCCCCGATCTCGTGATCACGCCCGTGGACAAGAAAGAGACCCAGGGCGAGCTGGAGCGCCTGGGACTGACGGTGATGCCCATGGACACCCGCTCCCTTTCGGGCCTTCGGGAAGCTATCCGCGATTTGGGCTACGCCACGGGCCACCGGGCGGACGCGGACCGGATATTGGGCGATTTTGACGCGGCCGTCGCCTTCGCGCGGCGCAACGCCTTGGGTAAACCACGTCCTCGGGTCCTTTTTTCGGTGATGCACTCCTACGCCGGCCTGGGCTACATCAGCCAGCTCACCATCGCCGGCCAGGACGGTTTTTTTAGCGAACTCTTGGAAATCTGCGGAGGCGTCAACGCCTACGAGGGCGCCCTGCCGTTCCCGACGCTCTCGCGGGAAGCGATCATGAAACTCAATCCCGACGTGATTATCGATCTCATGCGCGACGAGGCGGAGGGCAGGGAGGCCGCCGAGGGCTGGAAGTCCCTCTCCAACGTCGCCGCCATCCGCGACGGGCGCCTCTATATCTTTACCGACGAGGCCGACACCGTCCCCGGGCCCCGGGCTTACCTCACCATCCGCAAAATAGCGGCGGCCATCCACCCCGTGGGCGGGGAAACGGCGGCCCTCTCCGCGGAGGGCCTCTGACATGCTCAAAGTCGCCAACTTTTCTTTCGGCATCGGGGAAAAAGAGATCCTCTTTGACGTGAGCTTCGCGATTCCGAAGGGGGCCTACCTCTCCATCCTGGGCCCCAACGGGGCGGGCAAGTCCACTTTGCTCAAGTGCCTCCTGCGCCTTCACGAAAAAGGGAATTCCGAGGGATCCATCGAAGTGGCCGGCCGCCCTATCGAGAGCTACGGCCAAAAAGAGCTCGCCACGCTCATTAGCTACGTTCCCCAGGCCGGGGGCTGGATACCGCCCTTTACCATCGTCGAGCTCGCCAAGCTCTCGCGTTTCCCCTACAGCTCGCGCCTCTCGAGCCTCACCCGCAAGGATCTGGCGGCCGTGGACAGGGCCCTGGAGCTGACGGGCCTCGGCCCCATGCGGGAAAGGCCCTTAAAGACCCTTTCGGGGGGAGAGCGGCAGAAGGCCTATCTGGCGGCGGCCCTGGCCCAGGAGACTCCCATCATGCTCCTCGACGAGCCGATGAGTTTCTTGGACCCCCACCACACCTCGGACTTGGAAAAACTCCTCATTAACTTGAGCCAAGACGAGGGGCTCACCATGGTCTCGGTGACCCACGATCTCAATCACCCCTTTAAAAGCGGCGGCTACGCGCTGATCTTAAAATCCGGCCGCGCGCTGTTTTTCGGGGAAGTCGAGGGTCTTTTGCGGTCGGGCATCCTGGAGACGGCCTTCAACCACGAATTTGTCCATCTTTCGCATCCGGTGACCGGAAGGCCGGTTATTTTGGCGGAATAAGCGCGCATGAGCAGCATGGGAAAGCTCTCCTTGGTTATTCTGGGGAGCCTTTTAATTTTTTTGGCCAGCCCTTTTTTCGGTCTGAGCGTAATCTCCCCGGAACATATTTTCCAAGAAGGCCACCCCGACGCCGAACTCTTCTGGCGCTTAAGGGCCCCCCGGGCCGTGGCCGCCTTTTTCGCGGGCGCGGGCCTCTCGCTCTCGGGCATGGTCTTCCAGGCTCTCTTCCGCAACCCCCTGGCCACCCCCTTTACCCTCGGGGTCTCCAGCGGAGCTTCCTTTGGGGCCTCGGTCTATTTTTATCTGGGGGGGACCTTTTTAATCCGGCTGGGGGGAGTGGGGCCGCTCGCGGCGTCCCTCGTCGGCGCGGCCCTTTCCATGACCCTCGTGTGGGCCATCACCCGGATCAAAGGGGGCTTTTCCACGGTCATCATGCTTTTGGCGGGCGTGGTCATCAACTTCTTCTTTTCGAGTCTGGTGCTCTTTGTCCAATACCTTTCGGACTCCCACGACAGCCTGCGGATCATGCATTGGCTCATGGGCTCCCTGGCGGGCTTGGAGACCGCCCGCCTGGCGGATCTGGCTTTCGTGGTCATCGCGGGGCTCGCCATGATCGTCTTTATGGCCTCGGAGATCGATCTTTTAACCGCCGGCGAGGAAATAGCCGCCTCCCGGGGCGTCAAGGTCTCCGCCGTCAAACTCAAGATCTTTATCGCGGCCTCGGTCATGGTGGGTTCCGTGGTCTCCCTGGCCGGCCCCATCGGCTTTGTGGGCCTCATGGTCCCCCACGCCTGCCGCCTGACTCTGGGCTGGTCCCACCGGCTCCTGACCCCGGCGGTCTTTTTTACGGGCGGCTGTTTTTTGGTGCTCTGCGATCTCGCCTCCCGGATTGTCCTGGCCCCCGCCGAGATCCCCATCGGCATCGTCACCTCCATGCTGGGCGGCCCTTTTTTTCTGTGGACCCTCTTTCGCTCCCAGAAAACCGGCGACCTCTTTTAGCTTTCCCCGCCGCCGCCGTCTCGCCGCGGGGCGCGTCCAGGGGCGGGCGAGGGGCCGCGACGAGGGGCGCGCGCCGGGCGCGCGCCGAAAATTCTTGCTTTTCCCCGCGGGTCCCGCTAATATAGAGAGCTTGTTTGTCGGGAATCATCCCCCAAGGTTTTGGCGATTGGCCCCTTGGCGCTTTTTTGGGGGCGGACGCGTTAGCGAGGGAAAAGCCCCAAAGGCTTTTCCCCTCAAAATTCCAATTTGGCCCGGAAAGGCTTAGAGGGATATGAAAAAGAAACTGAAAGAGTTTGTCGCCGAGGATTTTAAGCCTTATCCCGACATTCCTTTTGGCTTAAGCGCCAAAAATATCGGGGACGCCGGGCACTGCCACGGCGCGATCATCCGGACCTTGGACATGGAGCAGATCCGCGCGGATTTCCCGTCCTTCCGGGCGGGGGACACCATCGCGGTGCACGTGCGCATTAAAGAGGGCGACAAAGAGCGCGTCCAGATCTTCAAAGGGGTCGTGCTCCGGCGGAGGCGTTCCTCCATGGGCTCCACCTTCACGGTGCGCAAGATATCCTATTCCATCGGCGTGGAAAGAATCTTTCCCGCCAATTCCCCCAGCATCGACAAGATCGAGGTTATCACCGAAGGCCGCGTGCGCCGGGCCCGCCTCTACTACCTCCGCAAACTGCGGGGGAAAGCGGCGAAGGTGAAAACCCGCAACATTTACAACAAGTAGAAGGGGGCCAGCGCGGAGGGCCTTTCCCAAGGCTCTTCCGTTTTCTCCCTCAAGGGGGCGCTTATGGCCAACCGACGCCCGCCCCGGGGAAAGGCCCGCGCGCGCCGGCGGAGCGCGCGGGCTCCGCTCTTCGAGCGCGGGACTTTGGGCTTCTCCCTGGAGACCCTAACGCCCTGGGAGTTTGACGAGACTTTTGGCCTCAGGCCCCTGGCGGGTTTTGACGAAGCCGGCAGAGGTCCCCTGGCGGGCCCTTTGGTGGTCTGCGGCCTGATCTTGGATCCCTTTCGCCAGCCCCCGGTCAAGGTATCGGACAGCAAGACCATGAGCGCGGCGGAGAGGGAAGAGGCCTACGCCTGGATTAAAGAGGCGGCGCTGGAAATCAGGGTCGCCGTCAAAAGCCCCCGGGACGTGGACGAGCTCAATCCCCTGGTGGCCTCCCTGCGGGGGATGGAAGAGGCCCACGGGGCCATGGCCTTAAAGCCCCGGCTCTCTTTGATCGACGGGAACGCCTTGCCCTTCCTGCCGGGGGAGGCGCGGGCCGTGATCCACGGCGACGAAAAATCCCTGGCCATCGCCGCGGCCTCCATCGTGGCCAAGGTGACCCGGGACGCCCTCATGCTGGCGGAGCACGAGAATTATCCCCAGTACGGTTTCGACAAGCACAAAGGCTACGCCACCCGGGCCCATCTCGCGGTTCTGGCCGCGCGCGGCCCCTCTCCCATCCACCGCTTAAGCTTCAAGGGAGTGGCGCCGCCGCCGCCCCCCGGCCCCGGCGGCCTGTTTTAAAAAAAAAGGACTGTCAACTACCCCCCGCCAAGGCGGTGGGGCTTGAGCTGAAAAGTTCAGGCCCGGGTTGACCAGGGTCAGCAGTGCATATCATGCTACGTTGCATGCAGGTTCAAGACTCACGGCGGGACGCTACCTCAGTCCCGCCCTCTGAAAGACCCGGTCGCAGACAAGCCAAGGGCAGGCACGAAACGGGCCGGGGCGCAACGCCGACACGCAACATTCCCGAGGGGAGCGGTCCTAAAAGGACCTGTCATTCGCCCGTAAGGGCGTTTATCCAAGGATTCTCAACGTGCGGCAGCTGAAAGTCTTCGTCCTCGACAGGCACAAGAAGCCGCTGGATCCCTGTTCCCGGAAACGGGCGCGTAAGCTTCTGTCGAAAGGCAGGGCCAGGATCCACAAGAGGTTCCCGTTCACCATCCGGCTTGTGGATCGTCTGGTCGAGAATTCGGCCGTACATCCCCTGACACTCAAGCTGGATCCCGGAAGCAAGGCCACCGGAGCGGCGCTGGTCCTGCCGCTGGCCGAGACAGAGGACGGCGCCGAGCCAGACGTCAGGGTCATCAGCCTCTTCGAAATCAGGCGCCGCGGGGCCGCGATATCAAAGCGGCTGGAGCAGAGGAAGAACTACCGCCACAGAAGGAGGTCCGCCAACCTCCGCTACAGGAAGCCCAGGTTCCTCAACCGGACCAGGCCCGATGGATGGCTTCCCCCCTCGGTCCGGCACCGCGCCGATTCGGTCGTCACCTTCACGGTGTCGATCATGAAACTTGTCCCGCTGGAGGCCATCGCGGCGGAGACCGTCCGCTTCGACACGCAGAAGATCCTGAACCCGGAGATATCCGGGACGGAGTACCAGCGGGGGACCCTGCTCGGCTACGAGGTTCGCGAGTATCTTCTGGAGAAGTTCGGCGGGAAATGCTCGTACTGCGGAAAGGACGGCGCGCCACTGCAGATAGATCACGTCGTGCCGAAGGCTAAGGGCGGCTCGGATCGGGTGTCCAACCTGACCCTCGCCTGCCCCGAATGCAACCGGAAGAAGGGTTCGCGGGACCTGAAGACGTTCCTCGCGGAGAAGCCCGATCTGGCCGACCGGATCCTGAAACGCGCGTCCGCGCCTCTGCGGGACGCGGCGGCGGTCAACGCGACGCGATGGGAGATCTACGACCGGCTGAAGGATACCGGCCTGCCGGTGTCGATAGGCAGCGGCGGACTGACCAAGTTCAACCGGACACGATTCGGGATCCCGAAGTCCCACGCGCTGGACGCCGCCTGTGTCGGCAGGATCGGCGGGGTTCAGGACTGGAAGCTGCCGACCCTGATCGTCACCTGCCGCGGCAAGGGACAGTATCAGCGGACCAAACCGGACAGGCACGGGTTCCCCCGTCTGCGGCTGTCCTCAGCCAAGCGCATCCACGGTTTCAGGACCGGGGACATGGTCATGGTGAATGTTCCGAAGGGCAAGTTAACCGGTACGCACGTAGGCAGGGTTGCCGTGCGAAAGTCCGGTTCTTTCGCCGTCACGACTCCGCGCGGCTTGATCTCCAGTTCCTGGAAACACTGCCGCCTGCTCCAGAAGGGCAACGGCTATGGCTACGAGATGGAGCCGTACAGGGAGAGGGCTCAGCTGTGATCGACACTTCACAGCCAAGGGAAAGGAGGGCGCGATTCCTCCCCGGAGCAAGCTCCAGGGGTTTCCTCGCGCAAGAATTATGACGGAAGAAGACGGCGCGCCCGCGGCCAAACCGGGCCTTTTAAGCGAGCTTTTGGCCTTTGACGGCGCCTTTGAGAGCGCCCTCTATCTCCTTCCCACCCCCTTGGGAAATTTGGGGGACATGACCTTCAGAGGCGTCTCCCTCCTGCGGAAGTCGGATCTGATCTTGGCGGAGGACACCAGGCGGACCTCAAGGCTTTTAAACTGCCTGGAGGCGCGCGGGCCGCTCGCGAGCTACCGCGAGCAGAACCACGACCGCGTCTTTCCGCGCGTCGTCTCCGAGTTGGAACGCAAAGGGGTCGTGACCCTCGTGACCGACGCCGGGGCTCCCCTTATCTCCGACCCCGGGACGCGCCTGGTCGCGGCCGCGCGGGAAAAGGGCTTTAAAATCATTCCCTTCCCCGGGGCCTCCGCGGTGATTACCGCCCTCATGGCCGCGGGGCTCCCCGCGGGCGAGTTCATTTTCGGGGGCTATCTGCCCCCCAAGCCCGCCGCGCGCCTCAAGTACGCCCAAACTTTTAAAAACGCGCCCCTGACGCTGGTCTTTTTCGAGACCCCCCACCGCCTCGTGGAATCCCTCTCCGACCTCCTGGAGGCCTTCGGGCCGCGGGAGGCCCTGATGGCCCGGGAAATGACCAAGATCCACGAGGAGTACCTCTACGCCACCTTGGACTATCTTTTAAAGGACGCGACCCGGAATCCTCGGGTCGGGGAAGTAACGATTGTTATCGCGGGCAACCGGGAAAGGGCGGATAGTCCCAAGAAGGGCCTCGCGCTCTTTGACGAAAGGCTGGAGTGGGCTACCCTCGCGGAGGCGGAAGTCGAGGAAAGGCTCGCGCCTTTCCGCGCGGAAATTTTAGCCTCCCCCCAATACCTTTCGGATCTCGCCTCCGCCTGGCGCGAGAAGACCGGGGTCAAGCGCAAGATCCTCTACGCCATCTTCGCCCGTTGGCGGAAAGAGGACGCCTAAAAGCGCCCCGCCAAGCCGCTGGCCCCCTTTTTCTTCCCCCGGCGAAAAGCTATAATGGGCGCGCCAGGAAGTAGGCTTTAACGCCCGCCACTCGCCTCCGCCCGCGCGGAAAGAAAGAAAGACCGTTATGAGCGTCGCCACCGTCGAAGAAGCCCTGGAGGAAATGCGCCAGGGACGCATGGTCATCCTCGTGGATGACGAAAATCGCGAAAACGAGGGGGACCTGACCTTGGCGGCCCAGTTCGTCACCCCCGAGGCCATTAACTTTATGGTCACCCACGCCCGGGGCCTGATCTGCCTGACCCTGACCCCCGCCAAGGTGGACGCCTTGGGGCTCCCCCAGATGACCGCCCGCAACGACTCCCCTTTTGAGACGGCCTTTACGGTCTCCATCGAGGCCCGCCGCGGGGTCACCACGGGGATCTCGGCGGCGGACCGGGCGGCCACCATTCTGGCGGCGGTCCGGGAGGACGCCACGGCCAAGGACGTCGTGACGCCGGGCCACGTTTTTCCGCTGCGGGCCCGGGAGGGCGGGGTTCTGGTCCGCGCGGGCCAGACCGAGGGCAGCGTGGATCTCGCGCGCCTGGCGGGGCTTACCCCCGCGGGGGTTATCTGCGAGGTTTTAAAAGAGGACGGGAGCATGGCCCGCCTCCCCGATCTGGAAAAATTCGGGAGCGAGCGCGGGATTAAAATCGTCACGGTCGCCGCGCTCATCGCCTACCGCCTCTCCCACGAAAAACTCGTCGTCCGCGAGGCGCGGACCGTTCTCCCCACCGCCGAGGGGCTCTTTGACCTCTACGCGTACTCGTCCAAGGTCGACGGCTCGGAATACCTGGCCCTGACCATGGGGGATCTCTTTCTCCCCGAGCCGGTTTTAGTCCGCGTCCACAGTCAGTGCCTTACGGGGGACGCCTTGGGATCCTTGCGTTGCGACTGCGGGGAACAGCTCCACGAGGCCTTAAGGCAAATCGCCGCCGCCGGCCGCGGCGCGCTCCTCTACGTCCCCCAGGAGGGGCGTGGCATCGGGCTCGTCAATAAGATTAAGGCCTACGCCCTCCAGGACCGGGGCCACGACACGGTGGAGGCCAATCTCGCCTTGGGCTTTCCGGAGGATTTGCGCGATTACGGCCTGGGGGCTCAGGTGCTGCGGGATTTGGGCGTCAAGAGGATGCGCCTCATGACCAATAATCCCAGCAAGATGATCGGGCTTGAGGGCTACGGCCTGGAGGTGGTCGAAAGGGTGCCCCTCGTGACCCCGCCGCGGCCGGAGAACGCCAGGTACCTGGAGACCAAGTGCGTCAAAATGGGGCATCTCCTGAGCGCGAAAAAATAGCCCGCGCGCTTTAAGGCTCCCCTCAACGTCTCTTTGTTGTCTCCCTTGGGCGGCGTTTTTTGGGGTCTCTCTTGGGCCTCCCCGCGGGCCCTCGCGGAGGGTCTTCGCGGGCGCGCCGGGTCGGGGGCTTGGGAGCGCCAAGCTTTTTTTAAGTTTTTTTTGAAGGATTTGAGCGTAGCCCCCTGGGGGGGCGAAAGGCGTATTTTATGGCGGTTATTATTGAGGGGCGCTTAAGCGCCGCGGACGCGCGCCTCGCCGTCGCGGTCTCCCGCTTCAACGGCCTGGTCACGGAAAGGTTGCTCGCCGGGGCTTTGGACGCTTTTTCGCGCCACGGCGGGGACGCCGAGACCCTAACGGTGGTCAAGGTCCCCGGGGCCTTTGAGCTTCCCTTGGCCGCGCTGGCCTTGGCCCAGAGCGGCAAGTTCCAGGCGGTGGTGGCCTTGGGGGCGGTGATCCGGGGTTCCACGCCCCATTTTGACTACGTGGCCGCCGAGGTCTCCAAGGGCCTAGCCCAAGTTCAGCTCGACGCGCGGATTCCCGTGAGCTTCGGGGTTCTGACCTGCGACGGCCTGGAGCAGGCCCTGGAAAGATCCGGGGCCAAGAGCGGCAACAAGGGCTTTGAGGCGATGGTCTCGGCCCTGGAAATGGCGAGCGTCATGAAAAATTTGGAGAAGCGGCTTGAATCCCTGGACCGTTAGGGACCGCGGGCGGGGGGCGCGCTAGCCCATGGCCCCCGACGCCCCCGTCCGCTCCCGCACCCTTTCGCGCAAGATCGCCGTGGCCCTCCTCTATTGGCAGGATGGGTCGGGCTTAAGCGCCGAGGACACCCTCGCCCTTTTTTTGGACAATTTCCAGCCGGACAACGACCCGGAAAATATCCTGGGCGTGGGCTCCGCGCCCTTCAAGGCCTCCTGGCCCCTGGCCCGGGAATTTTTCGCGGGGGTCATGGACAACCTCGCCACCGTGGACGAGGGCCTTTCCCGCGGCAGTTCCTCCTGGCGACTGGACCGTTTCTCGAAGGTGGAAAGGGCCATCGCGCGCCTTTCGGCCTACGAGCTCTACTTCCGCTCCGATATCCCTCCCAAGGTCAGCCTCAACGAGGCCATTGAGATGGCCAAGGAATTTGGGGACGTCGAGACCCCGGATTTCGTCAACGGGATTTTGGACGAGCTTCGCCGCGAGATAGCGCGGGACAAAGGGGACGGTCCCTCGCCCGCCGCGGGGCGCCTTATGAAAAGCGTCCCGGCGAAAGAGGCGGGGCGCGGGCCGGAAAAGGCCGCTCGGCGAGGGAAAGAGCCCTATGACCTTTAACGCCGGAGGAAAAATGAGACTCTTTGGGCCTTGGGGGAGGGCCGCCTTCCCCATAATCTTGCTTTTTTCCTTTCTGGCCGGCTGTGGCTACGAAGTCACCCCCTCGCCTTACCGTTTGAGGCTCCCCGAGGGTGGCTTGGACCTTTTTATCCCCGTCGCGGAAAACCGGTCCCGGCAGGACTATTTGGGCCCCGAACTCACCCGGGCGGTCATTTCCCGGCTTACGGGCGCGCCGGGCCTCCGTATCGGGGGGGAGGGAAGCTCCGCCACCCTCAAACTCAATATCGTTTCCGTGGCCGTGGGCAGCGGCTCCTGGGAAGTTTTCAGCGACAACTCCACCGAGATCCCCGAGGCCTCCGCGAGCCGGGTCGCCTCCGTCAGCGTGGAGGCCGTCTTTACCCGCCCTAACCCAGAGGGCGCGCCCATGACCCAGAGGAAGATTTTTTCTTCCTCGCGCACCTATATGGTCAGCCCCTACCAAGACCAGGTCTCTTCCCAGGAACAAGCGGCGCTGGAGTGGATCGTCTCCGATCTAAGCCAGAAGATCGCCCAGGGCCTGTTTACGGAGTTTTAGGGGGCGCCCGCGAGGCCCAAATTATGTTTCCGGCCAGGCTGTGGGAAAAAGGCGCGGAGGGAAAAGTCCGCTGCCTTCTGTGCGCGCGGGGCTGCGCGCCGCGCGAGGGCGAACGGGGCTTCTGCCAGGTGAGGATCAACCGGGGAGGAGAGTTCTTTTCCCTCAATTACGGTTACGCCGAGGCCCTGAGCCTGGATCCGGTGGAAAAAAAGCCCCTCTACCATTTTTGGCCCGGGACCGCGACCTTTTCGGTGGGGGCCCCAGGCTGCGACTTTGACTGCCTGGGTTGCCAGAATTTTACCCTCAGCCGCCCGGGAACGGACTATCCGGGGCCCGCGCGGGTTATCTCCCCGGAGGACGTCGTGGAGATGGGCCTGGAGACGGGGGCGAGGAGCCTCTCTTTCACCTATAGCGAGCCCACGGTCTTCTACGAGTTCGCGGTGGACGCGGGGGATATCGCGCGGGAAAAGGGTTTGCCCTCCATTTGGGTGACCAACGGTTTTCTAAGCGCGGCGGCCTTCGACGGTTTAGGGAGCGTCGCGGCCATGAATATCGATCTTAAAGGCTTTACGGAAAAATTTTACCTAGAAGTCGCCCATGGAAGACTGGGTCCGGTCCTGGACTCCATCCGCGAGGCCTGGCGCCGCGGGATCTGGTTGGAGGTCACCACGCTTTTAATCCCGGGCTTAAACGACGGGCGGGAGGAGTTGGAAAAGCTGGTGGCCTTTCTGGTTTCCGTGAGCCCCGATATCCCCTGGCACGTGAGCGCCTTCGCCCCTTTAAGGAAACAGGCCGACTTGCGGCGGACCTCCCCCCGGGACCTGGAAAGGGCCCGGGAGATCGGGCGGGCGGGGGGCCTTAATTACGTTTACCTCGGGAACGCCGTCGGCCCGGGCTACGGGGACACCGTCTGCCCCCAGTGCCGCGCCCTTCTAATTGAGCGCCGGGGTTACGAGACGCGTCTGGCGCTCCCTTTGGCGGAAGGGGCCTGCCCCTCCTGCGGCCAGAAAATTCCCGGAGTCTGGGCCTAAAAATTCCCAGGTTCTGGGCCTTGGAGCGCTCGCCGCCGGAGGATCTCCTTGGGGGGCGCCAGGGCGGCGCCATGTCGCCACGCGCGCGTCTCGCCCACGGAAAGCGCGGCCCCGGAAGGGGCGGGGAAAGGCCTTTCGGGGCCGCGCGGCTTATTTGACTTGCCAGGGCTATATTGTTATCTTAAATGTCGTTTTAGCGTCTAAATCTCGCCTTTTCTTGAAGGATCCTCGCCCAATAGGGCGAGGCCAAATAAAGAACCTTAGGCGTAATTTAAGAAACAACGGGGGCCGCGCCGGGACGCGCGCGTTTCTCTTTCACTGGCTCTCTAAAGGCCTTTGACCCATCTCCCCGCCGCGACCCCGCGAGTATTTCCCGATGTCTTATTTTTTAAGCTCCCTGAATCGGATGTTTGTCTTTAACGGTCGCGCCAGACGTTTGGAATTCTGGTGGTACTTTCTGATCTGCGTGGATTTGTTCGCCGTCTGGGCCCTTATCCTGATGGCCTGCGGGGTGTTTAGCTCTCGGGCGAGTTTCCTTTCTAGCGAATATTTAATCGCCATTCCCCTGGTTCCTTTCTATATGGCCTTTTTCAGCCTTATGGTTCGCCGGTCCCATGACATGGGCTACAGCGGGTGGCTGGTCGTCGCTTTCGCGCTACTGCTCGCGGCGGGGTTCCTGGCCTTGTATTACGCCTCCAAAATGTCCTATTTTCCTTTGCTTTTCCCGCTTTTTTTGGCGTTTGGCCTCAAGAGGGGCCAGCGCGCCCCCAATAAATACGGGGAGGCGCCCCCAATGCTCTTCTTTCGCCCGAAAAAGCCCGCCGCGGCGCTCTAAAGCGGGGGGCGCGCGACTTTTGGCCGGGGACTTTTAGAGACTTGTATGAGGATTACCCACCACGACGGCGCCATTCAGGGCGCCAGGCCTGAACAGCAGGACAGCCTCTACAGCCAGTTTTTGCCCAACGGTTTATGGCTCCTCGTGGTGGCCGACGGCACGGGCGGCGAGGGTTTGGGCCAAGTGGCCAGTCGGACCGTCTGCGACGGCCTGCGGCACTATTTCGCGGAGAGGGCGGCGAGTTCCGCTCCCCAAGAGGATCTTTACCGCGCCCTTTTGGCCGCCAACGACAAGATCCGCTCCGAGATAACCTTAAACCCCAGCCTCGCGGGCATGGCCTCCACGGTGGTGGCCGTGCTATTAAACCCTGAAAATGGGCGCTTTAGCTTTATCAGCGTGGGGGATAGCCCCCTGTACTGTTACCGCGGCGCCACTCTCTTCCGGATTAACGAAAATCACGTTATCGCCGAGGATTTAAAGAAGAGGGTGGTCGAGGGCGCCCTGACTCCCACCGAGGCGAGGCGGCATCCCGCCCGCGACGTCGTGAAGAGTTCCCTGACGGGCCAGGAAATTAAGATCGTCGATCAAAAAGACGGGGTGCTTCTCCCTGGGGAACTCCTGATTCTGGGCACCGACGGCCTTTTGACCTTGGACGACGCGGCCGACGGCCCCCTCGCGCGCCTCGTCCAGGAGTCCTCCGGGAATATTGAGAAAACCGTCTATAAAATCTTAGGAGCGGTCAACGCCGCCGCCAATCCCAATCAGGACAACGCCTCCCTGATGATCGTGGGCTTAAGCGAGGATTCCTCAGCCTCCCTGGCCGAGGAAGGCGAGCGCTACGGAAATTTAACCACGGGCATTATTTCGCCCGTCGTCTTGAAGTCTTCCCCCAAAAAGCTCGGCGCGCTCGTCGGCGCCATTCTGCTCGCGCTTCTTTTGGGAATCGGGCTCTTTTGGCTTTGGGGAGAAGACCCCATCCCATCGTCGCCGTCGGGGCCTCCCGCCAATACGGGAAGACCGACGCCGGACGTCTTGCCCACGGAGCCGGCCATCGTCGCGCCGCCGACGGGCGAGACCCTAAACGGCCCGCCGCCTCCTCCGGTCGCGCGCCCGAACGATTCGTCGCCGCCTCCGGACGCGCTCCCGAGCGACCCGCCTCCGGTCGCGAGCCCAAACTATCCGCCGCTTCCGAACGCGCTTCCGAACGATCCGCCGCCGGTCGCGATTCCGAACGATCCGCCGCCGGTCGCGCGCCCGAGCGATTCGTCGCCGCCTCCGGACGCGCTCCCGAGCGACCCGCCTCCGGTCGCGAGCCCAAACTATCCGCCGCCTCCGGACGCGATCCCGAACGAGCGGTGGCGGGCCAATGACGCGCCCCTGGAAACCATGTCGCCGGAAACGGGCGCGAATCAGGGAGTCCAGCCCCAGGCCGACGCTGAAGAGTTACATTTAGTCCCGGTAGTTCCGGGCGCCGAGGAAGACGCCTCCCCCCAGTCGGGAGCGGAGGCGATTTCCCCCGAAGGACAGACCGAGACCCCCTCTCGCGAATGGCGTTGGCCGAGGCCGGAAACTTCTTCCCCGGAGACCGGCGCCGACGCCTTTCCGCCGTCAGGAAACGAAGGGGAGAGCGGAGGGGAGCCTCCCTCGAGCGAAGACGGCGAGAAATCACAGGAAAATATGGAAAGCCAAGAGGAATCGTCCTGGGAGGGCTCGCTGATTTTTCCGTTGGGCACGTTGAGGCCGGGCGTCTAGGGGAGGTCTTTTCCGCTCAAATGAGGAACGGCGCGAGCGCGCGGAGGTTTTTTTGACCAGCTATTTTTCAGGGGACAATGAGGATAAATTCCAGAGGTCCAGGGTAAGTTTCCGGTGCGACCCGGATATCTCGGGGATGATAGTCTGCGATCGGGGGGGGCGCGCCGAAAACCAGGACGCCTGGGGTTTCGCCGAGGCCACCGATTATTCCAAGGTTCTGGCCGTGGCTGACGGTTTGGGAGGGCACGCCGGAGGGCGCGTGGCGTCCCGCCTGGCCGTGCGCGGAGCCCTGAAGGTCTGCGGCGACCCTCTCTTTGACGGCTCTAAGCTGGAGTGGCTCAAAAAAATGTTCGCGGCCGCGGATCAGTCCATCCGGGACGGTCAAATCGTTAACCCGGAGCTTTTGACCATGCGCTCCACCCTGATTTTGCTGGTCATGCGGGGCTATCGGCTTCTCTGGGGGCACGTGGGGGACGTGCGGCTCTATTTGGCGCGCCAAGGCCGGATTGTCTGGCAGACCCGGGATCAGAGCGTTCCCCAGATGCTCGTGGACGCGCGCATGATTAAGCCCCAAGAAATCCGGAGACACCCCGACCGCTCGCGCCTCCTCCAGGCCCTGGGAAACCCCAAGGAGTCGGCCAAACCTGATTTTTCCGGCCAAGAGAAATTGCGTCCCGGCGACTTCTTGGCCATGGTCTCGGACGGCTTTTGGGATTGGATCGACGAGGATACTCTTCTCAAATACCACGCCCTCCAGGATCCCCGGGGCGCCCTTACCCAGGCCGAAAAGCTTTTGCGCCAGAAAGCCCCTCTGGAGGAACCGGAATTCGACAATTACACGGCTCTTTTCTTAAATCGCGGGAAAAGGTCCTTTTCCCCATTTAACGTCCTGCGGGCTTTGCGGGAGAAGCTATCTTAAGGAGCCCGTCCTTAAAACCCTTTTTGGTGTTTTTCCATGGCGATGAAACTGTGCGAGAATAAGCTGCACTGGTATAACGACAACGTCAACGATGTCTGCCCCTATTGCCAGAAAGACGCGGCGGGCGCGCCGGCGGCCCAGGGTCCCGGCCCCAAGCCGCTCCAGGAGAGCCCCGCCGCGCCCATGGGCCCGTCCGTCGTGACGAACCCGCTTCCCTCGCTAGCCACGGCCCGGGGAGAGGGCGCTTCTCCCCCGCCGACCCAGGAGCGCGGTAGCCTTGACCCCCAGATCCTCCCCGTGGGCGGCTGGCTGGTTATCACCCACGGCCCCGGAAAGGGCCGGGACTATCGGCTGATCCAGGGCAACAATTACGTGGGGCGCCATCCTCTGATGGAAATCTCCCTGGATTTCGGGATCGCGAGCGATTTTAAGGTGAGCCGCGAAAGGCACGCCCTCGTGATCTTTGATATCGAGACCAGCGAGTGCTATATTGACAGCCATACGGAAAGCCGCAACCTTCCCCTCTTAAATGGCAAAACCATCAGAAACCCCACGGTGCTGAAGGCCTACGACACGATTACCGTCGGGGAGACCCATTTGCGCTTTACGCCTTTCGTCGGCCCTTCCTTTTCGTGGACGAAGGGCTCGAAAGCGTAGGCTTTTTTTCTCCCCGCGAAGGAGCGCGGGCGGCGGTTGGAGTTTTTTTCCATTTTTAAAGGTTATGGACGATGCCCACCAATTATCACGTTGACGCCCTCGGCGAGGGCGACACTTTAGGCGCCTACGTAATCGCCAACTATCTGAACGCCGGAGCCTTTGGCATCACCTACCGGGCGACGCACAGCATCATCGGCTCCACCCACGTCATCAAAGAGTACCTGCCCACCAACGCCTCCCGGACGGGCAACCGGGAAGTGGTCCCCCGGACCGACTTGGACCGCCCGCTCTTTGACCTGGGCCTCCAGAAATTTCTGCAAGAAGCCCAGATCCTCCATCGCCTCGAACATGAAAACGTGGTCAAGGTGACCGACGTTTTTAGGTCCAACAACACGGCTTATTTTGTTATGCCCTATCTGGAGGGCCAGACCTTCCGCGAGTGGATGGCCGCGAACCGCCCGCCCTCCAAGGCCGACCTTTTTTTTATTATGGAGAATCTCCTCCGGGGACTGGCCTATCTCCACGAGAAAGAGGTGCTGCACCGGGATATCAAGCCCGAGAATATTTATATTCTCAATAACCGCAAGCCTATTTTAATTGACTTCGGTTCGGCCAAAAACGAGCTCGGGGAAAAGTCCAAAACCCTCCAGCAGATTTTAACCCCGCGCTACGCCCCCTACGAGCAGTACGACACCAGCGCCACGCACAAAGCTTCCTTGGATATCTACAGCCTGTCGGCCTGTTTTTACGAGGCTATCAACGCCAGCGCGCCGATGGAGTCCCCGGCCCGCGTGTCCGAGGACAAGCAGCCGAAACTCGCGGGCAATGACCTTTTCGTCGGAATGTTTGGAAAGCCCGCGCTGGAGGCCATCGACAAGGGCCTCGCCGTCTGGCCCAAGGACCGTTTTCAGAACTGCGACGACTACCTTGCGGCGCTCAAAGTCAGCCCCGAACCGACGCCCTTCGACTGGCGTCTCCCCAAGATTGCCGCGGCCGCGGCGGGCTCTCTCCTGTTCTATGTCATGAGCGCCATGGCCTTCGGCGAAATGTTGGTCGCCGGCGCGCTCGCGTTAGTCTCCGGCTGATCTCTCTAAGGGAGATTTCCGCTTATTTTTTTGGGAGCGATTATCTTATGAGCCTAATGAGGGCGACCACTGAGCTTCCCGAAGGGGAGTTGGTTGGCGAATATCGGATAGGCCGAGTCTTGGGCAATGGGGCTTTCGGCGTCACTTACATGGCGCGCAAAGGCGAGGAGAGCTTTGCCGTCAAAGAATATTATCCGTTAGTCGCGACCCGCAAGAACCTGGATGTCGTGGTAAAGGACCCCAAGAACGAGTACGAGTTTAACTGGGGACTGGAGCGTTTCGCCCAGGAAGCGGAACTCCTCAAGAATTTCGATCACTTAAACGTCGTTAAAATCATTGAAATCGTCAAGGCTAACAATACGGTCTATTTCAGCATGCCCTTTATCAAGGGGAAGACCTTGACCGACTGGATCGCCCAACACCACCAGCCGCCCCTGGAAGCCATCCGGGAGATTTTCGTGCCGCTTTTGGAGGGCTTAAGGCACGTCCACGCGAAAAATATTTTCCATCGGGACATCAAGCCCGCTAATATCTTTATCCAGGAAAACGGCAACCCCATCCTTTTGGACTTTGGGTCGGCCCGCTACGACATGGGCCGCCGGAGCCAGCAACTGACGGTCGTCCTCACGCCGCATTTCGCCCCGCCCGAGCAATATCACACCATGGGCCCTTTTACCCACGCCATTGATATCTACAGCGTGGGGGCCTGTATCTACAATTGCCTCACCGGCGCTCCCCCCATCGAGGCGACCGCCAGGTTTCGCGACGGGGGGCCAGATATTTACGAAAAAATCGCCGATAATTTCGCTCTCCGGGGAGTTTATCCCTTCTATTTTCTGGAGGCGGTGGACAAATCCCTATCCTACCATTACCATCAGCGCTTTCAGGAGGCGGAGGAATTTATCGACGCCCTGATGGGCCAAAGCCGCGCGCCGCGCCTCCTCCCACCCGATCCAGGCCCAGACCCGGAGCCGCCCACGACTATCTTTTCCGACCCCAAAAAGCGCCCTCCGTCCCTCGCGGTCTTCCAGAATATCGCCTCCTTGTTGGCCGCCGTTTTTTTCAGCCTCTGCGCCGCGCTCGGAACGCTGGCCCTCATCTTTATTTTAGCGGGACAGTGGGATTTGCTCTAGGGGAAGCCGGCGTTGGGGTCGGCCCCACGAAGCGGTCCGGGGGGCGCTCCGCCGGGCTTCCAGGCCC
>JAISCZ010000125.1 GCA_031265205.1 Deltaproteobacteria bacterium
TTGGCGGTATAGCTCGGCCTGTCCCCGCGCTTGCTTTCGTCTTTCGGGAACCTGAAATGGCCGGGGTTCATGAGGAAGTCCCGGAACGCCTTCTCCTGGCGCGGCTGGACGTCGCGCGGGGCCACGCCGTCGATTTCTCGCGGCCAGGGCCAGCGCTTCTCGCGCTTAAGCGGGGGCGCTCTGGATAGTATCGCGGACGCTCCGCTACCAGATCTTCCTGTCAGTCAGCGTCCGGTTCCAGACGAAGCGGCGACAGCCGAAAGTACCGTTTGTCAGGACTTCCCGCTCCACGTTCGGATATATACGGAATACGAACGCCTTGTTCATCGCTTTCCCTGGTTTTCGACGCGTTTCCTTATGATTTCAATCGGCGCGACGCCGACCTGATTTATATCATATCGCTAATAATACCCAAGAACGTCAATTTCTCCCGCCGCCCGCGCCCCGCCGCCATGAGATCCGGGGAAGGAGGGCGCGATTCCTCCCCGGAGCGAGCTCCGGGGGATTCCTCGCGCGAGAAAGTTAAAAAAAGCCAGCGCGCGGCTCATTTTTCCCCCGCCGAACTGGGGGTTAAACGGTGGAAGGCGCCGCGCTAAAGGCCCCGGCGCGCGCTAAAGTCGGGGGCGTCCGCGAGCGGCCCCAAGGCGCCTCAAAGCGAGTCCTCAAGGCGAGTCCTCAAGTCAGTTCGCTAAAGCTAGTCGAGGTTTTGGAGGGACTTAAACTTCTTGACGCTCACCGCCAAAACGCTTAAGGCCGCCGGGGTGACTCCCCTGGTCCTTCCCGCCTGGCCCAAAGTCGCCGGTTGGGCGCGCGCGAGCGCGTCCTTGGCTTCCCGGGAAAGACCGACGAGGGACGCGTAATCAAAATCCGCCGGAATGGCCACGCTTTC
The DNA here is from genome assembly GCA_031265205.1 of Deltaproteobacteria bacterium. Classification (GTDB taxonomy): domain Bacteria; phylum Desulfobacterota; class Desulfarculia; order Adiutricales; family Adiutricaceae; genus JAISCZ01. The sequence goes on from JAISCZ010000125.1 coordinate 890, forward strand.
CCGCCGGCGCGCCTTCGCTATCTCGTCGCGCTGGTGGGCGAGGTAGCCCGCGAATTTGATTTCCGTCTCCAAAGTCAGAAGGGCGTCAGGGGCTATCTCCGCTAAATCCGGAAAAAAGCGCGCGAGATGGCGCGCCTTGATCTGGGGCCTCTTGAGGTAATCGCGGGCCGCGACCGAGCCGTTGACCTTGGCCCCGCGCTCGTCGAGGCTAAAGGCCCGGCCTATTTTCTGGGCGAGTTCCGGGGTCACCTTGCTCGCCTTTAAAATTTCTTCCCCGCGCGCGATGGCTTCCCGCTTGGCCTTTAAAAGCTCCCGCCTTTTCGCGTCCAAAAGGCCCACTTTGTCGGCCAGAGGCGATAGGCGCAGGTCCGCGTTGTCCTCGCGCAGCTGGAGGCGATACTCGGCGCGGCTAGAGAGCATGCGGTAGGGCTCGGAAACCCCTAAAAGCGTCAAATCGTCCAGCATCACGCCGATGAGGCTCTCGTCCCGGCCGAGGGTCATGGGCTCCAGGCCCCCGGCGCGGCGCGCGGCGGAAAAGCCCGCCCAAAGCCCTTGGGCGGCGGCCTCCTCATAACCGCTGGTCCCGTTAATCTGCCCGGCCATAAAAAGGCCCCGCACTAGCTTGGACTCCAAAGTGGGCAGCAGATAGGTTGGGTCCGCGAAATCGTACTCAATAGCGTAGCCCGGGCGCGCGACCCGGGCGCGTTCCAGGCCCTTGACGCTGTTGATGGCCAAGGTTTGCGCCTCGGGCGCGAGCCCCGTCGGGAGGCCGCTGGGATAGCAGAGTTCCGGGCCGTCCGGCTCCAAAAAAATGAGATGGCTCGCGCGGTGAGGGTAATTGACGTATTTGTCTTCCAGGGAGGGGCAGTACCGGGGACCCGCGGAGACGGGATTGTCCGCGTAGATAATGGAAGTCTTCAGGTGCGCCAAGACTATTTCCCGGGTCTTTTCCGAAGTGGCGGTCACGTGGCAGGAAACGAGGTTCCGGGGGCCCGCGGACAGCGCCGAGAAAGGCCGGGCCTGGGGATCCCCCGGCTGCTCCGGGAGAGAAGCGTAATTGATGGTCGAGGCCACGAGCCTGGGCGCCGTGCTCGTGGAAAGGCGACCGACCCTGTGCCCCAAGGCTTCCAGCGACGGCCTTAGAAGCGTCGCGGGGTCTTCCCCCACCCGCCCGCCGGGCTCGGAATTGAGGCCGTGATAGACCCGCCCGTTCCAAAAGGTGCCGCCGGTGAGGACCACGGCCCCCGCCTTAAATTCTCGGCCGTCGCTAAGGCGGACGCCCTCCGCCCGCCCGCCGGAGGCCAGGACGGCGGCGACTTCCCCGGCCAAAAGGCTTAAATTGGGTTGGCGCGCGGCCCGCTCTTTAGCCAAAAAACTGTAGCGCGCCCGATCCACGAGGTTGCGGGTGGCCCGGGCGGCCGGACCTTTGCTTTCGCCCAAAATCCGGCACTGCGTCGCCGCCTGATCCGCTCCCACGGAGGCGTAGCCGCCCAGAGCGTCCACTTCCCGCAAGAGCCCCCCCTTGGCCGGCCCGCCGAAAGCCGGATTGCAAGAAAGGACGCCAATCGTTTCCAGTTTTAAGGTGATTAAAAGGGTCGCGTTCCCTAAGCGAGCGGAGGCCATGGCGGCTTCCAGGCCGGCGTGTCCTCCGCCCACGACTATGACGTCGAAAAGCACTCTGTTTCGTTTCCCGCCTTAGGGGGGATAAACCCCCGAGTAGTATGGGCCCGGATAGCGAACGGTGACTCTTCCGCGCGCGTTTTCCCGCGGGCGCGACCGATTGGCCATGGACGCCTCGCTTTCCCTTAAAGGGACGGGGCCTCCCTTGGGTCGCAGCATCCGCAAATTTCCCCGACGGCCCCGCCGGGGACTCGGCGCGTTCTCGCGGTAAGAGTTGTCGACGCCCACGGGCACGTTAGTAATACCATAATCGTGGACCTTCAGCCAATAAATGGCCGCCTGTTTCAGGGCCAAATCCTGCTCCGGGGTATCGCCCCGCAGCGCCGAGTAGGCCCGGAAAATGGTCATGGCCGTGTCTTGGTTCCGCTGATGGATCCGGTAAAAATCATAGCCCGCGTTCCAAATGGTCTGGTAGGAGCCCCCCCGCCTGATTCGGCCTTCCAAGTCGGCCCGGACCTCCTCCAATTCCAAAGGGCGCAGAGGCGCCATCTGGGCCGCGGCGAGGACGGGGGCGAGCGTCCAGAACGCGAGCGCGAGCCCTAAAAGGACCGGAATTTTACCGGTCGCCCTCATCTGGACTCTTTCGGAACGGGGAGCAAGGGGCGGGCCCGAAAAAGCGGGGCGTTGGAGAGCTCAAGCAGATCCAAGTCCAAATCCTCGTCGGCGTTCAGTTCCATGCTCTCGCCTTGGGCGGCGATGAGGCTGTCGTCGCGATCCTCGGGATAATTGACGATAACCGCGGTGCTGGTCTCAGGCTGAAATTTGCCTTTACCGCCGGGGACCGCGTAGGGGACCTGGATATTGGCCTTGCCGCCCGCTTTTTCAAAGGGCGGGATTTCCACGACGCCCATTTGGCCGTTTTCCGCCGTCTCCTCGTCCTCCGCGCCGACTCCCACGTAATCCTCGTTGCTCTCCAGAAAGTCGCTTCTCTCCGCCGCGCCTTCCGCTTCCCCTAAAAGGCCGCCGGCGACGAAGGGCGCCGCGTTTCCCAAAGAATCTCCCCCCGCCGGGGAAGCCGCGCCGTCCAAGGATTCTTCCATCTCAGGAGAAGCCGCGCCGTCCAAGGATTCTTCCGCCTCCGGGGACGGAGCGTCGTCCAAGGATTCTTCCATCTCAGGAGAAGCCGCGCCATCCAAGGATTCTTCCGCCTCAGGGGACGGAGCGTCGTCTAAATATACTTCCCTTTCCTCCGGGCCGGGCTCATCGGCGAGCGGGCGCGCGTCGTCCAAAGAGTCCAAATCAGCCCCCATGAAGGGAGGTTCCGCGGAAAGGGGAGACTCCGCCGCGTCGTCGGCCAAGGCGTCGCTTAAAGTCAGGGTGGACTCCGCGAGGGTTAAAGGAGGGGCGTCCAGGGAAGCCAAATCGTCGCCCTCTTGGGCGTCCGGGTTAGCGGAAGGCGCGCTTACGGCGTCGCCCGCCTCGGCTTTTTGGTCGTCACCGCTCTTGATACCCAAAGAATCGTAGGGCGCGTCAAAATCCAATTCGTCGAGTTCTTCCAGTTCTTCTTGGGGATAGTCTTCCAAACGGATCTCGTGGCCCGCCAAAGAGCTTTCCGCCGCGGGCGGGACGGCGTTTTCCCGTTGGCGGTTTTCCTCTTCCAGCTCCGCTAAGGAGGCCATGGCCTCGGCCACGGGGTTTTGGCCCCAGGGGTTTTCCCGTCCGTCGACGTTAAGGTTGGGAATGGAGGAAGGCTCTGGGTTTTCCGGAATCTCCACCAGGGAAACCGGGGGCGCCTGGGGCCCGAGGGGCAAAGCGAAGCCCGCGCCGCTCTCAGTCAATCCGTCGGCCTCGGCCACCTCCTCCAAGTCAGCTTGGGAGTCGATTTGGAGCTCGGAGAGGATCTTGTCGGCTAGCCGCGAGTTTTCGGCCCGCTCGTCGTCGCTGGCCGGGCTGTCCCCGGCGCCGTCTTCCAAAGAAATTACGTAATCTGGAGATCCCGCGGCCAACGGGGCGGCGTCCGCCGCCGGGCCCTCCGGGATTTTCGTGGCTTCCGGGATTTCCGGGCCTTCCGGGATTTCGGGAGTATTTATGGCTTTAGGGGTTTCCGCGGTTTTGGGGGCGGCGGCGTTCTGGGAAGCTGGCTTTTCCGGGGAGAGAACGATTTCCGCGGGAGCCTCCGGAGGATCCTCCGCCGGGGTCTCGACCGCGAGGACGGCCATGGGCGCGGGGCCCTGGTCGGACGCGGCCGGTTTGGCCAAATTGACGCGGGAATCCCCATGGCCCAAAGATTCCGCGCGCGCGGAGGCCTCTTTCCCGTCGCCCTTTTTGGCCAACGCCACGGCGGAATCTTCCGCGCGCCCCGCGAAGGCGTTTTCCGGGGTTGGGCGCTCGGCGAGGGGCGCCGCCGGCCCGCTCGTGGCGGAGGCTAGCGGGGCGGCGGGGCCTTCCGGCGCGGGATTGGGGTTCGGTGGCTCTATCTTGGGCGGGGGCGAGGCGAAAAGCCCGGGAGCCGGCGCGGAGGAATCCTCCAGGGCCAGCGCGACGGTCTCCACCGCGATCTCGGAGATCGAGGGGAGAGGGGGAGTCTCCAAGGTGTCCCCCAAAGAGGAGCTCGCGGAGGGGGAACCGGGAAAAGAAGGGGCGGGCTCCACCACCGGGGCGGTCGCCAGTGGGAAGGAAGAGTCCTCCTCGGGCCGGGCGGGGTCCATGGAGCCCGCGGTCACGGGGGGAGAACCCGCGCCGAAGAGGGGAAGCGCGCTCTCCCGCGGGTCTCTCGCGGGCGCGCCCCGTGGGCTCGCGGGGGCCTGGGGGCTATGGGTCACGGCCTGGGCGAAGGTCGAGTCGCCCGCGTCCAACGCGCTCAAATCCACGTTCGCGTCGGGAAGCTCCACCCCAGCGAGGGTGGAGGCGGCTTTTACGGGCGGCGTCGCGGAGGGGCCGCCACCCCCGCCTGGCGGGCCGGGCGGGGGGCTAGCGTGGCTGGGAGAGTCGGCTTCCTGGTCGCTTTCAACGCTTTCGTCGGGGCCGATTTGAACCTGGATCTGACGGCCCCGGGGGAGAATCCGCACTTCCAGGCTGTCGCCGTCGGCGGAGATATTGACGTCCAGAAGGCTGTCCGGGGGAGTTACCCGCACGCGCACCATCTGCTCCGGGCAAGGCGCTTTGACGAAAACTTGAGCCAATTTCTTTTTTTGAGGCATGGGCCGTGAGCCTTTCCAATAATTCCAAACGAATGCGGCCAGCGGAAAAGGGTCGCCACTTATATCTATCGGCTAAAACCGCCCGACTCTCCAAAAAGGCGCCCTCTCTCCCCTTCAGCTTACGGGCCTCCGGGGGAGAGTTCCATGACGTATATGCGATTCAGGCGCCAAAAATCGCGTTAAACCCTCCCCTGGCGCGGCCCTTCCTAGGGGTGGGAAAAATTTAGCAGGTCTCCCCTATATCTAAAAGTTTGATGAGGTTGGTGGTGCCACTGGTCTGCAGGGGAAAGCCGCAGGTCAGAAAAACCACGTCCCCCTTGGCGGCGAGTTTCTTGCGGACGAGGTACTCCGAGGCCAATTGCTCCAAGAGCAAAATGGAGTCGCAGGAGGGCGTCATGGCCGGTATGACCCCCCAGGAGAGGGTGAGTTGCCGAAAGGTCGCGTGGGAGCTGGTCATGCCCACGACGGGGACCTGCTGCCTTAAGTGGGAAATGAGCCTGGCGGTGCTCCCTCCCTGGGTCAGGGCCACGATGGCCTTGGCCCCGCGCTCCTGGGCCAGAATGGAAACGGCCCGGGTGATGCTGGCCCCCATGTGGTCGAGATGGGAGGGCTCGTCTAAAAAACCCTGGCTGTCGATACTGGGCTCGGTGGCCAAGGCGATGCGGTCAAGCATGGCCACGGATTCCGCCGGGAACTGCCCCACGGCCGTCTCGTCGGAGAGCATGACCGCGTCCGTCCCGTCCAAAATGGCGTTGGCCACGTCGGTGACCTCGGCCCGGGTGGGCCGGGGGCTCGTCACCATGGAGGCGAGCATCTGGGTAGCCGTAATGACCAGCTTGCCCCGTTGGCGGGCGGCCTCGATGAGTCTTTTTTGGATTAAAGGCACCTCTTCCAGGGCCATCTCCACGCCCAAATCGCCGCGCGCCACCATCAGCCCGTCGGCCACCGCCAAAATTTCGGAAAGACGCTTTAAGGCCTGGGGCTTTTCCATCTTGGCGATCAAAAGGGGCGGGCTGCCGCTGCGGTTAATCATCTCCCGCACGGGTTTCAAGTCGTCCTCGTGCCGCACGAAGCTCATGGCCACGAAATCGACCCCCGCGTCCAAGCCGCAGATGAGGTCCACCTTGTCCTTTTCCGTAAAGGCCCGGACCCTCAAATTGCTGTCGGGGAGATTGACCCCCTTGTGCGCGGAAATGATCCCGCCGGTGAGGACTTCGGCCCAAAGGCGATCCTCCTGGGCCTCTAAAATGCGCAGCTCCATCCGACCGTCGGCGAGGAGGATGCGACCGCCGACCGCCACGTCTTCCAGGAGGAATTCGTAGTTGACCGTCAGCTCGTCGGGACCGGCGTCGCCCTGGCCCACGACCAGGGCGATCTTCTGGCCGGTATCCAGCCTCCGTTCGCTGATGGCCCCCAGGCGGATCTTGGGGCCGGAAAGGTCCTGGAGGATCCCCACCTCCCGCCCCTTCTGGGCGGCGAGTTCCCGCAGCGTCCGGATTACCTCCCGGTGCCCGGCGTGGTCCCCGTGGGAAAAATTGAGCCGCGCGACGTTGAGGCCATTGTCGATCATGGCCCCCAAGATTTCCGGGGAAGCGGAGGAGGGGCCGATAGTGGCCACTATTTTGGTCTTGCGGAGACTTAAAGCTTCCTGCATAATTATTCCTTGTTTCCTGATGCGGCGGGAGCCAGCGCCCCCAACCTTGGCCCGCGAGCCAAACCCTTTATTTATACGATTTTAACACAGTCCCACTTTTTGAGAGGCGATGACGCGACAACCCCTGCGCTTTAACCGAACGGCCATCCTGGCCCACGCCCGCGACGAGGGCCCCGAGACTTTGACGAGCGAGGCCCTGGAAGGGGCCCTCGCCCCGACGCTGGAGCGGCTCCGGCTTCCCACGGGTCTTTTGGGGCGGATGACGGGCGTTTTGAGCCGCTCGCTCTACCCACCGGATTCCCCCCCCAGCCGGGGCGCCCTCAGCGCCTCCCAAAAGCTCTTTCGCCGCGACCCGCGCCTTCCCTCCGAAATCGATCTTCTCTACTCCACCTCCGTGGGCCGGGACTTTCTGGAGCCCTCGACCGCCTCGATTCTAAGCGGACAACTGGGGCTTTCCCCCCAGTCCTCCAGCTTGGACTTAGGGAGCGCCTGCCTTGGGTTCATGGACGGAATGCGCCTGGCCGCCCTCCACCTCGAGTCCTCGCTTATCGATTACGCCCTCGTCGTCGCGGGGGAAAATAGCCGCCCCATCCTCGAAAACACCCTCGAGACCCTCCTCGCGCCGGACCTTGGCCGCGCGGAATTTTTCCGCAACTTCGCCACCCTCACCCTCGGATCCGGCGGGGCGGCGGCCCTTTTGGGCGACGCCCGCCATAACCCCCAAGCGCCCCGCCTGAAGGCCCAAGTCAGCCTCGCGGACCCCCAGTCCAGCGACCTATGCCGGGGAGACTACCGGGGCATGGAGACGGACTCGGCCCTCCTCCTCCAAAGGGGCGTCGAGCTCGCCCGCCAGACTTTCGCGCTTGGGCGCGAGGCCTTCGGCTGGACTCCCGCCTATTTCGATCTCTACGTCTGCCACCAGGTGAGCGAGGCCAACACCCGCAAGCTGGCCGAGATCCTTAAGCTCCCCTGGGAGAGGATCTATAAAACCTACCCCCTTTACGGCAACATGGGCCCCGTGGCCATTCCCTTCGCCTTGGATCTGGCGGCGGAAAAAGGCCTCATCAAGCCCCATTCCAGGCTGGCCCTCATGGGCATCGGCTCGGGCCTCAACTGCGCCATCATGGAAGTGGAAATCCCCTAAAAGCCGCTCTTTCCCGGGGCGCCCCTCGCTCCTCCCCGGGGCCGCCCCCCTTTCCTTAACCCCAGCCGCGAAAAGGCGCCTTTTCCCCGATGTCCCGCCTCCAGAGCCTCGTCTATCCCCTTTTATCCCTCTTTCGCGCCGCGGATTGTCCGGAACGCCGGGAAAAAGGGCCGCGCGCGCGCTTCTTTCCCCTGCCCCCGCTCGTCTCCATGGCCCTTTCCGCGCTGGGGGGAGCGCTCCAAGCCTTTTCCTTCCCCAGCGTGGGCTTCTATCCCCTCGCCTTCGCCGCCCTCGCGCCCCTCCTCCTCGCGCTTATCCGGCAAAGGCCCAAATTCGCTTTTTTTCTCGGCTGGCTCTACGGGCTGACGCTGGGCCTTATCGGCTTTTATTGGCTCTTGGAGGTCATGAGTTTCCACGGGGGCCTCGGCCCCTGGGGAGGCGCCCTGATTCTCCTTATACTCGCGGCCTTTCTGGCCCTTTATCAGGCCCTCTTCGCCCTCGCTCTCGCCGTCGCCACCTTTTCTCTCCGACCGGGCCATCCCCTCCAGAAGGCGACTTGGCTTTACGCCGCCTACGCGGCCACGCTCTGGACCGGGGTGGAGTGGCTGAAAAACTACGTTTTCACCGGCTTCAACTGGACGCCCCTCGCGGGGGCCTTGGCCGCCAACCCGAGCCTCTTGGGCCTGGCCGACGTCGTGGGCGTTTACGGTCTCAATTTCCCCTTGGCCTTCGGCGCGGCCCTCTGGGCCGCGGCCATTTTCCACGCCCTCCAGCGCCCTTCCCCGCGCGCCAGCGTGGGCGTCGCCATCCTTTTTTTCGTCCCCTTTTTAGCGATCTACCTCCTCTCCCTTTACGGCGACGCCCAATTCTCCCGTTACGAGACCCTCGCCAAGGACGCCCCCAAACGCTCGCTCGCCGTCCTGCAAGCCTCCGTCCCCCAAGAATACAAATGGGACTCGCGCTTCCGCGACCAAATTCTCGCGCGCTACGACTCCCTGGCCGAGAGAGCCGCGCGGGATAATCCTTTTCTAATCGTCTGGTCGGAAACCGCCGCGCCCTTCACCTACGCGCGGGATCCCTACGAGACCGAGCGGATCCACGCTCTCCTGGACAGGGTTAAAATCCCCATGGTCATCGGGCTCACCGCTCTCTCTTTCACCGACGACGACGGCTACCGCCTTTACAACAGGGCCTGGCTCATGTATCCGAGCCACGCTGGCTTTCCAGACCGCCAGGGGCCCTATTACGACAAGAGGCGCCTCGTGCCCTTCGGGGAATATATCCCCATGGAAAGCTACCTGCCGATCCTCAAGGCGGCCTTCCTCCAGGGGGTAATGGGGGCGGCGGGACATTTTTCCTCCGGCCCGCGCCGCCCCCCCATGGAATACCTGGGCCTCAAGCTCGGAAACCTTATCTGCTTTGAGTCCATCTTTCCTTTTCTGGCCCGGCAAAACGCCGCGTCGGGGGCGGACGCGCTTCTGGTGACCACCAACGACGCCTGGTTCGGGCTTAGCGACGCCCCGGCCCAACACTTTAATCACGCCGTTTTAAGGGCCGTCGAGACGCGGCTGCCGACGGTCCGCGCGGCCAACAACGGAATCAGCGGGCTCATCTATCCCTCCGGTCGGGTGGTCGCCAAAAGCGAACTCGACGCCGTGGGCGCCTACGCCTACGCCACCCCGCTCGTCGCGCGGGACAAAAACACCCTTTACGTCCGCTTTGGCTTTGTCTTGGCGCCCCTCGCGGGAATAGCCACGGTCCTCGCCCTCATCCTCGCTCTCGCCGCCCGGCGCCTTGAACCCACCCTCCCGTTCCGCCCCTTGGAGAGTTCCGACGGCGCGCGGAAGCGGGGCCGCCGCCGGGAGCGAGGCTCGCGACGGCGCGGGTCCCGCGCGGGGCGGTCGCCCCGCCGCCGTTAAAGGCCAGGGGGATCCATCCTGGCCGCGCTTCGAGCCGCTTCGGAGGCCGGAAAAAATTCCCCTCCGCGAGACCGCGCCGCCTGAGGCGCGGGCCCCCTCCCCTCAAGCCAAAAAAAGCGCGCGCCTCTCTGGGGGGCCTCAGGCTTGGGGCGGTTCGCGAGGGCCGCCTCCGGGCTCGCCGCCGCCGTCTCCCGGGCCCTTGGGGAGCGGGGGACGGCGGCGTCGGAAAGATTTCGCGGTTATTTCGACGACGCGCTTGGGCTGGGGGCCCTCCCCATCGGAAAGCTCTTGCCCCGCGCCGCGAGCGAGCGAGCCCGCGCGCTTTTCCCCGTCCGCCTCCGGGGGCGCCTCCGGGGCCGCCGCCTCCGGGACGTTTTCTTTTGGCGCCCGGCGCGCGACGGTCGGCGCCGGGCCGGAGAGCGCGGCGGGCCGCGGCGGGATGGCCGCGCTCTCCGAGCGCGCCCAAACTTTCCCCGGGGGACTTAAGGCGAAACGGCCGCGCCGCGCCCGCCCCGGCTCCGCGGGCGCGGGCCGCGGGACGGACTCAATCACGTCGAAGCTCAAGGCCCTAAAACTCGGAAATTTACGGGAACTCAAATCCTCCAAGAGGCGCGCGAGCGCGGCGGAGGGTTTCGCGCCGCCAAGGCGCGCCAGCCCGACGTGGGGAATAAATTTGCCGCCCAGAGCCGGCGGGCGACCGACCCGCCGCGCGATGGCGTCCAAGCGGACCCGGAGCGCGTCCAAACGGTAATTGGGCGCGACTCCCACCCAAAGATGGGCGGGCCAATGGGTCCTTTTATGGGGAAAGGCCCGCGGGCCCCGTAGCCTGACGGCGAAGGCGCTCCATTTCAGTTTCGCGAACTTTTCGAGGGCCCGCGGCGGCTCGCGCGCGGGAAAGCGCTCGTAAAAGCCCAAGGCTAAGTGGAGATTGGCAAAACTGGCCTCCCTAAGCTCCGGCGCCTTTTCCTTGAGCGCCGCGAAATACTCCGCGAATTTCGGAGGGAGAGGCAGGGAGATATAAAGGCGTATTGTTTCGGCGCTCGCGCCAGAAGGCGGATCTGAGTTTGAATTCATTATGAGCGTATATTTTTAAGGAAAAAAAACGAAAAATTAAGCGCGCGAAATTTTAGTCAAATTAGAAGGCGAACGCCAAAAAGAAGGGCGTGGGTGGCTCCCCGATCTGGGGCGCCTACGCTCGCGGCGTAAGGTAATTGCGCCTCTTTTTCTCCCTCCGTCCAAGCGCGAAATAAAGGCCGGGGGGCGCCTTTTCGCCGCAAATCTTTCCCAAGCGCGATTGGGCGCGCGGGCCAGGCTCTTGGGGCCCGGGCGGGATATTTTGGATTGACGGAGGGCGGGCGCGGCTCCTCCCCGTCGCGACGGAAATATAAGCGCGTCGCGGTCTTACGCGGCGCGAGAAAAAAATTTCGCGCCGCCGTAAAAAAAATTAAATTGGCGTGACAGCGCGTCAGACAAGCGCTTATCCAGCCTTGGCCCATGTCGCTCTCCGGGCGACCGTCCCCGCGCCGGTCGCGCGGGGAGCGCGCTCCACGACCTCCCGTGTTTCTCGCGCTTCCCTTGATTCGTGGCGGAGACGGAAAGAGCGCGTCGCGGGGATTAAAGCGAAGCCGGGAACGCGAAAGCTTTCGCGCGCGGTTGGACGCCGCCCACGGATTAGGCGTTCGCGGACGCGCCAAAGAGGAACTCTCGGGCCTTGGCCCCTCGGGGCCGGAAGACTCCGGAGAAGACCGCCATTGCCTCCCCGCTTATCCGGAAAACGCGCCCAAAGGCCCTCGCCAGGACGTTTTTTCCCTGTCGGCCCTTTTCAGGATTAGACAGGCGTGGGACGGAGAAATACGCGTTTTCGCGCTTATCCCCGCCACGCTCTTGTTTGGCTCCGAGCGGGACAGTGACGTTTCTCCCCAGCTCCTCGGTCGTCTCGCCTTGGGATTTATTTCGCGCGGACAGGGGCTCGCGCTCCTTTTGAATGAACGAAAAAGGCCCACCCGTCATTTTACCCGCGGGGCGCCTTATTGGGCGCTTGGGAGAAGACGCGCCTGAAGGGTCCAACGGGACCGGCTTGGGGTAAGATCAAATCGACGGTGGCGGAGGTCGAGGAGAGGGCCTGGGAAAAGAGCCAGAGGAGAGGAAAGGGCGCCAGTCGCGCGGCCCGGGGGGGAGAGCGGGAAACCGTTCCAGATGGCCCCTACTTGGGAGCGAAACATGGCGCGCGCGTAAACCTTAGGAGCCTGACGCTCCAGAGGCGGGGAAAATGGCCGCGAACTCGCTTTTCAAAAGGTGGGGACGGTACTTTCGATAGGCAAGCCCCTCGCGCGAGAGTCTAATTTGGATCGGAGCGCCGCCCCGGCCCGGCCCAAGGTTCGGCCTTTTGGCGCCAGGGTCCGGGCGCTTCGCGAGAAACCCGGGAAGGCGAGGCTGGCCGCGAGCGCCATGGGGGCGACGACGAGCCATTGGCGCTGGCTCATGGCCCGGCGCGGGAGCGCGGGCCGCGCCCCAAAGGCGGGTTCCGCCAACGCGGGAACGCGGCCCGCCTCGCGGAGAGGGAAGATGGCGACGCTGGCTTCCGCCTTCGGCCCCCTCAAGCCGCCTCCCGTGGAGCCGCCGGCGCGCGCGGGGGCGCTCTTGGGTCTTGGCGCGTCCGCCCCTCCCCCATGGCTAGAAGGAAGACCTAGGCGAAGGTCTTTAAGGCCTCGTAAGCTTATCCGGAGGACGCGCCAAAGGAACCTAGCTAGGCCGCTTTTGGTCCCCGCCGGCGCTTTCCAGAATTTTGGAAACCTCGGACGGAGAAATATTTAATAACTCGCTTATCTCCACCACGCTCTTGCTCTCGGCGCTCATGGCCAGGACGGCGCGCTGGGCAAGGATAGTGAGGGTCTCGATCGTCCCGTCCTTGGATTTGTTCTCCGCGGACAGGGTCTCTTTCTCCGCGGACAGGGTCTCGTTCTCCTTCATAAGGCGCGAAAGTTGTCCGTCCGTCAGCATGTCCACGATAGTAGCGTCGGTTCCGTTCATCATAGCGAATTCCTCTTTAAATTTTTTCGCTATCGCGGCGAGGGGGGCTCCCCGCGCCATAAAACCATTGAAGGCCATTCTCATTATATCCTCGTTTCCGGTTATTCGCCAGAGTTTGAACGCCAGGTAGAGAAATT
>JAISCZ010000135.1 GCA_031265205.1 Deltaproteobacteria bacterium
CTCAAAAAGTCTCGCGACCCCGTGGCTCCAGCCAAAGCGTCCGATGTCGCCATCAAAAAAGCTTCCTCAAAAAGGAATAGCGACGATATCCCCATAGTAAAATTCGATTTGGCGCTTGAAAGCCTGAAGTCGATTTCCGTTCCCTCCATCGCCTTTCAAGATCTTAAAACCGGCAAGAAGGCGTGCTTTATTTTGAGGCCTGAGTTAAGCCCGTTTCAGCAAAAAGCGTGCCAACTTATTAAGGAAATACCCAAGTACCCATGATTTAGCTGCTGTTTTTTTGCTAACTCCCCTTAATCACTAAATATTTTTGTTTTTGCGCTGGAAGTTCGGCTTAGAAGCTGGAGTCGGGTTGGGCCGGCAGACCGATGGCTGGCGGCGCGGCGGTTCCCGCGCCAGGTTCAGGAGCCAGTCCGGCGCTTCCGGCGGTTCGCCTTAGGCCAGTGTCGCGTTGGTCGTATGGCGCGGGAGCCCAACTGTCCATGAACGCGGTTCACCGTCAGTCCTGGGGGAACCAGCGCGTTACCGCCGTTGGCTCGAATGTCCAGTTTCGGCCCCAGTTTGATGGAGGAATCGCGGTGGTCGAAATCCGGCGTCTTGAAATAGAGGCGCGGACCGTCGGAAGGCGTCCGAGCCACGCGAACCAGTGTCAGTTGGCCGCGTCGCCCTTTAAGCTCTTCCAGGCTGGTCTTGCCCTCGTCGCCGTCGACATCCAGGCGGAAAAGCCTGATTTGTGGCCGGTAACCATGGCCGGATTGGTGAGCAGACCCACCGAGAACCAGACCTGAAGTTGGGTTTTGTCGCCGGTGGCCAGTTGAGGCCAGCCGCTGGCGAGCGCTTTTTTACTCCAGCCAAACGGAAAAACAGGCGAACGGCGCGTCCTAATGACTAAATTTCAGCCATTGGCCCATAAGCCCCAGTTCGTTTTATCTCGCCTTTTCCTTCCACGGCGAGGACTTCCGCTTTTTAACGCGCCGCGGCGCGATATCCCCGCGCGAGGGGAGCGACGTGGGCGCGCGGGCGCGGGGGCGGATGGGAAAAGATTTTTGGCCTAATTTTCCGGGACCCAATTTTCAGGGAAAAGGCGAATCCGCGAGCCCCTTCGCTCAAGGCTCGCGCCCAGCGCCCACGCGAAGGCTTTTTCGTATTTTCCCGCGGCGATTTTGCCCCCTCGGGGCCCCCTCGCCAGACAAGTTGGCAAGCTCTTATTTTGACAACGGCTCTCGCGAGAGGCGTTCTTGGAAACTTGTCGTGGGGCCGACGAGCGTGTTTTAAAGCGAATCCACGGCTTTTCATGGGACAGAGATCTCAATATGGCTATTCGCGAAACGCTTTTGGGGGCAGCTCGCCGGGGCTCAAGGTTGAGCCGGAAGGAAACGTGGCTCTGCGGTCAGGCGCTCGCGCCTTGGCTCCATAGATTCCACGCAAAATTTGATTTAGAATTTATTATTGTTTTTTCTGTTTTTGCCTTTTTATGACGAACCACCGTTGAGCTTGCTGTTGCCCGAGAATCTCGGCCTAGCTGTAACATGATAGTTAGCCCCCTGGTTTGACGACGGCAGGGTTCCGAGACGCTTTTTCCAGAGAGTGGTTTTCCTGAAATTCTTGTTGTGGATCCCAGTCCCCAGCCTCCGCCTCGTTTTATCCAGGACGCGACCTTAATAATAAGCGCTACTTCCCTGTGGTTTGAACCTTCTCCCGCCCTTCGCCGAAGAGAGTAGACTGGAAGGTACCCTCTTTCACTGGACGGCGACACCCAGACGTCATAATGCCACCAGCTTGCGCCAGGACACTAAATAAGCCGCCTTCGTCACTGCGTGGAAAGGAGGTCTAGGCTCGTAGTTTGCCAGTCACACCTCAGAGCCCACCGAAGCGTCCGCATGGCCAAGTGATGCCCGCCTCATAAGTGCGCGCGGGGATAATTATTAATTTATGTATAAGATGGGAAAAGTTATCTTAATGCAAATTTTTAGTCTATTTTTGTTGATTTGACCTTTAATTACTATTATTATATTTATATATATTAAAAATTTAACCGCGATGGCGCCTATGTCTGATTTAAAAATTGAAAGCGCGCGTATGGCGAACAAAACAAAACCCCCGAAAGAACGAAGCTCGCGCGATAGTGACTTTCAACAACCAACGATGTTTATGGTTTTGCTTTTGTATTCTTGAATTTTCCAAAATATTTTTTGGTCCCATGGTTTATCGAAGCTCTTCTCAAAAATAACAAGCCAGCCCTTTGAGACCCCAAGTTTGTCCATGTAACTTGACAGTTGTTCTAAGCTCTCGTTTAAGCTTTGAACGCCCTTGATCTTAATTTCCAGAGGATAGTCGCGTCCTTTATACGTAACGAGAACGTCAACCCTTTGCTTACCCAAGGCGAACTCCCTATTGAGCGAGTCAACCCCGCCATTAAGGGTTCTCTGTAAAAACCCCAACAAAACCAGATGGGCCACTCCTTCGTGGGATAGAACTCTGGGTTGGTAATTACGCGACGCGTCGCCGTTTTTTAGCGTAATTTTTCCGTCTTTCGCGCTAAGGAAACTATTAGAGGAAGCTTTGCCTTCATTTTGTGACGATGGGTCATTGACGCGTTCTTTAACGCTAGCCATCTCGCCGTTTTTACGCCAGAAGACCTGAAAAGCCTTAAGAAGGCCGTCCATGTTTAAGTTAGTCCCATCCGTCCATTCGCGCTCGATTTTAGTGGACAATTCCTCCTGAATTGACCTTTTGAGTTGTGAAATCAAGGCCCTGATGATAACCTCCTGGTAGATAGGGTTAGCTGGCTGATATGTGTCTTCTGGTCCTTTCTTTAGAAGCCCAAGGTCGAGGGAATATTGAATGTCGTCAGCGGGCGTGTCGTCGGGGAAATTTTTCATTCCAATTAAGACCGCCTCCATGACCCCGCTTACCCTAGGCTCCTCAATCCGCCGTCTAAGCGAATCGAAATGAGTATCGTTACGCAAGATCAAATCCTGGGCCGCCTGGTCAATGTCCGCTCCCGAGACGCTACGAGAATAATCGTTTTTAAACTCTCTCGCGATTACCTGCTTTACCAGGGCGTTGACTAGCCAGGGTTGCCCCTCGGTCCAACGCCAGGCGTGGTCAAAGACGGAGGGCTCAAAAATTTGCCCAGTTTCCGCGCTGTGTTGACCGTAAAGGTTTATGATATCGTCTTTGGAAAAATTCGCCAGAGTCAAAGATTCCTCTTTAACGTTGAAAGGGCTGGCCAGTCCTAGCGATTGGTCATCGGGCCTAACTTGAGAGGCGTAGTCCCTGAAGTCTCGCATGCCAATCAAGGCCAAAGACCTTGGAAACCTGCCATCATAAGAATCGGAGCGAATAATATAGCCATCTCTAATCTGGGTAAGAAACTCAACCAGGGGTCCTTCTTCGAGACAGTCCGCCTCATCAAAAAAAACTACCAAATCCCTATCCAAGGTTCGGCATATGTCTATAAGTAATAGCTTTAGCTTGGGATTGCCTCTACCGGAGGACATATAAGGCATGGACTCAAAGGCGTAGGCCAGTTTGGCGAGCGTTTTTTCTTTGGAAGTGTATAGCCCCGAATTGATTTCGCCGAGAATATAGTCGATGGCTTCTTCGCGATCGTCAATATCCCTCACTCTGGCCAATGAGGCGTAGAGCGCGTAATATTTGCCCCCAGAGTTTATGGCGTCCGTCAAAAACTTAAAATAAGTCGTCTTTCCCGACTGTCGCGGGGCGTGGAGGACGAAATATAATTTTTTTTCAATTAATTCATGGACACCATCAAGACGCGGTAGAACGGGTAACGTGTAATGCTCGGTTGGGACATTGGGCCCCGAGGTATTGAAAAATCTAATATGTTTCGCGGCCATGGTTTCTCTCTAAAGTATGGCTGGAGCGATAAAAAGCTTTATAAAAGAGCTTGTGGTTGGTCTGGCGAGCCAGGGCAAATTAGCGCCCAATGCGTCATGATACCTTAAAATTGAGGCGAAGCTCAACCTCTTCAAAATTCAAGTGGAAACTTGTTTTCGGCGGCCTGGCGGCCCCAGCCCAAGGGGGGCAAAAAGCTCCCAGGAAGCGGGCTCGCCGCGACGCGCGGTTTGGGTCTTGGAATGAGGAAAGGCGTGGGCGAGAAAATCGAAGGCGATGAGGAGAGCCTTTGGAGGGCGGAGAGGGGAACCCCCCCCGCCGTCTTGGGGGCCCCAAAAAAGGCCGCGCCCCCGCCGCGCGGACATCCCCCGCGCGGGGGCGCCTGACGCGCGTCCTGGCGCGGGATCGCCCTTTTCGGCGAAACCCTTTCCACGCTCCCTCCACGCGCCCAAGCCAGCTCCTCCCAACAAATAAAGCCCCGCCGCGAACGGCGTGGCGGAAGTCTAATCCATGTTCCTAAATTAAGATACTTTTAAAAGCCGTCAAAAAAACAAATCCCCCAAATACCCCGCCTCCTTCGTCTCCTCGTCTCCTCCCGCCTCCTAAAGTCCCTTCCCGTTCCTTCGCTCCCTCCCGCCTCCTAAAGTCTCCTTCCGCCTCCTAAAGTCCCTTCCCGCTCCTTCGCTCCCTTTCGCTTCCTAAAGTCCCCTCCCGCCTCCTAAAGTCTCCTTCCGCCTCCTAAAGTCCCTTCCCGTTCCTTCGCTCCCTTCCCGCTCCTTCGCTCCCTTTCGCCTCCTAAAGTCTCCTTCCGCCTCCTAAAGTCCCTTCCCGTTCCTTCGCTCCCTTCCCGCTCCTTCGCTCCCTTTCGCATCCTAAAGTCTCCTTTCGCCTCCTAAAGTCCCTTCCCGTTCCTTCGCTCCTTTTCGCCTCCTAAAGTCCCATCCCGCCTCCTAAAGTCCCATCCCGCCTCCTAAAGTCCCATCCCGCCTCCTAAAGTCCCATCCCGCCTCCTAAAGACCCATCTCGTGCCTTCGCTCCCTTTCGCCTCCTAAAGTCCCCTCCCGCCTCCTAAAGTCCCTTCCCGTTCCTTCGCTCCCTTTCGCCTCCTAAAGTCCCCTCTAATTCCTTCGCTCCCTCCCGCGCCTCTTGCGCCTCCTCCCGCGCCTTCGCTCCCGCGCCCGCCCGCCCCTCCCGCTCCCGCCAGAGAGAGCGCGCGGGGGCGCGAAAAAAAGCCCCCCTTCTGGAAAAGGCCTCGCGCCGCGCGGAACGCCGCGTGGCTTAAGGGTTGAGGGACTCGAGTGGGCCTGAGGCGGGAGGGCGCGCGAGCCAATTTTGGGCTTTTTTCGCCCGCTTCTAGCCCGCGGCCCTTGAAAAGCGCCGAAAAGGCCTTATATTTCTAAATGAAGCCCGCCGTGGGCTTTTTCGCTCGCCCGACCGAGAAGGCGGCTGGCGAGAGGCCTTGGGCGCGGCTCCAGAGCTACCATAATGGCGCCCGTCGCCTCGCGGTTCATTGATTGTGGGTCGTGAGGTAATTGGAATCGGTGAGATTGACAATCTCCACCCGGCGGTTGCGCCCGTTTTCCGGATCCAGGTTTGGTAGCGGCCTGGTCTTGCCGAAGGCTTCGGTGAGGAGCTGGCTGGAGGGCACCCCATAGTTGTCCATCAGAAAGTCCCGCGCCCGATTGGCTCTTCTTTGGGAAAGATCCATGTTGTACTCGTAGGTTCCCTTGGCGTCGGTGTGCCCTTCCAGGCGGAAGGTCTTCCCCAATAGCTCCGGAGAGCGCATGGCTCGGCCCAGCGCGTTCAAGACGTCCACGTCCTGGGGGGTTAAAGTGTCCTTGTCAAAATCGAAAAGCACGCTAAGGGCCACCCGGGGCCCCTCGTCCAAATAGCGCGGCGGCGGCGGCGAGCCGCCCCGGGCGATGGTGAGGGCCGATATCTGCTCCGGGGTGTAGGCGTTCCGGCGCTCGGGGCTGAGGGCGCGGATGATGTCCCGCTCGGAAGGGCCGTCCTGGCCGGTCAGGTCCGTGAGCCTCCGGGCGTTCACGTAGCGGAAGGGGTAATTGACGAAAGTCCAAAGGGGGAGGGGAAAGTCGGAAAAAGGCGGCTCTTTGGACTCAAAGGCCCCGCTTCCGTCGTAGTCGACGATCTGGTAATCCCAGGGGTCCTCGAGATCGTGGTCGGCCACGTAGCAGAAGACCCGCCCGTTGTGGCTCAGGCGGAAAACCCGCCCTTCCTCGTCGGGCAGGATGAACTCCTCCCGCCGGGTCTCCTCTCCCTCCACCGCGACGTCAAAGTCGATCATCTGGTCCGAGACCCTTAAAGCCCCGTACAGGGCGGGTTTGAGCCAGCCGTAGGGATAATAGTCGTGGTGATTGGTCATGGCTTCCGCTCGCCCGCCGGCGAGGGCGAGGAAGAGGGCGACTAAGAGAGCGTGGAGGGGGCGTGGGGGCAAGGGGATTCCTTTGGGTGGGCCCCAAGCGGGGCCGCTTCTTTTTTTTCTTATCGGCCGCCTTTTTAATTTCGGAAAGCCTTGCTTTTCTCTTTTTTTGTTTTATCATGGCTTTACCGAACCAATTGCCGAAAGAGACCCGCGTTTTCCCCGCCGCCTCGGCGGCCCATGGCGCGGGAGGCTTTTTCCGGGGGACGCCCTCGGAAAAGCCCCAAAGGGCCGCGCGCGCCCTTAAACGCGCGCCCGTAAAAGGGGAGCCCGGCGACGGGCTAAAATTCCCATAAGCCCCCGCGCGATAGTTAAAAAGGTAGTTCTTTATCGCGCGTCTCCGGCTTTTTCCCTCCTTCCATCCGCCCTTCATCCAAAAGGGCGCTCTTTCCTCGCGGGTTAACGCGCTCGCCGCGCGCCGGGGGGAGAGTCATCTGGCCCCGGCGCCAGACGAGCGCCTTTCATTACCCCCGTTTTTTCTCCCGTCTTTATGTCTTCCGTTATGTCTTCCGTCTTTCGTCCGCCGTTTTTGGCCTTTTCGTCTTTTGTCTTCATGGAACCCTTGCGTTTGAAGCTTTTAGTCCCTCGATAAAGCTTAATCTTTTTTCTTTTTAGGCGTTTTTCCGATATTTTTGTTCCCCCGCGCCGGGCCCTCCCGCGCGCGCCAAGAGGGGCCAGACGGGGTTTTTTGCCCTTTTTTCCGGCGGTTACGAGGATCCACAGCGTGCCTTTTACGGACGAAAAAATAGCCGAAGTCCGCGACGCGGCCGATATTCTGGCGCAGGTCCGCCGTCACGTGGAACTGAAACGCTCGGGCCGCGCGAGCCACGTGGGCCTGTGCCCCTTTCACCACGAAAGGACCCCCTCTTTCACGGTCAACGAGGAAAAGGGGCTCTTCTACTGTTTCGGCTGCCAGGCGGGGGGCGACGTCATCAAGTTCCGCATGATGATCGACAACGCGAGCTTTCCCGAGACCGTGGCGGAGCTGGCCCAGGAATACGGGGTCAGCCTCCCCGCGGAGCGGGGGGGCGCCTCTTGGGGGCGGACGGTTTCCCCCGCCCGCAAGAAGGGCCTCTACGAGGCCTGCGCGAAGGCGCGGGATTTTTTCGTGGCCAAGCTGTGGGACGATCCTCGGGGCAAGCCGGTTTTGGAGTACCTGCGCGCGCGGGGCGTCGACGACGAGATTAGCCGCCGCTTTCAATTGGGCTACAGCCTTAATGAATGGGAGGCCCTCTCCCAGGCCCTCGCGGCCGAGGGCTTCGCGCGCGACGTTATCGTGGAGGCGGGCCTCGCCAAGGCCCGGGAGTCGGGCCGCGACGGGGTCTATGACCTTTTTCGGGACCGATTAATGATTCCCATCGAGGATTCCGATGGGAGAGTCGTCGCCTTCGCGGGACGGGCTCTCAACCCGTCGGAGGGCGCCTCCTCCATTCCCTCGCCGAAATACGTCAACTCCCCCGTCACCCCCATCCATAAAAAAGGAAGCCTCCTCTACGGCTTCGGGCTCGCGCGCCCCCACGCGCGCGCGAGCCAAAAAGTTTTTCTCGTGGAAGGTTACTTCGATCTGATCTCGCTTGTCGCCGCTGGCTTGAAGAACGCGGTCGCCTCCATGGGGACGGCCCTCACCCAGGCCCAAATAAATCTCCTGCGGGGACAGGTCAAAGAAATCCTGCTCCTCTACGACGGTGACGCGGCGGGCCAGGAGGCCGCCAAAAAGGCCCTCCCGAAGCTTTTAAACGCCGAGATCGAGGGGAGGGTGATCGTGCTGCCGGCCTCCCACGACCCCGACTCCTTCGTGCGGGAACACGGCCCCGACGGGCTGGCGGAACTGAGCCAGAGCGCGGTCTCGGCCCTGGACTTCGTCTGCCAGAAGATCTTTCGGCCCCGCGGCGATCCCTTAATCGGCCAAGCCCAGGCCTTAAGGGAGGCCCGCGAGCTTTTGGCGGAGGTCCGCGACGCGGCCAAGGGCCAGATCTTCCAGCGGATCCTCGCCGAGCGCCTGGGGGTGGACAGCGCGCATCTGCCTTTGTCCGCGGACAAACCCCAAATCTTCGCGCCGTCCCCGCCCCGGGCCCAGGCCCAGGCCTTGGACGGCGATCCCCTCGCCGCCATGATCCTTCACCACGCCCTCGCCCACCCCGAAACGGCCGCGCGGCTCCCGGAACTCGCCGGCTATTGGCCCGAGGACGACACCAAGGAGCTTTTCCTGGAGCTCGTGGGCCAGATAGGGGAGCGCGGGGCGCTGGACCCCAAATCCCTCAAGTCCCTCGCGCGGGACGAGGCCCTCGCGCTATTAATCTCCCGGGCCGCGGTGAGCCCCAGGGAGTTCGACGGGGAAACCAGCCAGGCGGCTATGAGCGATTTAAGCGCCCGCTTGAAGGCCAAAAGCTTGGACAAAAGCGGCAAAGAGCTCACCCGGAGGATCCAAAAGGCGGAAAAGGAGGGCGACCACGCCCTCGCCGGCGAACTCTTGCGCCAGAAACTCGCGCTCTCCGCCGCCGGCGCCGACCCCAGCCCCAGTCTCGACTCCGACCACGCTTCCGCCCCTGGCCCGGCGCCCGGGGAGGCGAGTTCCCCCCGGCCCTCCTTTTAGATCCGGGCCGCGCCGCCGGGGCGCGGCCTGGGAAGTTTTTTTTCGCTCCTATCTTTTGACGTTTTTTTAGCGCTTTTTTTTATTTTTTAAAATTTTTCTTTTTATTACGCGCAATCTGACCATAAAGCGACTCGCTTCCGCTTAATGGCGCCAACCCCTCCCGGGGGGACGGCATGTTTTCTTTTCGCGTTTTTCCCGCCCGCGCGGGATCCCAGGGAGGTAAAGGTGACCAGGGACGCATTTATCAAAGACATGGTCGCGCAAGGAGCCGGCAAGGACGCTTACGACCTTGACGCGCTTGAGGACGGCATAAGCTCCGGCCTGGAAGAGTCCGCCGGTTACGAGGACGTCATCGACTACTATGACGATCTCGATCTCCAGTTAATCGAGGACTCCGAAGGGACCGAGACGGCCAAGGACTTCCAGGGCTCCAAGGGGGACGACCGCGAGAGCGAGAGTTCCGTCGAGGCCGGCGGTTACCACTCCAAAGTGACCGATCCCGTCAAGATGTACTTAAGGGAGATGGGCCACGTGAATCTCCTTTCCAAGGACGACGAGGTGGAATTGGCCAAATCCATCGAGTCCGGCGAAAAGGAAGTCATCAGCCTCATTCTGAAGACCAAGGTGGGGCTCGAGTCCATTTTGGACATCTCCCGCAAACTCCAGGACGGGACGCTGAAACTGCGCGAGGTCGTCAAGGACGCCGACGACGACGAGAGCGACGGGGACGGCAAGATGGTGGTCAAAAGCGAGCACGTTTTGAACATTATCGAGAAGATCCGGTCCCAGGCCAACAAAAGAAGCGCTTACGAAAAAAAGGTGGAAGAGGAGCTGCGCGACGCGGCCCCCGCCCGCCAGAAGCGCATCTGGAAGCAAAGGGAAAAATACGGCCAGGAGATGGAAAAGCTTTTCCTTTCCCTTAGGTTGGAAAAGGGCCAGTTCGAGGGCATGATCCAGCGCCTCAAGGACTGGCGGAGCGAGTACCAGAATCTCAAAAGCTCGCTGGCCCGCTCCCTGCAGCTCTTCAGGATCGAGAGCCTCGAGGAATTCCGGCAGTATTTCCCCGACGCGGGCATGGTCCTCACGGCGACCCAGGAGCGCAAAAAGAAGGCCTTGGCGCGCCGTTTCCCGGATTTCGAGAACCGCTACCGCGCCGCCGTGGAGGCGGAAAACCGCCTCGCGACCTTGCCCACGGAGTGCGGCATGAGCTTTTCCGAACTCGACAAGGTCATCGAGGACATCCGCCGGGCCGAGGGTAAAGCCTCCCTTTCCAAGAACCATCTCATCGAGGCCAACCTGCGCCTCGTGGTCTCCATCGCCAAGAAATACACCAACCGCGGCCTCCAGTTCTTGGACCTCATCCAGGAAGGGAACATCGGGCTCATGCGGGCGGTGGACAAGTTTGACCACCGCCGCGGCTTCAAGTTCTCGACTTACGCCACCTGGTGGATCCGCCAGGCCATCACCCGCGCCATCGCCGACCAGGCGCGGACCATCCGCATCCCCGTGCACATGATCGAGACCATCAACAAATTGGTCAGGGTTACCCGCTCCTTGGTGCAGAGCCTGGGCCGGGAGGCGACCCCCGAGGAGATCGCGCAGGCCATGGATCTCACCGTGGACAAGGTGCGCAAGGTCATGAAGATCGCCAAGGAGCCCATCTCCCTCGAGACCCCCATCGGGGACGACGGGGACAGCTACCTGGGGGACTTCGTGGAAGACCAGAACAACGTCTCGGCCTCCGACGCGGTGATCAAGCTCAACCTCTTGGAGCAGGCGAAAAAGGTCCTCGGCACCCTGACCGCCAGGGAGGCCAAGGTCCTCTGCATGCGCTTCGGCATCGGCGAGAAAACCGACCACACCTTGGAAGAGGTGGGCCAGGAGTTCAACGTGACCCGCGAGCGCATCCGCCAGATCGAGTCCAAGGCCATCCGCAAGCTCAAGCACCCCAGCCGCAGCCGCTACCTGCGGCCCTTCTACGATAATTAAAGGCGAAGGCGCGCTTTTTTCGCGCTCCGTCTTCGCGCGCCCCTCCGCCGCGCGCCTTCCCCAAGGGCGCGCGCCGGAGGGGCGCGCGGTTGGGGAAGGGCGTTTGGGGCCCGGACGCCGCCCGCTCTTTAAAAAGGAGCGTTTCGTTCGCGAAAGCGTCTTTGGGGCAAAAGGCGCGCGGGAAAGGGCCTTTGAGGGCGCCTACCTTAAAGGGGAGAGGGCGCCGGAGAAAAAGGGGAAGGGAAAGTCGAGAAAAAGGGGAGAGACAAGGGGAGAAAAAGCGGAGAAAAGCGCCCGTTCGCGTGGGGCCGCGAGAGGGCGCGAGGGGCGAGCGCGGCGCGCGACAAGTCTCTCTAGCGCGGCGCGCGACAAGTCTCTCAAAGATCCATGGGGCCCCATAATGGCCCGCGCGGAGGCCCCCGTGGCGCGGCGAGGCCCCCATGGCGCGCCACGGGCGCTCCCCCGCGCGGGGCGTGGAAGGCTTAAAGGCGACGGGCGCCTCGCGCGCCAACCTTAAAACGCGCGGGGCGGCTATTCCCCCGGTCCCCCGGCGCTTTCAAAAACTTTTTATTTGGCCGTAATTTTAGGAAAAAATAGACATTTAACAGTATTTTTAGCTAAAAGAGACGTTTCCGGCCCTTGGAAAAGGGGATTTCGCCCTTCTCGCCGTCCCAAAAGCGCGGCCTTGGCAAAAGCGGATGTTTCTATGTTATAATTCTAAAGATAATCTTTAAGGGACTTTTTGGCCTTTTGAGGGGTTCGCGAAAATTTCCGCAAAGCCAAGAGACTTTAAGGGTTAAAGGGGGCAAGGCGCGCCTTTGCCCTTGAGGAATTTTTAACTTGGGGTCAACATGGAAAATAGCTCTAACAACCACGATAACGTTTTAACCGCTAACTCCGACATCACGCCGGAAACAAGCTCGCCCACGACCGCGCCGGAGATCTCCGCGCCCGAGGGCGGGGAGGCCGCGGCCGCGGCCTCCCCGGAAACGCCTCAGCTTGAGGCTTCGACGGAAACGACGGACGCCGGGAACGGCGCCGCGGAGGTCGGCGACGCGCCCGCGGAAAGCGGGAACGGGGACGTTACCGTAAAAGAGGCCACGGCCGAAGCCGAGGCGAACGAGGACGGGGACTTCGAGTCCCAGGAAGCCGACGATCTGGAGGATGACGAATCCTCCGAAGGCGGCATGGTCCGGGACGAGCAGCTCGACCGGATGTACGAGGAGAGTTTCCGGAGTCTCACCGAAGGCGAAGTGCTCACCGGCGTCGTGGTGCAAATCGGCAAAGAATACATCATGGTGGACGTGGGCTCCAAATCCGAGGGCCGCATCAATATCCGTGAATTCATCAACGAAGAGGGCGTGGTCGAAGTCCGCAAAGGCGACGAGGTCGAGGCCCTGTTGGTCAAGCGCGGGGACGACGACGGGGACATGATCCTTTCCAAGGAAAGGGCCTCGCGCCAGAAACTCTGGGACGAGCTGGCCAAGATCCACGCCGATGGCGGCGTGGTCGAGGGACTGGTGACCGGCAAGGTCAAAGGCGGCCTCGAAGTCGACATCAGCGGCATCAAGGCCTTCCTCCCCGGGTCCCAGCTCGACGTCAAGACGGTCAAGAACGCCGACTCGTTTATCGGGAAAACCTTTAGCTTTCTCATCATCAAGATGAACCGGCGCCGCAGCAACGTCGTTTTGAGCCGCCGGGCTATCCAGCAGCGCGAGATCGACGAGAAGCGCTCCGCGACCTTGGCCACCCTCTCCGAGGGCGCCATCGTGGAGGGCGTGGTCAAAAACCTCACGGCCTACGGGGCTTTCTTGGATTTGGGCGGCCTGGACGGGCTTCTGCATATCACGGACGTCTCCTGGGGACGCGCCAACCGCCTGGAAGACCACGTCAAGGTGGGCGAGCTCTTAAAGGTCAAAGTTCTGTCTTTTGACAAAAACAAGGGCAAGGTCTCCCTGGGCCTCAAGCAGCTCCAGGACGACCCCTGGACCTCGGCCACCAAGAAGTTCCACGTCGGCGAGCGGGTGCAGGGCCGCGTCGTTTCCCTAACCGAGTACGGGGCCTTCGTGGAGATCGCGCCTGGCGTCGAGGGCCTCATTCACGTCTCCGAGATGTCCTGGACCCGCAAAGTCCGCAACCCCTCGGCTATCCTCAAGGTCGACGACATCGTGGACTGCGTGATCCAGAACATCAACTCCGAGGGGAAACGCATCTCCCTGAGCATGAAGCAGATCGAGCCGAATCCCTGGGCCACGGTCGCGGACCGCTACCCCATCGGGACCATCATCGAGGGGAAGATCAAGAGCATCACGGACTTCGGCGTCTTCATCGGCATCGACGAGGGCATCGACGGTTTGGTGCATATCTCCGACATGTCCTGGAACCGCCGGAACCGCCATCCCTCCGAACTCTACAAGAAGGGCGACTCGGTGCGGGCCCTCATTCTCTCCATCGACACGGAACTGGAAAGGTTCTCCCTGGGGATCAAGCAGCTTGAGGACGATCCCTGGGCCATGGCGAGCCTCAACTACCCCGTGGGGAAAACGGTCACCGGCAAGGTGAACAACATCACCGAGTTCGGGGTCTTCGTGGAATTGGCCGACGGCATCGACGGCCTGATCCACTACACTCAGACCGGCGCCCCCAAGGGGAAACCCTTAACCGACTACTTCAAGCTCGGCGACGAGGTCACGGCCAAGATCATCAACATCGCCATCCAGGAGCACAAAATCGGGCTTTCCTTAAAGTCGAAGGGCAAGGACGAGGAAGACGCCTCCTTCAAGGAATACTCCGATAGCGCGCGCTCCCACGGCCAGGGCAAGGAGCAGGCCGGCGCCTTCGGGTCGGCCTTTGAGAACTTGGGGAAACTCTTGGCCGAGAGCAACCAGGCCGCGGAAGAGGAAAACAAGGAATAGGCCTTTCCTTCCTTGCCGCGACCGCTAAACGCCAGAGGGACACATGGATTATCCAGTGGATCCGCCCCGCGCGGACAAAAGCCCCATCGTTAATCCGGAAGGCGCCCCGGGGCCAGCCCCGGGGGCGCCTGTCCCCCCTTTTTACGGGGCCGAGAGGCCCCTGCGGCCCGGCGCCCCGGGCTTTGACGGCCCCGCCGCTCCCCCGGGGCGCTATGTCCCCCGGACGGAAGGAAAAAGGAGCCGCGTTTTAAGCGGCTTTCCCCTGGCCTTTCTCATTTTGGGGATTCTCGCCGTGGGGAGCTGCTACCAGACCGCCAACAATTTAATGGAGAAAGTCGGCTCCCTGGGCTCCTCCCAAAGCCTTTCCGGCCCGGGGATCGCGGTTTTGGTCATCCGGGGCGAGATTTTTTCCACCGAGTGGGCCGTCAAGGCCGTCGAGAATTTTAAGCGCGATCCCAACGTCAAGGCCCTCGTGCTACGGATTGACTCTCCCGGAGGCGCGGTGGCCCCCTGCCAGGAACTCTACCGGGCTCTCATGAACTTCCACAAGCCCAAGATCGCCTCGCTGGGCTCGGTCGCCGCCTCGGGCGGCTATTACGTGGCGGTGACCGCGGACGACATCTTCGCTAACCCCGGAACCATCACGGGCTCCATCGGCGTCATTATGGAGGCCATGGAGTTTGGGGAGGCCATGGAAAAAGTGGGTGTCAAGAGCGAGGTCATCAAAAGCGGTCGCTATAAGGACGCTGGCTCACCCTTCCGCGCGATGCTGCCCGACGAGCGCGAGATTTTGCAGAACCTGGTGATGACCGTCTACGAGCAGTTCGTGGCCGACGTGGTCGCGGGCCGCGAGTTTATGACCCCGGAAGCGGTGCGGGCCCTGGCCGACGGGCGCGTCTACTCCGGGGAAGACGCGCGCCTTTTGGGCCTGGTGGATAAGCTCGGCGGCTTCGAGGAGGCTCTGTTCCACGCCTCGGTCCGCGCCGGGCTCCCCTTTGACGGCAACCTCCAAGTCGTCTACGAGGACGGGGAAAGCTCGGTTCTGGGCCAGCTTGTCTCCAAGTCCTTTTCTTTTCTGAAACCCATCCAAAACGCCTTTGAGCCCGGGCTCAACATGAAGTTCATCTACCGCCCCTCCCTCTAGCCCCCAGCCCCCGCCCCTTTTGAGGTTTCTTATGGCCCATAAGGAGTATCTCCCCAAGACCGCCCTCCTGGATCTTTTGGTCAAACGGCGTCCCCAATATTCAGCTTCCCTGGTCCGCTTGGCCGGGGAGCTTATTTTAGATTCCTTCCGGGACGCCTTAAGCCACGGGCGGCCCATCGCCCTTAGGGGTTTCGCCCGCTTCAGCCCAAGGCGCTACCCCAACAAATTTCCCTTTAAGACAATGGGCCTCGTCTTTCGCCCCAGCCCCAAGCTCCTCGCCAGAGTGAGCGAGGCCGCCCTCCGGGGCGTCTACGACGCGCCCGCCGCGAAAAATACCGCCGCGAGAGGGCCCGCCGCGAAAGGCCTCGCCCGAAAAGATCCCGCCGCGAAAGATAGCGCGCCGAAAGGTCCCGCGGCGAAAGATAGCGCGCCCAAATAGCGCGCCGCCGTCGCGCCGGAGACGCTTCCTGGCCGGGACGCCCTGGGAGAGCTTTCTTTAAAAAATAATTCGCGCTCGCGACCTAAAACGCCTTTAAGTTCCGTTATTTTTCGAGTCCTTCCTTCGAGTCCTTCCTGGGAAAAGGCGCGCCATGGCCGGTTTTATCCGCTACAGCAAACATAAAAGTAAAGACAGGATTGTCGAGTACGCCGCTTTTTGCGTCGCCAGCCGCCGGGAGGGACCCAAAAAGAATTTCTGCGAAAACTTGGGGCTGGTCATCGACAAACAGAACGGAGTCTTTAAAAACCGCGCTCGGGGCACTTTTATTTTTACCCTGCAGGGCGGCTACAAAGAGCTCCGGGAACCCTTCCAAGCGCCCAAGCCCGCCGCGCCCGCGCCGCGGCTCCGGCGCGAAGCCCACGGCAAAAACCAGGTTATGGCCTTTGGCGAGGCCTGGATCGCGAGCGAAATTCTGAAACGCGCGGGCCTCCAGCGGCGCCTGGAAGATTCTTTCTACAGCCCGAAACTGAAGGACGCCCTCCTTTCCTTAATCACCTATAAGCTCTTGGGGCGGGAGTCATATTATTTTAGCCACGAATGGTGGAAGAGCTCCTACGCCCAACTCCTCTATCCCCACGCCCTCTTGGAGCCCCAGAAGATTCACGAGTCGTTTCAGCGTCTGGGGGCCGAAGATTTGCGCCTGAGCCTTTTGGAGAGCTACGCGACTTTCGTCCTGCGGACGGATCCTTTGTCCCTCAAAAAGACCAAGCCGGAATTGGCGCTCGTGGACAGCCCCCTGTGGACGCCGCCTTCCCCCGCGGGAGAGTCGGCCCACCCGTTCCGGCGGTCCCGGGCCAAGAACGGGGCGCGCCTCGTCTGGGCCATGGGGCCTCGTTCCCATCTGCCCATCTTTTTTCAGGCGTGCCGGGGTCCCGAGGACAACCAGCTCCTTTTGCGAGAGACCGCGCGGGAGCTCGCCGCCAAGGGTTTCAAAATCGGCGCCGTGATCTTGGACGGCGGCCAATACTCCGAGTCCGCCTTAGACGAGCTCGCCCGCGCGGACGGCCGCTTTTTCGCGCGTTTGGGCCCCAACGTGAAGCTCTACGCGGATTTGGTCGGCGCGCACGGGGACAGCCTTTTGGATCTCTCGCGCTTTGTCGCCTTGGGGAAACGCTCCCTTTTTATTAAAAAAGCGCCCGTCGCCCTTTTTGGGCGGACGCTGTGGGCCTTCGTTCTTCTCGATTTGGCCGCGAGACTCGACGAGATCCGCGATTTCAGCCGGAGCTTTCTGGAAGAGGGCCTGGACGCGACCCAGGCCAACCTTAAGCTCAAGGAAAAGGGCGTCTCCGTCTATCTCGCCAACGGCGATTTTGAACTCGAAGAGGCCGCGCGCTGGATCTTGGCGAGCCAAGAATATACGGAGATCTTTGACGTCGGGCCGGGCAACCCGGATCTCGCGCCCCTCTCGCGCCACGGCTGGGAAACCTTGCGGGGCCATCTTTTAACCTCCTTTTTTTCTTCCGCCGCGCGCGCTATCTTAAGCGGAATCTTCGCGCGCTCTTCCCTTTCCGTCGCGGAGGTTTTCCGCTGCCTGGGGACCCTCTTCGCGCGGGCCGTCCCTGAGGAAGGCGTCATCGTGGAAGAGCCCTCCAAAAAAGTCAGCAATATTATCAGCCTCCTGAACTTAAGTTTTCCCGCCGCCGAGTCCTAAGGGGCCCTTGGGCGGGCGCCCGCGCGAGGGGTTCGCGCTTTTTTTTCGCGTTTTATTTGACGTTTGAGGGTATTCAAGGGTGATTGGCGCGCTTAAAGGAATTGAGAAACTTTTGGAAAAGGGGAGCGCGCGCGAGGCGCGGGACGAGTATCTGCCGCTTCTCGCGCGTCCGCTCGCGGACGGCTTCGCGGAAGAGCGGGCGCGCGCCGGCTTAAGGCTGGTCGTGGCCTTGCGCAAACGGGGTTTTCTCCCTGAGGCCCGGGAAATTTACGAGGGGCTCGGCGCCCTCGGCGATTCCGAGGAGGTGGCCGCGACCCGGGCCCGGGCCGCCTTCAATCTTTTGGAGTCCTACCGCAAGGCCGATCTTTTGCCCGAGGCGGAGGAAATCCTGCGGGGCATGTCCAAGATACCGTCTTCCGCCGAGGTTCTTCTTTTAAGGGGCCTGGCCGCGGTCAACGTCGTCTCCGCCCTGGCCCAAAGTGGCGACTTGGCGGGCGCCGAAAAAATTTTTTATTCCATGAAATCCTTGGGGGACACGGAAGAGATAAACACGGTGAGAGCCTCGGCGGCTCAGGGCCTCCTGGAGGGTTACGCCCGGGAAAAAGATTTCGCGCGGGGACTAAAAATTTTCAACAGCCTCGCCGAGATCGAGGAAGTCGAGGACGTGGCCATTGTCCACGCCAAGTCCTGCGCGCTCATGGCCTCGCTCTGCGTCGAGGCCAACGAGCTTGAGGAAGCCAAGAGAGTCTTTCGCGTCGTGAGCGGGATCGTGGAAAACTATCCCGATCTCTGGGCGGATCGCGACGAGGTCTTCAGCCTCGTCTACGCGGCCACGGGATTGACGGATTTTTAAAAGGCCCCTTAAGGCCCCCTCGCGGAAATCTATCCGGAGTTTTTTGAGCCGCGCGCGAACGCGCCGGGCGGAAAAGCGCCGGAATTAAGAAGTTCGGCCATCCGCGAGAGCGGCGCCCAGCCCAAGCCTTTTTCTATTCTATCTTAACGGGGGAGACCCCGACTTTCGCGCGCGGCGAGATTGGCTCTCGCGCGGCGCGAGATGGGCTCTTACGGCGCGAGATTGGCTCTCCCCTCCTGATGATAGAGTCTTTAAGGGAGGCGCCGGAGGGCCTGAGGGCCAGAAGGCTTACCATTTTCGCGGTCGGGCGCGG
This sequence comes from Deltaproteobacteria bacterium, assembly GCA_031265205.1. Classification (GTDB taxonomy): domain Bacteria; phylum Desulfobacterota; class Desulfarculia; order Adiutricales; family Adiutricaceae; genus JAISCZ01. The sequence continues at coordinate 18,259 of JAISCZ010000135.1, forward strand.
CGCGGCGGATGAAAAAAAAGCGGGCGTTTTGGCCCTTAAGCGGCAAATTTTCGCTTACTTGTACGCGATTGCCTTATTGGGCGCCCAGGGCCAGAGGCCCAGGGAGGAGGGTTCCTCCGCGGGCCTTTTTGTAGTACAATATTTTGTTACCTGTTTTCTAGGTCGGCCTAGGATTTCTCCCGCCGCTCCTCACGGGGGCGCCGCGCCGTTCTCGCCCTTTTTGTTTTTTTGGACTCTTTTTCTTGATTGTTTTGTTTTATTTTTGCTTTTCCGCGCTTTTAACCTTTTAAAGGAGCCTTTATGACTGTTTCCCCTATTTTTGACACGGCCGGGGGTCAGGCGTTTATACGCGAAATTGTTGAAAACCTGTCTCTCGGAAACAATGTGGTGGCCGTAGTGCCGGATCAATTCCGGACGCGCGCCTTTATGGAAAAAATACAGACCGCCCTCTTGCACAGCGCGGGACCGGGCTTGGTTTTTTATGACGTCTCGGCGCCTTTGCGCGCGTCCATTCAGCGCGGTAACGCGAAAAAAGGCGGCGCGGCGCGCGCGGCGGTAGGGCCCGAGTCATTGCGGGCTCTTTTGGAAGCCTCGGACAGTCACGGCGCCGCCGGCCCCTCCGCGAAGGCGGAAGATTATTTTAAGATCCAGGAAGGCGATTATTTTCGGGTGCGTGGCTTTTGGGGTTTTGAGGCGTGGTCCCAGGAAAATCAGGCGCGGGCGGCGAAAGACTTGGACGCTATCGCCACGCTGATTAGCCGCGAAAGCAAAAATATGACCCAAAAAGCGGGCTGGCGTTACCTGGCCATGGTCTCGCCCACCTTTCCCGCGCAGCGCCATAACGCGGGACAGGCAATCGTGGAATGGTGGGGCAGCACCCGGCCCTCGGATCACGATTATCTCTTTGAGACGTTTATTGACAGATACAAGCCAGACGTCGAGCCGGCGACTCATTATTGGCTGAAATCCCTGGCCCTGGCCGTGGGCGGCGACGACCCCGACCTTATCGCGAGCATCGTCCGCGAGGAGCCCTTAGATCTCCCCGGCGTCAAAAAGATTTTAGAGGCGCATCCCTTAAGCGCCAAGAAACTGGATCTCGCGAAGTTAGGGTTCAATTGGCATTTTCGGGACATTTCCCCGAACGCTGGCTTTCCCCCCGCCTCCCCTATGGAAAGGGAACTCTGGGCGCGGGGCTATCTGGCGCCCCACCGTTTCGGCTTTTGGCATCCATCGGTTTTGGCCTATGACGAGGATTTGCTGCGCAAGACCATTTACCGGGGGCAGAGGGAAGTCTTCTTTCCGTTGGTGGACCAGGTCCACGGGGCCGTCTGCCAATACGTCGAATCGCGTCTGGGCCGCGGCGTCTGGCATGTCGGCGGCGACGAGTCCGCCAATAACAACTCCATGCCCCAGGACGAGATTGGGCCGCTCTTTTTCTTCCTCTCCAACCTCAGCGGCGAAAAGCTCGGCCCGCTCTCCCAAGCGCGCAACGAGCTGGTGGCTTTATGTCTCTCCTGGCGCTGGATTCGCATCGCCGCGGCCCACGGGGAACTCGTGCCTTTCCAACTCTTAAAGGAAGCCATCGATAAATACGCCGCCGCCCGCGCCCGCGTGCTTTTCCCCGAAGAGAGCCCGCGCGCCTTCAAGGCCGATTCCAAACGCTTCGTTCCTCCCCCCAAGCCCCAGGTCGCCTCCAACCCCAATTTTCGGCCCCTGCCTCCCGCCAGGGGCGCTCAGGCCGCCAGCCCGCGCTCCGTCGCGACGGGCCGGGAAACGTTGGCCGCGCCCGCGCTTTTCGCTTTGGACAAAAAGTTCGGGAAAAGCGCCAAAAGATAAAGCGTCCTTGCGGCGCCCCCCAAGCGCTATCTTCATTTCGCGCGAGCCTTTCGCGCGAGGCCGCCTTGGCGCGCCCCTGGCGCCTGGCGCGGCCTCGCCGTTTTGACGCGCGGGCTCGCGGGAGCGTGGCTCGGGGGGCGACGGAGCCGCGCGTCCGCGAAAAGCGACATAAATGTCGCTTTGGTGGGTATTTTTGACTCGCTAACGGAGGCGTGGCCCGCGCGCCCCAACGCCCTTCTGGGCGCTGAGGCGCGCGGGGGGCCTTCAAGCCGCCTTGGTCTTAAAAATGCAGTAAAAAAAGCGGGACCCCGCGCGGGCGACCCAGGGGCCTACCGGGAATCGGTCGCGAGGCCTCCCCCTTTACGCGGAAGCCGCGCGGGGGGAGGCCTGGCTGGCGGGGCCTTGCCCGTCGCGGACTTTGTTTATTTAGGGGGTTAAAAAAATATGTTGGACACTCTAAACTCTAACTGGGAAAACTTAGCCCTCGAGGACGAAAAAGAAAATCCGCCCTTTCTCATTGACGCCACGCTCTCCCATTTTGGGGAAATCTGTCAGTCCCGGGTCGCCCAATCAACCAAGGAATGGGTCAATCTTTGGCGTTCCCTCGGAATTTCGCGGGTGAAGCTCCCCGGGGCCAAGATTGTTTCCACCGACGCGGTCTACGGCTTTGATCGCCTGACCCCGGAATTGGCCCCCGTGGCCTTCAGCGAGCTTTTAAAGCTGGAATTGCCGGAAATAGTCTTCGGGGATCGGCTGGGGAGGGCCACGGAACTCGCCATGGCCTGGATTGAGCTGGGGGGCAAGGGGGTGGTCTGCTCTTTTGGGGGCGTGGGGGGACTCCCCAAAATTGAGAGTTTAAGGCGCTTCCTTTTGGAAAAAGGCCTGGCCACGGCGTTGGATCGGCGCCGGCGCGTGGAGCGCGCCCGGGAGATCGTGGGCTTTTTAACGGGAAGCGTTAACCTGAGCGATTCCCCCGCCAAACGGAACCGCTACCGGAACCTCGCCTTTTCCAGGGAAAAAGGGCCCCAGGAAGCGTAATTTTAACAGGCGCGCTTGGCTCTTGGGAGCGCTTCCGCGGTCTCGCCCGCGCGGAGACGGGTTCCGGCGCGCGCGAGCGGCGCACGGGCGAAAGCTTTTGGGAAAGCGTGGCGACGGCTACGCGAGAGGCTCGCGAAGAGCGAGCGAGACCCTTTACGCGCGCGTGACGGGCGCGTGGCGGGAAAGCCCTAGGCGCGACGCCGCGGGGAAGGGCGAGCGCGAGCGGAAAAAATAGCTTTTTTGTTTTTAGCGAAAATTTTGGATAAGATCAAAAAAACGGAGGCCGCTTTTTGATGGGGTCTGAGGCGCCTTCGCGCGCTGGCGCGGGGGAGCCGGGGAGGGGAGCCAAACGTTTAATCCAGCGCCGCTTTTTTTCGCGGAAGCCCGCGCGCTCGCGCGGATCCCGCGAGTTTTAGTAAGGTTTAACGCCGCCCGCCTTGTCCCCCTGGGCTTTCCCCAAGGCCAGCGGGACCGCAAAAACGAACGGGAGCCTTGGAATGGCTAGAACGGCGCCGTTGGCCTGAGGGCTCTCGCCGTCAAGGGAGTCGTCGGCGCGCGTGGCGGCCAAACCGCTCTAATCCAATCCGCGTCACGCCGTTTCGGATTGGTTCGTTTCGTTCCGCGGCGCCGGCGTCCCAACGCTTGAGCGCCCATTGTCCGCGAGTTCAAGCGAGGCGGCGGCTTGCGGAACGGATTTGAGATCCCCCAAAGAGAGCCCACGGTTCACGCCGCGCCGAGAGGCGTTTTTCGCTCAAAAGCGCCAGGCGACGGAGGCTCGCCGGAAGAGTCTTGGGGACGGAGCGCGGCGATCGGCTCAAGCGCTCCGTTAAGCCACGCGCGTCGCGCCTCTTTCGTTCGCGGCCCCCTCCCGCCCTCGGCGCCGCGCCAAAGGGATTCGTCTCCTTTCGCCGCGCTTTACGGCAAGCCCGCGTCGGGCCGCGTTTTTTCCATTGAACTATTGGTTCGGATTTTCGCGCGAGTGGCGCCATTCACGGTGACAGGACGCGGCCACTTCCTCTTGCGCTCATATCTGGCGTTAGGATATAATATTTAAGTGAGCTAGACTCCTTAAGAGAGACCCGCTCTTGAATGGTATCCTTTATATTGTCAAAGGAGAAGATGAGCGTGGATATGAAACCCGCCTTAAATTATTTAACCAGTTTGAGGCGCTCAGGGGAAGGCCGCTTATCGCGTATGTGACATCCCTCCGTCCAAATGTCTTTGGAATGATGGAGCCCGACGCCTTATCCTCAATAATTTCGCGGGTTCAGGCGGTTCCTAAAACAGACGCCGAAGTGGACTTCCTGATAGTCAGCGACGGTGGCGATGGAATGATGGCCTCGCGGACTGTCAATATCCTTCGGGAGAAGTTTAAGAAATTCTCTGTCCTGGTTCCATACGCGGCCTTCAGCGCGGCGACATTACTGTCTCTAGGCGCGGACGAAATCATAACGCGTCCTTTTTCGGATCTAGGACCATGGGATCCACAATTTTCTGAAACCATGCCTACCAAATCAGGTCAACAGGAAACGTCGCGTTTTAGCGCCGAAGATATAAGACGCTATTTTGATTTCATAACGCTGATATGTCTGTAAACATTAGTCCAATTCAATGTCCACGACTTTGGGAAAGCGTGGATATTTCAAGGAACTCATTATGAGCGCCATCTCCGAAGAGAAAATTTCCAGGCTCGTTTACCAGGGGCCTTACCGGTTCTTAACTACTATTCCATCTAGAGGAATACAGACGTACCGCGTCCCGTTTCGGAAAGCGTTTCTCCCGACTGACGTGGTGAAGCCTCATTCCTCCGATCGGGGCGGCGCGGCGCCCTCCCCGGTCAGCGGCGGGAAGCCGGACGGTAAGACCCGTTAGCTTCCTCCCTGGACGTGGCGACAGTTCGGAAATCCTGAACAGTTGACGACCTCGCTCTTCGGTCGGGGCGGTCGTCAAGCGAACATTGTAAGTTGCCAAGGGCCCCCTCCGCTTCTCCCGGCCATCCACCTCTCCGTTTTACGTATAACCCCCATGTAGCTGGCGGCGCCCCAAACCATGAAAGCCGCGACACGCGCCGCGACACGCGTGGAATAATATTCCATAACTTGCGGGTATGGTCTTCCACGGTTTTTGACAAGAGCGATACGCGTGAAAATGTATTATCTCATTCCACCAAAAACGTAATCCCAAAATACTACAGCGCGATCTTCGGAAATCATCGCCAAAAGTGGCGATAGGGTGGCGTCTCTTGATTCTATTGATTCCACTGTCAACAAATGCCACGCCAAAAATCAAGCGAAGTAACGGAAAATCCGATAACCCCAAGCGAAATGTTAAAATCGCTATAATATTAGACGCCAATTTACGCCAAGTTAAAATTTTAAATCAAGGAGAAAAGCGTGAAATCGTCACAAAACCTGTCAAAACGTGGAAACGCTAAAATTCTATCGATTTAACCGCCAATTTACGCCGCTGGCTCTTCTGGAGTGGTTTTTCCCCCGGTCTTCTTCGGCTGGAGGGAACGCCCTTCACGGAGGGCCAAAATGGGACCAGTTTAATTATTTTAAATTTACCCCTTAAGCGTATATAGGAGGCGAATTTTTTTCGCGGGAAGCTCTCCGCCGTCCTCTGGTCCTCTGGGTCGCGTTCCCGCCTGAAGGCTTTCCAAACAAGCCCGTGGGCTAGCTTTCCGGGGGTTCCGCTCTCCGATTTTAACCCTCGCTTCTTCCTCGTGGCTTTTACCAGCGAGTTTTTACCCCTGGGAGGCTCCCTCACGGAGGGCCAAAATGGGACCAGTTTAATTATTTTAAATTTACCCCTTAAGTGTATTAGGTCCCTCGTTCGCTAACCGTCCGTTTCTCTCGCCCGCTCCTCTTGATTCTCGCGAACCCTCTCCGAGCGGTTTCCCGCCGGAAGAGGCGACTCTACCTCGCGAACTCCTTGTTCCGCGCCAAGTTTTCGGCGCTGGGCTTTGGCGCTCGCGCTTTGGGCCCGGCCCCAGGAATCTTCCGACTCGTTCTGACCGATATTGTGTCTCGCGCTCGCGCGGCGCTCCCTTGAGTCCCCTCGCGCGTGGCCGGAAAGCCGCTCCCAGCCAAGCTTTAGAGGGCTTCCCCGCGTTTTAGTCGATGGCTTGGCGCGATGGCGCGCCTCTGATAGGCGCCCCTCTCCCTGATAGGCGAATTAATGCGTTTCGATTGTAATTTGGATAGCCTCCTCGTTTACGCTTGGCCGCTATGCTTGGATTTTTTCCTCTGCCTTCTTTTAGCCGCCCTCTGCGCGCGGTTTTTGGAACAATACGTCGCGGCCGCTATAAATTCTCAGCCGGCCCCTTGGGAGCGCGGGGAGGCTCAAAAGCCCCGCGCGAGCCGTGGCCTGGGCTACGCCCGCGCTCTTTTAGCGCCATTTTTCGCCCTCGCCTCCGCCCCCAAAAGGCGCTCTCCGCGCTCCCTTCGCCCAGCGCCGAGCGCGCTTGAGGGCGAAGAAGGCCGCGTCCCTTTAAAGCGCGTCCTGGCCTCCCCGCCGTCGCTTGGCCTCGCCCCGGACCGCGCCCGTGGCGCCTGGCCCTATCTGAACGGCGCGCTTTTAAGCGGTAGCTCCGTCTGCCCTATCCAGGGCGCCCCGCTCCAAGAGCGCCTTTCGCCGCTAACGCTCGCCGCGGGCGCTCCGTTGGCCCTCGGCGCGTCCGTAAACCAGCCCCCGTCCGAGAGCGGCGCGGAAATTTGGGGCGCGCGCGCGTGGCGCCTCCCCTCTTTTGGGGAGGAGGGCGACTCCGTCTTGGGAGACCCGGGGTTTTCCGGCGCCGCCCAGGACGACTCTCTGCGGTTCCGCGACTCCCGCGCCTTTCTTGGAGATAGCTCCGCGGGAAGTCTCCCGCGCGCGGGAGTCTTCCCGCTCCTCGGGGAGACGTCTCGGAGTGGCGAGCTTGGTTTCGCGACCGCAGGGGACTTCCCGGGCGCGGCCACGCGGCTCCCCACCATCGCGGGAGAAAACCTTTCCGCCGCGAACGCGCCGGCGGACTTGGCTCTTTTCCCGGAAAAGAGGAGCGCGCCCGTTTTGAGCCTGGCGCCCCCGGCCTCGGAAGAGGAGAAAGCGCCTTGTAGCCTCCTGGGCCTTATTCGGGGGCGGCTCGCCCGCGAGGGAGTCGACCTTAATAATCTTCGCCTCAGTCCCCTTAAAATGGCCGGGGCCCAAACGGGCCAATCGCTTTTGGAGCTGGTCCGGCGCGCCGTTTCCGACTCCAATTCCCCGGCCCCCATGGAAGAGGAGGCCCAGGAGCCCGCAAGCCCGCCCCCGCTGGAGGACTTCGCGTCGGCGCGCCTTCTGTGGGACCAACTCCAAAAGGAGAGCGCTTTCTGGAGATCTTTAAAAGATAGCCCCGCGCTATCGTCCTGGCGGGAAGGCTATTGCCCGGAAGAAATAGACGCGGTTTTCGTGGGACTGGAAAGCCTGGCGCTCGAAAAAATGGAGCGGGAATACGCGCTCGCGCGTAAGCTCCATCCTCGCTTTCTTCTCGCGAGCGACCCCGCCCGCGCGGAGGAGCGCCTGTTAGTCCAAGAGAAAGCCGCGCGGATCCTCGGCGGGAGCGGCGACTCTTTGACTCTCTTTCCCTCCCTGGACGCCGGAGCGAACTCGCCGCGGGGGCCCATCCTGGCCACCATTGGCCACGAAGTGGGAGCGTGCCCCGAGAGTCCCGGCGGACGCGCGGTCCTCTTCTTGGAGAGGAACGGCGAGGTGCCTATCGGGTATCTGGACTTGGGCCCGGAGCCGGCCAATATCGCGCCGATTTTGGGGGAAATAGGCCGCTTGGGCCAAGCGCTCGGAGCCGCCAAGATCCTTTTCGCGGGAGCGGAATTCCGGGACCCGCGCCTCAAGAGCGCGGCCGGAGAGGCGCCCGCCCGTCAGAAGCGCGGTTGGGTGGGGGATTTTCTCCGCGCGAGGCTCGCGAAGGGGGATTCGCCCCTCAAGGAAGGCGCGCCGATAGCCTTGCCCACCCGGAGTCCCGGCCAAGAGAGGCTCGTGGCTTTTTACTCCCCCGGCGCCGGAAAGGCGCTCCAAACGGTTCTCCGGGAAACTTTGCCGCGCGTTTTAAAAGAGCTGAAAAGATTCTGGGGCGAAAAGGCCGACGCCAAGGCGCGCGCTTTCTTTCAGGCGACGGTTCGGCGCCATCGGCGCCGGACCGGGCTTAAAATCTTGGGGAGCCTATTTGAGGAGGCCCGCGCGCCCGGGGGCGAGCTTATCTGGAAAATCGCGGCGGAAAAGCGAGCG
>JAISCZ010000151.1 GCA_031265205.1 Deltaproteobacteria bacterium
TTCCCGCCAGGGGGATAGCGCGGGGCTTTCTTTTAAAAATCTCCAAAAAACGCTCTCTTTTTGGAGCTTATCCCATAGATGTCGCGCCGACGCGAAGTCCTCCAGCGGGGGCGGGCTTGCAGGCTCCTGGGCCTCCTCTTCCTCGCGGGCGGGGGAATTGAAAGCGGCGACGGCCCGCCGGACGAGCCCCAAAAGCGCCTGGCCCGTTAAGGCCCCGGCCATTTTAAGGGGACTGAGGCTCAGATTATTAAGGTCGACTCCCTCGCGGGCGAGCCGCCCCCGGATTAGGCCCAGGAGGGTGGAAGGCGCTTCCTTCTCATTTAAGATCGGGGGGGCCAGGCTTAAAACGGGCGCGGGCCTCTTTTGCGAAAAAGGAGCTAAACCCGTCGGCGCTTCCGCCGGGGAAAGATTTTCCTCAGCGTGGGCGAAGAGCGGGGCGGCCGCGCTCGGGAAGAGCGCCTGAGCCGGGCGAGCCAGACAATCTCCCCCGCCATGAAGACCAACCTCGCCCCTATAGCTCTCCGCGGGGAGCGGGAAGACGACCGCGCTGGGCGCGAGCGGTCGCCTTTCCCCGAGGCTATCCCCAGGAAAGGCGCGGGCGCCCTGGGGCGGGGAAAAGCCTCCCGAGGCGGCGGGGAAAAGCGCCGCTTCCACCGAGGTCTTCCCCTCCCAAAAAGCGTGGAGGCTCCACGCGCGCGCGCCCAAAATTTCGCCGTCGGCCCTGGGAAGGGGCGGGGGAGCGCCGAGGCCGCGCGAATCTTCCGCGGCCCAAGGCGAAGACGCGAGGCTCCCCGCGCGAGGAAGAGAGAGGGCCTTGGGTCCAAGCTCCATGTCGCCTAAAATTCGCGGGGCGCGGCTTAAGAGCGCTCCGCTCAAAAATGACGCGCCGCCGGAGCCCGCGTCCGGGGCTAACGTCGTCAGCCGCGAGGAGGGAACTCGCGCGAGGGGGCTCCGTTTGAGGCCCGCTTCGTCCCCAAGCGCGGGCTGAGTCTTGAGAAGAGCCTTCTGGCCGCGCCGGAATGGGAAAAAAAGGCGCGCGAGGAAAGTCCGTCCCAGGGCGCGGGGATTTTTGGGGCCACGCCTCGCGCGGATCTCTCGCGCCTCGCGCCGCTCCAGCGGATCGCGGGGATGGGCGACGGCCTTTTTGAGGTATCTATTTAAAAATTTCAGGTAAAACGCGTAAAAAAGACAAAAAATGAAAAAATCCAGGCTTCGCGCCAAGACGTAAACGAGGGGACTGTCCAAAGAAAAATCAAGACTCATTGATGAACCTAAATATCGGGGGAACGCCCAAAGGCGGGCCAACCCAAGCGAGCCTTCAATAAAAAGCGCGGGAAAGCCCCTCTTAAGGCTTGTCTGGGAGGCTTTCCGGCGGAGCGCGGCGGGGCTCCCCGAGCCCCGCCGCGCTTGTTAAGCTCAAACGGAAGCCACGCGCGCGTTCCCGGAAGACCCCCGGCGGCGGAAGCGCGACGCTTAACGGCTTTGAAAAAATTCGCGTGGAAAATAACTGAAAAAAGGAAGATTTTCCCCTTCCGGCGGCGCGCGAACGGCTATGGAAAGAGATTTCCGCCCTTCGGGGCCCCGAAAGGTCCCGGGAAGCGGACGCGAACAATGGTGGGAGCTTGCGTCTCTTATAGAAATAAGTCTCTTTTGGGATTTGTCAAGGGGTCTAAATCCTCGTTTGTCCCCGCTTCCGCTTTTGCGGGAGCGGCGTTAGGGGGGATTGAGGCGCGCGAGGACTCCCCAAGCGACGCCTCAAAGCGGGAAGGCCGGTTTCCGGGGAGAAGAGGAGGGGGGGGCGTTCTTTTCATGAGATTTTCGCCATCGCTTTTTTAAGAAACGGTTCGCGAAAAGCGAGCGTTCGCGTCTTTTCCTTGTGGAAGGTAAGGCCAGGTCCGCAATGGGCCAACGGAAGCCCGGCGCGGGCTAAAACGCCTGGCGAGGCGGGCTTCGGGCAAGGGGCCGCGCGCGCTTTAGGGAAGGCGTCGTTTTAAAAAAAATTTACCCACCTACCTAATCTTAAGGGGAGTTTTTAAAATAATTAAACTGGCCGCCATCGCGCTCCCTAATGGGGGGGCAATTCGCGACTCTTTGAAAAAATGGATGGCGCGCCACTGACGCTTCAGGAACTTTATCGCCTTATCTGGCGGGGCTCATTCCCCGCCCTAGCCCTTAACGACGGCGTGAACTGGGACCAGTTCCTGAATTCTTATACGCGAATCTACCTACAACGGGATGCGCGTGATCTGGACCAGGTTGGGGACATGACCGCCTTCTTGCGATTTTTGCGCTCCAGCGCGGCTCGCACTGGACAGTTACTTAATATAGCCGAACTGTCACGCGACGCGGACGTTTCCCCGGTCACCGGCAAGAAATGGCTGTCCATCCTGGAAGCTTCCGGCTTGGTCTACCTGCTGGAACCATATTTCAGCGACATTGCCAAACGCATGATCAAAGCGCCAAAGCGGTACTTTCTGGATACCGGTTTGGCCGCCTTCCTGACGGAGTGGACCAGTCCAGAAACTCTAGAAGCGGGGGCCATGTCCGGCGCCATTTTTGAAACTTGGGTGATAGGCGAACTTTTGAAGGGCTGGTTAGGCAATGGCTTGCGACCGCCATTTTATTACTACCGAGATAAAGATCAGAAGGAAATTGATCTCCTGATAATCCGGGACGGCGTGGTCTACCCAATGGAGTGCAAAAAAACAGCTTCGCCGAATAAAAATGACATTCGTCATTTTCAAGCGTTGGAGAAACTCAAAATGCCCATCGGCTTAGGCGGCGTAATTTGCCTGGCGTCCCATGCCCTGCCGCTTACGGAAAATGTCTGGATTATCCCGGCCAGCTGGGTATAAAATTCTAACGGCGCCATGACGCCTATTGGCCTGATGGTGGATGTCCTGATAAAGTTGGGCGTAGCGTTTTGTCATCTTTATAGTGGAACGCGCCATGAACGTGGCGATGACGTACGGCGGCGCGCCTCTATGTTCCCCGGAGCGCGCGGTAACAGCCGGCCCAAGAGCGACGCCACCGTTCTCAACGCCTCGCGGCGAATGGGTTACGCCAAAGAAGAAATGACCGCCCACGGCTTCCGCGGCATGGCCTCGACGATTTTAAACGAAAAAGGCTACAATGGCGACTGGGTGGAGCGGCGACTGGCCCACGCCGAGCGCGACAACGTCCGCGCGATCTATAACTTCGCGGAATACTCGCCGGAACGCCGCAAGATGACGCGGGAGCGCTCTGACTATCTTGAGGGCGTAAAAAGGCGGGACGCTTTGAAGCGGGTCGGCTGAGACGCTGGATTCGCCACTAACGCCCTCTATTTTCAAGGGGCTTCACATTATCTGGCCCCTTTCAAATCATCGTCCAATCCATGCCAGGGACTTTTTATGTATAACATTCGCGTTGGCGACGCGAGCGATATTTCTTCTTTGATCAACATCTGGCGGCGTTCGGTTGTGGAGTCGCGTGGGTTCCTGGCTTCGGCCGAGATTGACGCCCTTGAGCCGGAGGAGCGGGCCGCTCTGGCCGCGCTGGAACTGTGGGTAGCCGAGGACGCCGGACAAGCGGCGGGCCATGAACGGCGACATGACTGAGGCCTTGCTCATCGACCCTGACCACCGGGGAAAAAGTTGGGGCGCGGCTTCATTGAGCGCGCCCAAGCGATCCGGGGCAAGGGCGCCAAGCCGCGGCTCGACGTATACGAGCGGAACCCGGCGGCGCTCGGGTTTTATGAAGCCCCTGGGATTTGTCATGGCGGGAAGAAGCGACACGGATTCCGCCGGAAGGCCTTGGCCGCTCCCACACTCGCTTCGGGAAGACGGGCGAGTTGGCCTAAGGAAATTATTCTTGATTTAACGCTATCAATATGATAAAGTTAAAACCTACTCCGTCACTCCAGTCGGTGAATTTAAATATGATCAGGACGCTTACATGCCTCCCACTTTAAAATCGCTTCTCGCTCCGGCCAAGCTCGCGGACTATGGATACAATCGTTCTTATGAACGAGGGCGGGAATATTACCAGGCCGGCGCGGTGTTACGCCTGGCGCAGCGCGGCGACCGCCTCAGCGCCGTGGTCGCCGGAAGCCGGGATTATAAGGCCAGCATCCGCCTTTCCGGCTCTTCGCTGTCTTTTAGTTGCACTTGCCCCGCCGACGGTTTTTGTAAACACCTGGTGGCGACGGCGCTGGCCTGGAACGCCGGCGAAGCCGAGGCGCTGGGCGATCTCGACGATATTGCCGCTCCGACGGAAGGGCCCCGATCCCGCCAAAAGAAGGGGCCGGATATCCGCGCCTACCTAATGTCTCTCGACCGGGAACGTTTGGCGGACATGATTCTCAACCAAGCCGTTGACGACTCCAGGTTGCGGGATCGTTTGAGCGTCGCGGCGCTGGCGGCCGCCCCCGACGGCATTGATTTGGCCGCTTTCCGTCAGAGAATCGACCGGGCGCTCGAATTCCCCGATTTCGATTATGACAATCCCTATTGGGACGAAGAAGATCCCTACGAGGGCTACGCCGAACAGTTGCGGCCCATTTTGGACGCCCTGGAAAGCTTGCTCGACCAGGGGCAATACGCCTCCGTGGCCCATTTGGCCGAATATTCGCTGGCGGAGCTCAACCAGCGCTGCCTGGAAATGGAGTATGATTTTCTGGAGGCCGAGGAAATGGTTGATCCTCTGGTCTCCCTTCATCTCCGCGCTTGCCGGGAGACCGGGCCGAACCCGGAGGCGCTGGCGGAATGGCTTTTTCAATTGGGGTTCGTCGATACGGCGAGCGAGTTTCCCGGCCTTCCCTGGGAGCGGTATGAAGATCTTCTGGGGGAAACGGGAATTTTCCATTTTCGCCGCCTGCTCGAAACCGAGTGGCGAAACCTCCCGGCGCCGCCTGAAAACGGCCGCGGGGATCGGCGGTCGCGCCAACGGCTGCGCGCGGCCCTATTGCGTTTCGCCGAAAACGACAACGACGTCGAGGCCCAGGCCGCGATCATCAAAACCGACCTCAGCGACCAGGACGCTTATCTGGAGTTGGCCCGCGCGTACAGTTCGGCCCAACGATACGACGAGGCCCTGAAATGGGCGGAAAAAGGCTGGAATGATTTTGACGACGCGCGCCATGGGAATTCAAATCTGCGCGACTTTTTAGCGGAGGAATACCGGCGGCGTGACCGCGTTCACGACGCGCTGACGCTCTATTGGAACGATTTTTTCAATGATATGGATTTGTCCACTTATAAAAGGCTGACGCGGGAAGCCTCTCGCGACCAGGATATTTGGCCGCGGTGGCGCGAAAAGGCTTTAGAAAGCGTCCGGGAGATGATCGCCGAATCCCGAAAGAACCCGCCGAAGCGGACCCAGTACGGCTTCGGCTCGTTTGGGCGGCAGACGCCTGACAATTCGCTTTTGGTCGAAATACTGCTTTGGGAAAATAAACCGGCGGAAGCTTGGGACGAAGCCGTCTCCGGCGGGTGCGACGAAAATCTGTGGCTGCGTCTCTCCGGTTGGCGGGAGCGCTCCCAGCCCCAGGAGTGCCTGCCCATCTGGGAAAGGCGAATCGAGCGGCTGACCCGCCACGCCAATCAATCCGATTACGCCCCCGCCGCCGACTCGCTGGCGAAACTTGGCGAGCTTATGGAAAAAATCGGCGAGCGGCCCAAATTCATCGAAAAGATGAAAACCATTCGAGCGTCTCTGAAGCGGCGCGCTTCTTTCATGCGGGAGTTGAATCAACGCAATCTTCCGTAACGGCCCGGCTCTCGTGGACAGATACCTCCCCCCCTCAGCTCCAAACCTCATTTCGAAGTCGAATCGAGCGGCTGACCCGCCACGCCAATCAATTCGATTACGCCCCGCCACCGCCTCTCTGGCGAAACTTGGCGAGCTTATGGAAAAAAATCGGCGAGCGGCCCAAATTCATCGAAAAGATGAATACCATTCGAGCGTCTCTGAAGCGGCGCGCTTCTTTCGCGCGGAAGTTGAATCGACGCAATCTTCCGTAACGGCCCGGCTCTCGTGGGCGGATACCTCCCCCCTCAGCCCCAAACCTCATTTCGGTCGAAGAGCCGTATAACCGGCAACGCGATTTGGACGATGTGGGCCGGATGTCGCCTTTAAGAAAAGACTCGGCGAATGAGGATATAAAATGAGCCGCGGCGTCCGAAAATCCCATCTAGGCGTCAGCGCCTGCCGCGGCGAGAAGCGGGATAAGCAAATCTGGCGTAAACGTTGGCGGAGGCGGGAGCGCGTTGCCCTGACTTGCGAACCTGTGGAAACGCTTGAAAATCATCTCGCCAGCGCCGAGAAAGAAGTTGTCAAGGTCCGGTCGATGGGCAAGGAAAGCCGCCAACGCTGGCCTCTTCACCGGCAGGCCATGTCCGCCAAAGAATCCGCCGACCATCAAGGCCGCGGTCCCCAGGAACGCTCGGCCCTTCGTAAGCGGTTCCCGCGTAAATGGATGGGCGAATAACCATTTTACTTTCAAGGGGCTCCACGCTATGGAGCCCCTTTCCGAATGAACCTGACTAATAGTAAGGGGCATTTTTAGATACAGAATGGACGACCTCAGTAATCCTTAGACCGTCCGCATAATTCCGTCACAATTACTGACGCGACTCCAGGACAAAACCGCTTGACAAGGGAACGATCGTTTACTAATATATTGATAAATGGTCGTTTTCTTTCGCGGGGATGAATAAGAACGCCTGACATCAAAGAAAATATCCCGCTGACCGCGCTCCGCCTCTTCGCGCGGGACGGCTGTGGACATCGCTATACGAAGGAAAAAATTTTCCTCAGACTCAAGCGTTGAAGTTGATTCAAACAAGCTCGCGTCTTTTGAGATTCCTGAAAATACCAAATCATAAGACTATCATTATCTTCGTCGCTAACCGTCGATTCCTCCGCCTCTCCGTCCCAATTGATTCACTAATGTCCGGCTTCATTCGCCAATTCCACTACGGAGACAAGCTTCTGGCGCGCCAAAACCGTATCCGCCACGAATCCATTGACCCGCTCGACTCGCTCTCCCCTTTAACGCCAAACGTCTCCACGGCGCGCGCCTTGATACCGATGCTCAGGCCAGGGGGTTCGGCGACGGGTGGGCCCGGAGAGAGGAGCCCCGCGGGCGGGGACGGCGCGGAGAGGGGCGCGCGGAAGGCGCCCGCGCGGCGCGCGCCGGAAGGTATTTTCGAGGCGCCACCGCGAGAGGAGGGCGATACCTGAGGACAAGCCCCTGGGTACTGGCCCGGAGCCAGGGCGGGCCTTTTTGAGGCTTTCCCGTCCCGCGCCCCGAGAAACCTTCGCGAACGGGGACAGGCGCCCGTCTTTTGTGCTATCTTCTTTTTTTGGAGTCAATTCTCCCAAAATCCTTTTCGCGCGCCGCGGATTCGCCTCCCGCGCGCGGGCCATGAGATTTATTCGCGTCTTATTCGCGCCACATTAGCGTAAATAATCTTAATTTCGCGCGAAATTAGCCTAAAATTAGTGGGCTCTTAGTGGGCTCTTTTCGGCCTTCCGAGGCCGCCCGCTAAAACGCGGCGGAGGGCGGGCGCGGAAACAGTCCCCGTTTTTCCCGGGGACGCGTCCCAAGGCGCCTTTGAGCGCGCTTTCATTAAAGGTTTTTTGATGCCGGAACTTTCCGAAAGCCAAGCGCGCGCCATTATGGCTGATTTCCACGACGACCCTCAAAGGCTCATCGCGATCCTTTTGGATATCCAAGAGGCTTCCGGGGCCAATCGCGTGGAAAAAAAGAGCGCTCTTTTAGTTTCCGAGACTCTTGGCGTTCCCCTGACCCGGATTTATGAAATCTTAACTTTTTATTCCATGTTTTCCCTCGCGCCCCGAGGTAAATACCTTGTCGAGGCCTGCGAAAGCGCTCCCTGCCATTTTGACGGGGGAGAGACGACTCTAAGCCATCTCGCGGACATTTTGGGCGTTTCGCCCGGCGAAACCACCGCCGACGGCCTTTTTACCCTGGAAAAAAGCGCCTGTTTCGGCGCCTGCGGCCACGGCGGCGCTTTTAAAATAGGGGACGAGGCCTACCGCGGGGGCTCGCGAAACCAAATAGCCTCCGTAATCCGGAGTTACCGCGAAAATTCGCCGCGCTTAAGGGAGGGATTGGCGTGGCTTTATTAGTTTCCATGGTCCTTGAAGGCGCCGGGGAGACGGACCCGCTGTCCATCAAGGATTACGAATCCCTCGGAGGATTCGCGGCCCTCCGCGCGGCGTTCGCCCTCGAGCCCCAGGCCATTATCCGCGAAATAACAGGGGCCAAGCTCCTGGGGCGCGGGGGCGCGGCCTATCCTGCGGGAAAAAAGTGGGAGCAATTGCTCAATATCGAGGGCTCCCCCAAATATATCGTCTGCAACGCCGACGAGGGCGAGCCCGGGACATTTAAGGACCGCCGGATCATGGAAGCCGTTCCCCTACGGCTTTTGGAAGGAATGATTATCGCTGGCCTGACTTTTAACTCTCCCCGCGGCTTTATCTACGTCCGGGGGGAATACCGTCGTCTCCAAAGAAGGCTCGCGGAGGCCATCCAAATTCTCCGCGACGCGGGCTATTTAGGCGAGCGGATTTTAGGCTCGCCCTTTTCCTTCGAGATTACGACGATTTCCGGGGCCGGGGCTTACGTCTGCGGCGAGAACTCGGCCCTCTTAAATTCCGCGGAAGGCTTGGCGGGAAGGCCCAGGATCAAGCCTCCGCATTTGGCCGAAGTGGGGCTTTTTTTAAAGCCCACCCTCGTCAACAACGTGGAATCCTTCGCCAATATCCCGCTCGTGTTGACCATGGGAGGAGAAAAATTTCTCCAAGCGGGCCATCCCCAGAGCGGGGGAAGCAAGCTGGTTTGCCTGAGCGGCCACGTTCGCGCTCCCGGGGTCTACGAAGTTCCTTTGGGTGGCGCGACCTTACGGGATATTATTTTTTCCCCCCAATTGGGCGACGGGATCCGCGACGGCCGCGAGCTGGGCTTTTTCCATCTGGGGGGACAAAGCGGCCCCTTAGGGGGACCCGCCGATTTAGACGTCCCGTACGCCTATTACCCTTTGCGCGAGCGGGGTCTCGCCGTGGGGTCGGGGGCCGTCGTGGCCCTCGACGCGAGCGTCTCCCCGGTGGAATACCTCCAAAAGGTCGCGGAATTCTTCAGTCGCGAGTCCTGCGGCAAATGCGTCCCCTGCCGCGAAGGGAACAAAATCCTCGCCAAATACCTCCAGAAGTTACAGATCCCCGGCGCCTGGACCCCGGAGGACGAGCGCCGCCTATCCGATCTTATGGTCGCCATGAGGCGCGCTTCTTTCTGCGGCTTAGGCCAAAGCGCGACCACCGCTCTCGCCTCCGCCCAAAAGCTCTTTCCGGGGCGATTCGCGGGCGCCTCAGCCCCCGCGGCGAGCGAGGCTTAAGCTTATGGACAGGAACGCCACTCCCCCCGCCGCCCTGGCGGTAACGCTTTCGATTGACGGCGCGACGGTGACCGTCCCCGCCGGCACTCTCATCTTAGAAGCCGCCCGCGCGGTGGGGAGCGAGATACCCACCCTCTGCCAGAGCGACTCCCTCCCGCCCCGGGCCGTATGCCGCCTCTGCCTGGTGGAATGCGACGGCGCCTCCAAACTCAAGGCAGCCTGCGCCACCCCGGTCTGGGAAGGCGCGCGCGTCGTCACCGTCAGCCCCGCGCTCCGCCGAATCCGGCAAACCATCTTGGAGCTGATTTTAAGCGACCATCCCCCGGACTGTCTCACCTGCCCCCGGAACCTCAATTGCGAGCTCCAGCTGTGGGCGACGCGTTTTGGAATCCGCGCTCTCGCCTTTCCCCCAAAGGGCCCGTGGCCCAAGCCCATTGAGGACTCCGGGGCGCTCGTCCGGGACATGTCCAAATGCGTGAAATGCGGAAGATGCGTCAGCGCCTGCCAGGACGGCCAGGAAGTGGGGGCCCTGACCGCGGCTTTTCGCGCGGGCCAATACGAAATAGTGACCCCCTTCCGCCAAGCCCTCTTAGAGGGCCCCTGCGTCCACTGCGGCGAGTGCGCCGCGGCCTGCCCCGTGGGGGCGATCGCCGAAAAAGACGAGAGCGAGGCGGCCTTCCGGCTCTTGGAGGGGTCGAACGCGACCGCCGCCATCTTTTCCGCGGAAACCCTGGCGGGGACGGAAGACTTTTTGGGGTATCCCCCGGGGAGCGTTACCCCTGGGAACATGGTCGCGGCCCTTAAAAGGCTGGGATTTTTCGAAGTGCTGGACCGCGCCGCCTTCGCGCGGCTCGCGGCCCGCGTGGAAGCGGAAAAGCTCTCCCGCGCGCTGGAGCGCGAAGGGACTTTGCCCCTAATCGCGGGCTGCGCCCCCACTTTCCGCGCCTTCGTCTCCGCGCGCTACCCGGAGGCGCTAAAATTTCTCTCCAACGCCATAAGCCCCGAAAGCCTGTTCGCCTTCTGGATGGTGGACAGATTCCGCGGGGCCCCCCTCCCGCGGCCCGCGCGCGCCGTTTCCTTTCAGCCATGCCTCGCCCGCAAATTGGAGAGCCGGGCCTCAGCCGCGAACCAGAAAGGCGGCCCGGCGGTGGATTTGGCCTTAACCGCGCGCGAGCTCGCGCGGACGCTCCGGAGGGCTTCCTTTGATTTAAGGGCTCTGCCCGCGACCCCTTTTGATCCCCTCGTTTTGGGCCCGTCCCTGACGCTCCCCGACGCTCCCGCCGCGAGCCCCCTCGCCGAGGCTCTTTACGCCGTCCAAAGAGAAGGCGAAAAAGGAAGGCCCCACGCCAAAGGGCCCGGCGGGGCTCTCCGCGAGTTTTACGTGGATTTTAAAGGCGAAAAACTCCTTTTTGTCTTAGTCTTTGGGATCCAAGCCGCCCGGAAGGTCTTGGAACGGGTCCTCGACGGTTCCCTCAAAGCCGCCTATGTCAAAATCATGAGCTGCCCCAAGGGTTGCCTGGGCGGCGGCGGCCAGGCCCTTGAGACCCTCGCGCGTTTGCGGATGGAAGAAAACGGGGCGGGGGACCCCGCCATTCCATAGCTCGTCACTTGGAAGATTTCCCACGCGGAGATCTCCCTCGCCCTCTACGCCTCCTTGGGAGAGGCGCGGGAAGGGCTTGCCGCCTTCGCGAGGAGACGGCCCGCCAATTTTAAGGAAGAGCGCTTTTCCCTCGCTCTTTAGACCCCAAACGAGAACGCCATGCTACCTTTAAGCCGCTACGCCTGTCCCAACCCCGCCTGCTCGGCTCATGGCCAAGCGGGCGCGGGCAATATCGCCGTCCGCGGGCGCTACGGGCGCCAGAAGGACAAGTATATTATTTACTGTCGGATCTGCGGGAAACGTTTTCTTCCCACCATCGGGACCCCGCTCTTTGGGTCCCACCTGGAAAAAGAGCAGATTCAAAATATCGCCCGCTTAAAAGCCCAGGGCCTCAGCGGGCGGGCCATCGCCCTGCGGCTGGGCTTCAGCAAAAGCACGGTCCACGCGACCTTGAAAAGAATGACCGCGCATATTGAGAAGGCCACGGGCGATCTCGCGGAAAGCCTGGGCCTCGGCGTGGACGCGCTGCGCGATTTTTGGGTCGCCGTCTCCCCGCGCGCGGCTTCGTCGGCGCCTAAGCCCCCGCGCGCTCGACCGAAGAAAAAACGCGCGCGAAAAAATAGCGCGGGGAAAAACGTTCCGGGCGGCGGCCAGGAAGATGGCGAAGCGGGGGATCCGAGCGCTAGCGCGCCTCCCGCGCTTTAACCGCGCTTTAATGGAGCCGCGCGGCCCCTTCCGCGATTTCCCTTTTGGGAAAGCCTCCGCGAGCGCCCTTGGGGACCGCGGCGGCTTGGCCTCGCTCGCGGAGGCTTAACCCACGCGCTTAAAAAAACGCGCCTTAAAACTTTCGCGCCCGTCTTTTATTAAAGGAAGGGCGCGAGGCGCTGGCGACGCGCGAGCGCGCGAGCTTAGGTTTGGCCTAAGCCGGCCTTTACCCTACAATAGCTTTCTGGATTTCAGCCGTCGCCGTTTTGGCGCGGAATCCCACCCCCGGTTGGGGGGCTACGCTCAAGAGCCATAATGACTCGCCCTGACGCGGATCAATTATGCCGCGGGGAAAGGCTTGCTATAATGGCGGACAGTCCTTCCGAAAGGGCGTCTTGACCAAAATGAGACGGCTCGCGATCCTCAAGAGGGAAAAAGTGGGCTTTTATGAGTTTTTTCGCGTTTTTTTACCGAGAAAAGCGCGCCTTTCCCGCGCGGAATGGCTCTCTCTGGGATTGTTTCCCGACTTTTAATTTTTGGCTTTTTTGCCGTTAATTTGGTTCTTACGGCTATTTAATTTGATAAGGAGTTCGTTATGAAAGGTTTCGCTATGCTGAAACTGAACGAGGTCGGTTGGATCGAAAAAGAGCGCCCGGCCTGCGGTCCAAAAGACGCGATTGTGAGGCCTCTCGCGGTCTCCCCCTGCACCTCGGACGTGCACACGGTCTGGGAGGGCGCCTTAGGGGACCGCAATAATCTGATACTGGGCCACGAGGCCGTGGGCGAGGTCGTGGAGGTGGGTAACCTGGTCAAGGATTTTTCCCCCGGCGACAAAGTCATCATTCCGGCGATTACGCCGGACTGGGAAGCCGTCGAATCGCAGATGGGGCTTTCCCAGCATTCCGGCGGCATGCTTTGCGGCTGGAAATTTTCCAACATCAAAGACGGCGTTTTCGCGGAGTTTTTCCACGTGAACGAGGCCGACGGCAATATGGCCCACCTCCCCCCGAACGTTAGCGTCGAGGAGGCCGTGATGCTTTCGGACATGGTGCCCACCGGGTTCCACGGGGCCCAGAACGCCCAGGTGGCCTACGGCGAGACCGTGGCGGTGATTGGCATCGGGCCCGTGGGGCTCATGGCCGTCGCCGGCTCCAACCTCCGGGGCGCCGCCCGAATCTTCGCGGTGGGCTCGCGCCTCGTCTGCCAGGAAGCGGCCAAATTCTACGGGGCCACCGATCTTGTCAATTACAAGGAAGGCGACATCACCCGCCAGATTCAGGAAGCCAACAAGAAAAAGCCAGTGGACAAGGTCATCATCGCCGGGGGGGACCTGGAGGCCTTTGAGCAGGCCTTGAAAATTATCCGGCCCGGGGGGATTATCTCCAACGTCAATTACCTGGGTTCCGGCGATTATATTAAAATTTCCCGCTTAGACTGGGGCCTGGGGATGGGCCACATCAAAATCGTGGGCGGGCTGATGCCCGGCGGTCGGAAAAACATGGAGTACCTCTCCAATCTGCTCGCTTGGCGCAAATTGGACGTGAGCCGCCTTCTGACCCATCGCTTCAAAGGGATGGAGAATATCGAAAAGGGTCTTTTGCTGATGAAAGACAAACCCCGGGATCTGATTAAACCCGTGGTGACTTTCTAGCCTCTCCCTTACCGCGTTAACCCCATAAGGACGCCTCAAAGGCTTCGCTCTTTGGGGCGTCCTTATCTTTAGAGGGACAAACGCCTCCACGGTTTAAAGTTTCCGCGTCTTAGACAGGAAGCGCTGACTAAAACGTCGCGCTTCCGTTCATTAGGTGGGCTTGTCCTGACCAGATAGGGGCTTTTGAAGGCCGTCTGGGCGCGCCGCCAGATTATTGACTTGGTCACTCCCTCCTTTCCTTAAACGGCTACGCTGGCTCTTTCGCTTCCCACGGCAACCCTCATACAGCCTTCGTCTGGCCTCTTGAAGAAAGGAAAAAAATGTCGGCCTCTATATTTAGCGTATTTTATTATGCTACTTTTTTATACAAATTATAGCATTAATATATAAATTATTGTTTATATAGTTAATATCTATTTTCTAATTAATAAAAGTCGCGTCCGATTACATAAGTAATGACAGGCGCCAAGTCTGTCCAACTAACTCCCTAATAATAAGCTTGACCGTCTCGCGGTCAGTCCATGTCTATCCCTTGAACGGACGAGGAAAAGCAAAGAGGGAGAGGAAAAGAGAGGCTTTGAGGGGTAAAATTCGCGTTTTCTCTTGTTTCCGCGACCCGGCGCTTTTTTTGCTTTGGACCCATATTGTATCGTTATATAAGGTCTTAGGGAGTTAGATATGAATGGACCGCTCCAGGAATTACCAATAGGAGTTCAAACTTTTTCGGAAATCGCGAAAGACAGTCTTCTCTACGTGGACAAGACCGCCTATTTCGCCGAGATGATATCGCGTCACGGGACAAAGGCTTGGTTTTTAGCCAGGCCCAGGCGATTTGGCAAATCATTGACGGTCTCCACGCTTAAAGCTTTATTATCCGGACAGAAGAAGTTTTTTAAAGGTCTCGCCATCGAAAAAAGGCTTAACGAGAAACTGTTCGCCCCAAGACCGGTTGTTAGGTTGGACATGAGCTACGCCCAAACTGACCAAGGAATAGAGGAATTTCGACGGTCATTGGGGCGCTTGACGTCTTCTTCGGCTGTTTGGCAAGGAAAAAAGCGCTCCTTGGCCCGGTTGATATCCTCGTCGCCAAAACCTTTTCATTTTAAGCCGGCGGCCAATCTTTCGCCCGCTGAAATTCTCTCTGGACTCATAGAAAAACTCGCTACGGAATCTGGGAGTCCCGTAGCCGTGCTTATCGACGAGTACGATAAACCGTATCTTGATCTAATCAAAGCTCCAGAGGAAGCGGAAAAAGTTCGTGAAGCGCTTCGCGCTTTCTATACAACGCTAAAGGCTTCAGATGAACATATTTCATTCATTTTCATTACGGGTATTGGCAAATTTACCAGGATGGGCGTATTTTCAGCCATGAATAATCTCAGGGATATATCGATTAGTTCGGAGTACGCGGCAATCTGCGGTTTCACCCACGAAGAGCTTGTTGGGGAATTTGGCGCGCAAGTGGAAGACGCGGCTCGTAAGCAGGGAAAAAAAAGGATGATTTGCTTAATGAATTTAGGGATTATTATGATGGATTTTCTTTTGACGGAGAAACGCGCGTCTATAATCCTTTTTCCACTCTACTCTTTCTCGCTGAAAAACAATTCGATAATTACTGGTTCGATAGCGGAAGCTCGCGAACAATTGCGCAATATATCAAAGATAATCGCCTGACTGTGGAAGAATTTCGCGGAATGGAAGTTTCCAGGGCATTCGTTAAAAATCCCGGCGAGATTAACAGTTCGGAGCCAGCAAGTTTTTTGTACCAGGCGGGCTATCTGAGCGTACGGGCTGTGAAAGACGAGAATATATTTACTCTGGATTATCCCAACCGCGAAGTTTACGAATCAATGTCGCGACTTTTGGTTAATAACTTCATAGGCGGAGCCGCTATAGCCGACGGAGCCAGAGTTAATTTGCTAAAGGCGCTTGAAAACGGCGACGTTGACGCGTTGATCTTGGTATTTAATGAATTTCTAGCAAAAATACCTTATGATATATACTCCAAAGCTAACCGAAAAACTCCCGTGATTAACAACATTAAAATTAATTTTCACGAATGGTTGTGCCACGCTAATCTTTTATCATTTCTCATTGGGTCTGGCCTTGACGCGCGCGCGGAAAGTCATACTAACCATGGCCAGTCAGATTTGGTCGTGTTTCACTCGGGACGGGTCTGGGTCATTGAGCTTAAAATGGCGAGAAAAGACAATGACGCCGCCGTGGCGAAGGAAGCGTTAAAACAGATTAAGGAAAAAGGTTACGCCGATCCCTACGATAATTCGATACTTTTGGGAATCGCCATTGATGAATCAAAGAGGGCTATCGGCGCCTGGGAAGTCGAGTATAAGTCGCGGCCATAAATTGACGCGCGGAACCATCCGCCAGGCAAGATTCAATCGCGCGAGAAAAAGCTTATGGAAAAAACGCGCTCTATCTGGCGCTTAAGGACCCAAAGCGCTTACTCCGCGCCTTTTCGCGGCAAACGCGTTTTCAGCTCTTTTTCTTAGCCTTGGATCGCCAGCTCCCAAAACGCGGCGACTTCGCGGGAAGATTGGCCCTTTTGGAAAGTTTTCCTCCCAAACGTTAAATCTTCGAGCGCGCGTGGGGTCGGCCCGCGTCAGCCCCTGGCTCTCCTCCAACCTCCGCGCTGGGACAGGGGTCGCTCTCTTGACGGATTTAGGCGGCCCGGCCATCCACTGGGAACTTTATTTTACGCCCCGAGGTGGCGGAGTTAATTTTTTAAGGCGCGCCCGGAGCCCCAAGTCGCGGCTAATCGCTCGCTCATTTAGCGGGGGCGCGCCAGTTCGAGCGCCGAAGGCGCGAACGAGGGGGAGCGTGAGCGCGGGCGACCGCGTCGAGGCCTTCGCCACCATCGCTGGAAAAGCTTTGGGCTCCGCCCGGAAGACCGGAACCTGGCCCATTTCAGAGCGCCTTGCAGAGCGACCCAGACGGCTCCGCGAAACCCGCGCGTCTCGCGATTAACCTTTCCGAGACGCCGCGCCCACGGGGGCGAACCTTAACCGCGACGCCATGGGGGCCCAGCCGTTCCTCTAAGGCCAACGGAGGGGCCGGCTTCGCGTTCACCGGTTGGCGCTTATCCGAGCGCGCGGCGGCCAAGCGCCGAGCGGCGCGGACATGGATTCCGCCGCCCGGGACGCGCTGGGCGCCCCAAGGCTACCGCCCGCGCCGGCGCCCTGATGATTTGGCGTTAAACGCAAGCGGCCTCAATAGGGATCCCACTCTCATCGGAGCTTAGGCGGAGCGACTCTGACGGCGCGCGGAAAGAGCGAGGCCTTAAATAATTCGCGCGCCCGCGCGGATTTATTGGCGACGCCCCTCAAATGGGGTAGGGGAGTCCGGGTGGGGAAAGGGGACGGGTACCCGCGCGGCACGCGGCGAAGGAGTGACAACCCGACGCGGCGCCTCCGGCCCACGCGCCTGGCTCTCGCCAGCGGCGGAGCGCCGGACGCGCGCGGCCCGCGAGCTCTCGAACTCTTTTCCGCTTCACTTTAGTCTCCGTATATTTTAAAATAACAAGCGTTAGGCCTGCGGCCTGGGACGGCTTTTCCGCGCGTCGGACAATGGCGTCAAGCTTTTGCGATTGGAAGGAGAACTCTTGAAGGTGATTGGCTAGTTTTTCAAAAGCGACTCTTTTTCGCTCTAAAAGGCCTTCGCCACGCGCCAGTCAAAGGGATTTCGCGTCCCCCTCAAGAGTTCCCCATGCCTAAAATCGCTATCTCGCGCTTAACCTTCGCCTATCCTGGCGAGCACAATCTTTTTACCGACCTTACCCTTAACATCGATCTTTCCTGGAAATTGGGCCTCATCGGTCGCAACGGACGGGGCAAAACCACCTTTCTGAAACTCTTGGAGGGCGAGCTTCCAAGCCGGGGGAGCGTCAGCGCGCCTTTTCCCCTGGAATACTTTCCGAGCCCCATTCTAAATCCGGAACTCTCGCCTTTGGAGCTCGCGAGCCTGAAAACGGGAGAGAGCGAGTTGGGCTGGTGCCTAAATCGGGAGGTCTCTCTTTTAGGGGTCGCCCCGGAGGCCCTGGAAAGGCCGTTCGCCACCCTTTCCGGTGGAGAACGCGTTAAAATCCTCTTGTCTCTCCTTTTTCTGCGGGACGCCACCTTTCCCCTCTTGGACGAGCCCACCAGATTTTTGGACGCCACCAGCGCGCGCGCCGTCGCGGCTTACCTGCGCTCCAAACCCGGGTTTATTTTGGTCTCCCACGACCGCGAGCTTTTGGACTCCTCCATTGACCACGTCCTTGCCCTGGAGGAAACGGATGCGGTCTTAAATAAAGGCGATTTTTCCGCTTACTGGGAGAACCGCCGTTTAAGGGAGGAGAAGGCGCTCGCGGTAAAGGAGCGCCTCCGCAAAGACATAAAAAGGCTCGACGAGGCGGCGAAACGGAGCGCAAAGTGGGCCAGCCAAGCTGAAAAGGGAAAATACGGTCAAGGCCCGGTGGACCGCGGCCACGTGGGACGCCTCGCCGCCAAGGGTCAGCGTCGGAGCCAAAACGTCGAAAACAGGCGCCTTAAAGCTCTCGCGGAAAAGCGGGAGTTGCGCGTCCGCGAGGAAAAACCAGCGTCCCTGGCTTTTACTCCCTTGCCGTTTCGCGGGGGCCTTATGGCCTGGCTAAAGGACGCCACTTTAGGTTACGGCGACCGAAAAGTTTTGGAAAATATTTCGCTGAGCCTCGCGAGCGGGGATAGATTGGCCGTGACCGGCCCCAACGGGAGCGGCAAAACCTTGCTCCTAAAACTTTTTACCGGGGAAACCCGCGTCCAGGCGGGGGAATTTTACCTCCCTCCCAGCCTCGTGGTTTCCGCCGTCCCCCAGGAACCCGCCTTTGGCGCCAATGACCTTAGCGAACTCGCGCGGATATCCCGGGTTGACGAACCGAAATTCAACGCGATTTTGCGCCAAATAGGTTTTGCCCGCGAATGGCTCGCGCGCCCTATCTCCAGTTTAAGCCAGGGCTCGCGGAAGAAGGTCGCCCTCGCCTTGAGCCTTTGCGCGAGCGCCCATCTTTATGTTTGGGACGAGCCTTTCGGTCACGTTGATTTAGAGACCCGGATGAAAATAGAAGAGCTAATTATCAAAAACAAACCCACTTTGGTCGTGGTGGAGCATGACTCGACGTTTTTAAAAAATGTCGCTACTTTTACTTTTTCTCTTTAAAATCAATTTTGGGTGTAGTGTAGCAAGGCGCAATATTATTGAAAAAACGTCGTTGTTTTTACCATTTTATTTTAATTTTAATTAATTAAACTGTATAATTTAAATTCAAGCAACGAATGGAATAAATTTATATTAAAAAGTCCATTTATTTTTAATGCGAAAACTATATAAATTATAACATAAAACTCCATTATCTTTGGCTATTTGAGGAATATTATTCTGAATGCTATCTTTTTCTTCTGTTATAATAGTTAAATTATACATTTTAGCGGTAGCGATCATGAAAAAAGCAGTGGAAGATCTTTTATTTTTAAAATCTATGGCTTTAGGATTCTTTTTAGCTGATGAGGTGGCTATCGCCGTGGCCATATCTTGAATTTCTTTTGATAAAGGAATTGCAGTTATATTGATGTTGTTAACAAAATTTTTAATTTCTTCATCATTAATTTCATCATATATCAGTGAAATAATAACTATTTCTTTGCGTCTTATTAAGTCATCTAATTTTTGCCACAATGTGACAAACGTTGTTCTATCGTATTTTGCGTTACTTTTTTGAGAGTTAATTGAACAAGTGTCAATAATGTATTTTGCGAAAATATTATTTGGATAATTATCCATTGCTAACTTCTTTTAAAAAACCGTCAGTATACTTGTAATCGAAATCAAGATAATCTCCAATATCAAATTTATTGATAAAACCTCTGGTAAAACAATTTAGTAACGCCACGCAAAGTTTTTGGCTATTTGAATCAACTAATGTATATTTATAATTATTAAATCCTTTATTTTTATCTTTATTATTTTCTTTTAATTGTTTTGTCACCATCTTGAGCGTGGAAATAAAGCGAAAATATTGCTCTTTATTGATTATTTTAAAATCATATAGACGACGGATTATAACTTCATTGCTAACATGAAATTTAGCCGACATCTCATTAATATCTTTTAATTGCGGTGATTGAATATTGTTATCTCGCAATTCGGCAAAAATTAATTTTCTTGGCGCAAGCGTTTCCGCGGCGACTAGATTGCAATATATTTCTTCTTTATCGCTTGTTTTCCCGTATTCTATATTAGAGCAAATCGTGATATTCTTTATCAATATATGAACTAGTTCATGAAATATCGTAAATAATTTTGCGGGATATTTGTCTTTTATATTTACGCCAATAATAGGAAGAATTCGATCGTAAATAGCGATGCCTCTAGCCGTTTCAAGGTTTTTAGCTCTAAAATTTTGAATGAATATATTTTTATCTTCTATTAATTTAACAATATAAAGATAGTATTTACGCATTGAATTGAGTTTAATATTTATATCAATATTAAAATAATTTCTTATATTATTCGCCAAGACTATCAGGTTAGAATTATATATATCAAAAATTTTTGGATCGATTTTCTCGATGCTTTGTCCAAGATTTTTTTGGCATTCATAATAAATATCTCTTTTAATTAATAAATCTTCCACGAATAAATTAAACATGCCTTCATTATATGTGTCCGTTCCATATATAATTCTCTTGTCAGCGTCAAATTGTTTAAACATTGGATATATTAAATCAAAATCAAGAAAAAGAGAGATAAAAGGTTTATTAAGAAGCGACGCTATTCTCTTAATTTGGTTAAATGATGGATAGGAATTATGAGAATTATCTTCAAAATATCTTAAATTTTTAGGGCTTATTTCCGTTATTTTTGCAAAATCATCTAATACAAATTTATAATGTTCTCGTAATTTTTGCAGGGTATTTTTATTTATATAGGCTATTTCATTTGACATAATTTAACTTTAATCATACAAAAAATATTGTCAGATGAATTATTAATTCCAATCATATTGATCTGAGCCTTATAATACATCTGAAGGCATTAAAAATATCACCTTAATCTCAAACATCACATTTTAACAAAAGTCGAAACTATAAAGTATTTAGCATAAAAATAATTTTTACGACGCAATATAATAAAATAAATAAATTTTCATTTAAAGATTAAAACTATTATCCATTAACCACGGTGGTATATGGTGCCGAAGAGGAGACTCGAACTCCTACAGGTTTGATCCTACATGACCCTGAATCATGCGCGTCTACCACTTCCGCCACTTCGGCGAGCGTTTATTTAATTTTATGCGCGGGGCGCCGGGTTTATTGGCTGATTCCCTCTCGCGCGTTTCCGCCAGTGGGAAACGGCGACAAATAAAGTTTCTTGAGCCTTTGGGAGAGCCCAAATGATTACGAGCGTTAATATATATTTTTTAATTTCAAAAATCAACCCTCGCGCGCGCTTCTTAGCCAACGAGGCTTGAGGAAGAGACGCGCGGAGTGAGTTTGCGAGGGAAAAATATCTATTAAAATATATCTAATAGATATAAAATATTTATATTTTATAATTTTATACTATATATATCTAAAAATTATGGAATAATTTATAATATTTTAAAATATTTAAAATATATTTATTTATTTATAAAAATAATTTATTCTGATTAACTATCTATAATTAAACCCCAAAGAATCATTGAAAAACTCTTTTCTTTCCCCTAAAATGCTTTTTTCTAAAGCGCTATGATCCGCCCCAATGCGTCAAGCCCGAAGGCGCCAATTTCGCTTTACTCCCGCGTAATCTTCCCTCTGGCGCTTTTTTCTCCCCGCGCGGGAAAAAGCCCGGCGCGCTCCGAGGCGCTTAGCGACGCGCGGAACCCACGGCCTTCATTTAAGGCGCCCCAGCAATTTTCCCGCGCTTTGGGGCGCTTGGTCGGTTTTGGAAGCTAATGATAACTATCAACGACTGGCTCAAAGACGCTCCCCGTCCCGGACCCCGGAGCGTCATGACCGTCGGGGTCTTCGACGGGCTCCACTTGGGGCACCAATTCCTCGTCAAAAAAACAATCGCCAGGGCGCGCGAGCTGAACGTCCCCTCTTTGGTTCTGACCTTCGCCCCCCATCCCCTGGCCGTTCTTTCCCCGAGCGGCGCCCCGGAAATTTTAACCACGGTCTCCCAGAAAAGAGAGATTCTGCAAGGTTTGGGTCTTTCCACTTTAGGCGTTCTGCGTTTTGACGAGGCCATGAGCGCTCTCGCGCCCGAGGCCTTTTTAAACGAAGTTATCGCGCCCAGGGTTCTCCCCGTGGAAATTTTAATCGGGCCGGACTTCCGTTTCGGAAAAAACGCGGAAGGCCATTTCGATTTGCTGAAGGCCTGGGGCAAGACCCGCGGAATCAAGACGCTGGCCGTCCCCATCCAAGAAACCCTGGGTGGCGAGACTATCTCCAGCTCCCACGCCAGGGGGCTTATTAAAATAGGGCACGTGGAAGCGGTCGCCAAAATTTTGGGCCGCCCCTACCGGATTGAGGGCGAAGTCGTCAAAGGCCAGCGGAGGGGCCGAACTTTGGGCTTTCCCACGGCCAATTTAGGAAAAATGGAGCAGCTCCTCCCCGGCCCCGGGGTCTACGCCGCCTTGGCGCGCCTCCGGGGGAAAGTCTTCGCGGCGATGACGAGTATCGGGCACAACCCCACTTTCAAGGGGCGATACCTGACGGTGGAAAGCTATCTTTTGGATTTTTCCGACAACTGTTACGGCGAAAAGCTGGAAGTGGATTTTATCCAGCGCGTCCGGGGCGTAATCCGCTTTGAGACGGTTGAGGCTTTAGTCGCCCAGTTGCGCGAAGACGAAATAAAGGCCCGTTCCGTTTTGAGGGACTTTCTGGGAACCATCGCCTAACGCGGCGAAAAAAAGGGGGCTCAGGCTTATTAGCCCTCCATCAGGGCGCGTAAGCGCTCATGGAGTTCCTCCGGGCGCAAGCCATCAATTTTAGCCACCTTGCGCCGACTGGAAGCTCCGGCGACCAGACTTACGGCGCCTTTTTTCAAACCCAGGGACCGGGCTAAAAAGGAGAGTAAGGCCGCGTTGGCCTTTCCGTCCACTGGCGGGGCGGTTAAGCTGATTTTGAGATCTTCCCCCAGGTATCCCAAAAAACGGTCGGCGGCGGCGCCGGGCGCCACCCTAATCTTAATACGGCTCGAGGGGGAGCTGGATGGCGGGCCTGGTGGGGGCATAGGCGTTGACCCAGGTTTGCGACTTGGCGAGGAGGTTATTTAAAACCAAAACGTTAAAAAGGATGAGAAAGGCGATAAAGAAGAGGGCCTTCAGGTCCAAGCCCCCCGGACCCCGGGGAAACCATTTGCGCAAAGGGGCGAGCAGGGGTTCCGTGGCGCCGTAGACAATCCTAACGCCCATGTTGTTGGGGTCTGGTTTGGCCAGAGAGAGGATGACCCTGATCGCTAAAATGAGGAGGAGAAAATAGACAAGGGAGAAGACCAAATTGACCAGGCAGATGACAAAGAGCGGAAAGAGGACGAAAGGGGAAAAACCGCTTCCCAGGCAGCGGCACGCTTGAAAAATAAAATTGGCCAAAAAACTTAAGGTCAAGATGAGGAGGATGGGCGAAAAGTCCACGCCCCCGTAGGTCAGCCTTAAGGCGCGCCGGGCGAGGTTTAAAAGCGGATCGGTAATCTTCCGCAAAAACGTCATGAAGGGGCTGTATTGGTTGGCGGAGAACCAAGAGAGAAGGATCCGGATAATAATTATCCAGATATAGATATTGATGAAAAAGTAGGCGAAATAACCGATGGCGCCTAAGGGGGAGGTAGTCACAGCCAATTTCAATTAAACCTCTTGGAGAAATAAAAGCGCCGCGCGGCGCGCGGGTCCCGCTCCCACGCATTGTAGCGCGAAGAGGCCGCGATTTCCTCATTTTTTCCGACGCGAGCCGCCCGACCGCGACGCGAAGCGCGCGGGCTGGGTTTCGCTCGATAAAGGGACTTTAGGCGACTCCGGCGTTGAGGCAGTCGTGAATATGCACAATACCCACCGGTTCCCCGAGGGGGTTAACCACGAAGGCGTTGGTGATGCTCTTCTCCTGCATCACCGCCAAGGCTTTGGCCGCCAAGGTGTCGGGGGAAAAGGTGATGGGACGCGCGGTCATGATTTCCTCGGTTAAGCTCGCGAGGAGGTTCGGGCCCATATGCCGCCGCAGATCCCCGTCCGTAATGACGCCCAAAAGCGCGCCGTTTTCCAAAACGCCCACGCAACCCAATCTTTTGCTGGTCATGATGACGAGGGCCTCGCTCATGGGGAGGGTAGGGGGAGCCAGGGGCAGCGCGTCTCCGGTGTGCATGAGATCCCTGAGCGCCAAGAGGCGGGCGCCCAGCTTGCCGCCGGGGTGGTATTTGCGAAAATCTTCCAGGGTAAAACCCCTGGCCGTCACCAAAGAAAGCGCCAAGGCGTCGCCTAAAGCCATCATCATGGTGGTGGAAGTGGTGGGGGCGCAGCCTAAGGGACAGGCCTCAACGTGACGCGGCAGCTGAAAGACCACGTCGGAATGCTTTCCCAGATAGCTTTCCTTAACCGTCGTGATTCCCAAAACCGGAACCTTGAAGCGGGCGCAGTATTCCAAAATTTCGCTTAATTCCGCCGTCTCCCCCGAGTTGGAGTAGGCCAAAAGAACGTCCTGGCCGGGATCGATCATGCCCAAATCCCCGTGCGAGGCCTCCGAGGGATGGATAAAAAAGGCGGGACTACCCGTGGAGGCGAGGGTGGCGGCCACTTTACGCGCGACGAGGCCGCTTTTGCCCATGCCAGTCACCGCGATTTTGCCTTTGGCCTTGAGAAGCAGCTCCACCGCTTCGTTGAATGTTTCGTTTAAACTAGCGGCCAGGCGCGTCAAACCCTTCGCCTCGCTTAAAATAACTTCGGCCGCCTGGGCGATATGGTCGACGCGCTCGTTAATTTTTGTCATAAAATAAAGTTTCGCCCTCCTCATATCACCCAAATTTAATTGAAGCCAATTTTTCTGTCAAGATCCCCAAGAGGCGCCTGTAAGCCGCGAGACTCCTTTCCAGAAACCGGTGAGGTCCCTCGCGGATTTGCGGAAAAATAAATTTTAGGGGGAAAAACCTCGCCGCGCGTAGACGCTCCGCGCCAGTCCCTGGAGCGGTCGCGTCTCCGGGCGAGGAATCCTTAAGGCCCGCGCGGGGAAGGGCCTTTCGCGCCTCTGAACGGGCCAAGGCCGGAGCCAGGCGAGCCTTCCTTAAGCGCCCCCAACGGGCGTCGCCGCCACGGACGTGGCTCGCCCCGCCCGCGAAGGGGCGGGGAAGAGCGCCGGCGTCTCGCGGCGAGGCGCCGCCAGTTCTCCTCCAGATCCTTGCCGTACGGAAAGCGGGGAGGGCGGAGATCAATTCTTCCTTCCATCGCGGGATAAATTGCGCTAAAATCGCTCTAATTTTTGTAGATTGGATTCAATTAAGCGTAAGTTTTTTTCTTTTCCATTTAGCGCTAGGCTTTTTCCGCGCTCTCGCGCCCGGAGGGCCTCTCTCGCGCGAGACCCTTTGGGGGCCGCGCGAAAAAGAGGCCTTTAAGGAGAGCGGCCAAGGCCCGCTGGGCCTTTTTAATAAGCCCTTCCGGGCCTCGCGGCGGAGGCGGAGCGGGCGGAGCGCGCGCGCGCCCGTTGGTCGCTTAAGCGCTTGGCCTGGGCGGCGGGGACGGCCGTGACCACGACCGGGGCCACCCCCGGGCGGTGGACGCCCAATTCCACGGCGGCCGCTTGGCTTAAATCAATGATGCGACCGTCGATAAAGGGGCCGCGATCGTTAATGCGCACCACGAGTTTTTTGTTGTTTTTAAGATTTTTCACTTCCACCCAGGTTTGCAGGGGAAGGGTCTTATGGGCCGCGGTGACCTCAAACATATTATAGACTTCCCCGCTCGCGGTTTTGCGACCGTGAAAAGGCTCGCCATACCAGGAGGCGATCCCTTTTTCCTGGTAGCCCTCGGCGGAGGCTAAGATATAATACCTTTTACCCTTAATGACGTATGATTTTCCGGATAGCTTGGGCCCGAAGGCGCATCCCGAGGCTGTCACCCCCAGGAAAATCGCGAGAATCGCCCAGCTCAAAAACCAAACGCCCTTCGGAGGAAAGGCTTTGCGATGCCAAGTTTTCATAGAATAGTCACCAGTCGCTTGCGGCTCCCGGCGGTTTTCCTTTTGGCGCTGGCCCTAAGCCTAGGGATATCCCTCGCCGCGCCACCGGAAGTCGCCGCTCAAAACGCGCTCACCCAAAACAAACAGCGGGCCGTTCCCGTCAAGGCCTCCCCCAAGAAGAAGAAGCCGCGGAAGAGGGCGGAACCCAAGCCCGAGTCCCTGCCCTGGCCAGACAACGTTAAAGCCCTGGCCGGCGCCAGCGGCGCCGTCCTCGTGGTAGATCACCACGCCCGTCCAGACGAAAACAGCGAGCTTATCAGCCTCAACCCGGACAAAGATTACGTGCCGGCGTCGATCTTAAAGCTCGTCACTTCCGCCTCCGCGCTCGTCGCCTTAGGCCCCGATTACCGTTTCCGGACCGATTTTTATCTCGACCAGAACTTGAATCTGTGGATCAAAGGCTACGGCGACCCTTTTTTAGTCTCGGAAGAACTGTGTTTCATCGTTGAACAGCTGAAACTTAGAGGTCTGGCCAAGGTTAACGGCATCTACCTTGACGCTTCGTTCTTCCAGGAGGGGGAAGTCGTGGACGGCAGCACCTTCACGCTTAATCCTTACGACGCCTATAATGGAGCCTTGGGCGTGAATTTTAACACCGTCAACTTTCTTATCGACTCGAGCGATCAAATTGTTGAATTCAACGAGTGCACTCCTTTAACGCCCATCGCTTTAGACATGCGGAAGAAGCACGTTCCCGCGAAGAAAAGGAAAAAGAAAACGCGGTCTTTTTCAATGAATATTTCGGAAAGCCCTGAACTGGCCTTGGAACACGCCGGGCAGCTCATACGCGAGCTGTTAGTCAAAAATGAAGTGACAGTGGAAGGAACCGTGATAATAGGGAGAGAAGTCCCTCCAGAATTAAAGCCATTTTATGAGCATCTTTCCACTAAAAACCTTCAGGAAATGATCGTGGAAGTGCTTAAATACTCTAGCAATTACGTAACAAACCAGATCTTTCTAACCATGGGCGCGGAGATATACGGAGCTCCCGGAAATTTTGAAAAAGGCAAACTCGTGGTTGACGATTTTCTGCGCGCCTTTGAGTTGCCGCGACTAACCATCGTGGAAGGAAGCGGCCTTTCGCGCAACAATTTATTAACCGCGAGACAGATGTCGGAAGTGCTCAAAGTGATGGAACCCGCTCGGATCCTTATTAAAAGCGCCTCCGATGGATCCGTTTATTACAAGACGGGAACCATGACCAATATCCAAACGTTGGCCGGGTATTTGGAAAGGCCCGGCAGACCAAATGAGCCATTGGCTTTTGTTATCCTTTTAAACGGAACGTACGCCCCGGGAACGCGCGAAAAAATCTTAAGCGCCCTGAAAGCCCACTTCGTCGACGAAAGCGACAAAGAAGTTAGCTAGAGGCTACGCGAAACAGGCGTTGAATTAAAGGCCGCGGCTCAGACGCGCTTTGGCGGCTTTCGCCGCCGAAGCGCGTCTGAGCCTTGATTATTAGCTTGGGCGATATTTAATTAATATTGTCTTTCCCTTTAGCTAAAAGCGTCTCGCGCGTAAATAACGCCTAATTTTTTTCTTTCAAGTTGAAAGAGCGAATTTTCGAGTTATTATCCTTGTAAATTTAAATTAAATATGACGCTATTTTCAAAAGATGATTAAATTTCGCGCAATTCTTTGTAATTTCGCTCAATGGCCGCGAAGCTTTTTTAAAAAAATTCCTTATTTTTATTTTTAGCGGCGGCGGATAGTTTTTCGATATTTATTCAATAATATCGCGCGCTTCGCGCGCGCCATTAAATCTTTGGGGAAGAAAATTGCCAAACGCCTTGAGTTTAATCTCTTCTATATATTTTCGCGTATTTTATCCAAATTAAATAATAATTGATCGGTTGATTTATGATCGTTAAACTGTCAATCGCGCCCGATTGACATAATTTTACGCTTTTCTTCAGTAAATACGCCGTGTTTTCGCTTTTTAAGCGCGAACGCGCGCGAATTTTCAAAAATCGCGGACAGATATAGCGCGATTTGTTTTTTCGCGGCTAAATTATATTTTCTCCCCTCTCCCCCCGGCGGCCGCGGCGCGTCCAAGGCGCGCCCGCCGTCGCCCCCCGGGCTTTCTAAAAGTGGTATAATTTGACTCGCTTCTCCCTTCGCGACGCCCACGCGCCAGCGTCTCGACGCCCGCGTCGCGGCTCCGCGATTTTAAAATTTTAGGGGGCGCGCCCCCACAGCGAGGAAAACCATGCGCCACGGAAAATCAAGGATTTCGATCTGGCGCGCGCCAGAGAGCCCGTCCGGACAAAGCGGCGCCGCCAGTCCCGCTCCACCCGACTCGCGGAAAAAAGTCGCCGCGCGGCCAGGGACCGTCCCGACCGCGCGGAGCGCGGAGGCCATCCCCGCGGCGCGCCCTTCCTATCCGGCGCCCATCCTACGGCCCAATCCCGCCGCCCCCGCGTCAAGCGGGCTTTTCGCCCCGCCGCGCGCGCGTGGGCGCGTCCTCGCGCCCACGGTCCGGCTGGAAAGGGCTTTTCCGGTCGCCAGCTCCCTTTCCACGCCCCCCGCGCGGCGCGCGAAACTCGCGAGCCCCGTCCCCGTGGCGCCCAGCCTCGCCCCAGCCCTCATCCCGCGCGGCGGCCCACCCGCCCGGCGGCCTTTGCCCCAAGCGCCCCGTCTCCGCGCCAGGGGCCTGACGCCCGCCCTCCGCGGCCGGAGTTCTCACCCCACCGCGCCCACGCCCTTCGCTAAACTCCCCCAAAGGCGCTACGCGCCCACGCCGCCCCAGAGGAGAGCGAGCGCGCGCGGTTTAACCGCGCGCGCCCGCGGAGCGGCTCCCCTCGCGAGAACGGGCGTTTCCGCCGTGATTTTAAGAGTCCCCGCCGCGACTCCCGCCCTCCGCCCCCATTCCTTAACCCCCGCCCTCGCTCCGGCTCCGGGGCCAGGTCCCCAGAATCCAACCGCTGGGGACTAGCGGGCCCGAATTTTTAATTTTTTTTAGTAGCTTTCGTTACTCAAATTAATAACTTTACGCTTGTTTTAGAGGTCTTTATCCTTTACTTTAGACGCCATCGCGGGAGAGACCCAAACCAAAGCGCGCGATCGCGGGCTTTTTTTCCGCGCTCTTAAGATTAAAATAGCTTTAACCCTTGACCCGCGCGTTTTTCGTGCTTACTAATAGAAGGGGCGCGTTATTCTTCCCATCCGCGGCAAAGGGCTTGAGCGCTCGCCGGCGCCCCCGCGGCGAAAAAGAGACCGCGCTCCCTAAATCTTGGACGCTTTTAGCGGTTTTATTTAGGGGCAAAAACGGCGTTTAATTTTTTAACCGAAACGCTCTCTTTCGCGACCTTCGGCCTTATTTCGTTTTTTTAGCGAGGCTTGTTATTCGCCCTCTGAAACCGCTATAATGTCGCGTTATCGCCCCCTTAAGCCAGATGGGCGGCGATTTTCCGAAAAATTAGCGCGCGGCAATCCCTCGCTTTTTAAGGAGCGCCTCTAGTTATGTGGGAATATACCGATCGAGTCATGGATCATTTCGAAAATCCGCGGAACGTGGGCGTGGTGTCCCGCATTGACGCCGAAGGCCAGGTTGGGTCCCTGTCCTGCGGCGACGCTTTAAGGCTCACGCTCCAAGTGGATAAAGACAAAGACACCATCGAGGACGCCAAGTTTCAGACTTTCGGCTGCGCCAGCGCCATCGCCTCTTCCTCGGCCTTAACCGAGATGATTAAAGGGAAGACCATCGACGAGGCCTTGTCCATTACGAATCAGGATATCGCCGAGTATTTGGGCGGCCTTCCCCGGGAAAAAATGCATTGCTCCGTCATGGGCCAGGAAGCTTTGGAGGCGGCCGTCTCCAACTACCGGGGAGTGCCCATCAAATCGGCGCAGGGCGAGCTTATCTGCAAGTGCTTTGGAGTGACCGACGCGGAAATCGAAAAAGTCGTCAAGACCAACCGCTTGACCACGGTGGAGGAGATTACCCAGTTCACCAAGGCCGGCGGCGGTTGCGGCCAATGCAAGCCGAAATTGGAAGAGCTCTTGGCCCTGATCCTCCACCAAGCCAAAACCCCGGAGTCCCCGGCCAAGCCGCCGCGCATGACCGCCCTCCGGCGCATCAAACTCATCGAGGAAGCCATTACCCAGGAAATTGCCCCGGCGCTGATGCGCGACGGCGGGGACATTGAGCTTATCGACGTGGACGGCAACGAGGTTTTCGTGACCCTGAAAGGGGCTTGCGCCAGCTGCCCGGCCTCGAATCTGACCTTAACCGATTTCGTGACCGAAAAACTGCGGGCCTTAGTCGATCCCAATATCGTGGTGAAGGAATACCGCGCTTAAATTTGGCGGAACGACCTTTCCTTTAATGGGCCTTTGAGGGCCTATTAAAGGAAAGGGAACGAAAAGGCGGCCTCGCGGGCGAACTCCAAAGGGCTTTCCTTGATAGGGGGATTTTTTCCTTAAAAAAGCGCGGCGCGCGCGGCCCTCGCCCCCCTTGGGGCCGTTGGCGTAACCTTAAGACGAGCCTTCCATTCTTGGAAAGGTTAAACCATGAAAACCATATATTTTGACAATAACGCCACCACCCAGGTGGATCCCGAAGTTTTCGCGGCCATGGAGCCTTTTTTGCGGGACATGTACGGAAATCCGAGCAGCATGCACCACAAGGGCGGCGAGGTGGCCGCCCCCCTGCGCCAGGCCAGGCAAAAGCTCGCCGATCTCCTGGGCTGCGCGCCCGAGGAGATTATTTACACTTCCTGCGGCACGGAAAGCGACAACACCGCTCTTTGGTCGGCTCTCCGCGCCCAGCCGGAGCGTAAGCACCTGCTCACGAGCCGCGTCGAGCACAGCGCGATTTACAACAACGTCTCTTTGCTACGCAGGCTCGGGTACCGGGTCACGGAAATAGGGGTTGACAAATACGGGCGGCTGGACATGGAGGAACTGCGAAAGTCCCTGACCCCGGACACGGCCCTCGCGAGCTTTCATTGGGCCAACAATGAGACCGGGGTCATTTTTCCCGTCGAGGAAATCGCGGGAATGTGCTCCGAGCGCGGCGTCGTTTTCCATACCGACGCGGTCCAGGCCGTGGGCAAGATTCCCATGAGCCTCTCCCAGAGCCGGGTGGACATGCTCTCCCTGGCGGGGCACAAGCTCCACGCCCCCAAGGGCATTGGGGCCCTTTACGTCCGCCAGGGCCTCAAATTTTCGCCCTTCATGGTGGGCGGCCACCAGGAGCGCGGTCGGAGGGGCGGCACGGAGAACGTTCCGTATATCGTGGGCCTGGGAAAAGCGGCCGAACTCGCCCTGCGTCGGCTCCCCGAGGAAAATTCGCGGGTGCGGGACTTAAGGGATCGCTTGGAGGAAGGCCTCCTGAAAATCCCCTATTCCATCGTCAACGGCGATCGGGAACATCGCCTTCCCAACACCACGAACATCAGTTTTGAGTATATTGAGGGCGAATCCATCCTCTTCCATCTCTCCTCTTTCGGAGTTTGCGCGAGTTCCGGATCCGCTTGCACTTCCGGCTCTTTGGAGCCCTCCCACGTCCTCAGGGCCATGGGCGTGCCCTTTACCGCCGCCCACGGTTCCATCCGCCTCTCCCTGTGCGTTTACAACACCCAGGAGGAGGTGGATTTCACTTTGGAAAAATTTCCCCCCATCGTGGCCAAGCTAAGGGCCCTCTCGCCCTTCTGGAAAGACGACGGGCCAGCCGAGAGCGCGCTTCTGACCTGCGACTCCGACAACTGCAATCTCTGCGGCTAAGGAGAGCCGAGGGGACGCGCTATCCACTAAAATCCCCCCTCGCGAGCGTGAGACTCACGAGGGGGGGGACATCAAATCTTTTTCGGCTCTTAAGGCGCGACCGCGCGCGTTGGCTTTGCGGTCGCGCCTTTTTATCGTGGCCCCAGCCAAGGGGAAACAAGCCGTATTCGCGCGGCGCCCGAAGGTGGCGCGGAAAAGGCGAGGGGTAACGGCGCCGCTAAAAATTAAAAACGCGTCCGCGGGAGCGCTTCGCTCCGGCGCTCGCTATCGCGGCGAAAAAAAGGCGCGTCACCCTTGAGCCGCCGCAAAGAGCCTTTAAGGTCACTGAGGCTTCGCGCGCCGCCGCGACTTAAGCCCAATCGCCAAGAAAAACCTTGCCTTTTCCGCGCGCGAGCGTTCCAAGGCGCGTTCCGTTCCAAGATTCCGGCGGCGTCCTTCTTAAAATCTCCATCCAAAGACGCGTTAAACGGCGGCTGGCCCCGGGGAGTCCACCCCGGCTCAAGGGCCAAAGCCGAGCGTCCGATAAGAAAAGAGCGGGAGAGCGCCGGCCAGGCGCGGCCCGACGAGGAGGCGGCGTGGAACGCCGCGGAAGGAAACGGCCATGATTAACGTCGGGTTGGGAGCGATTTCGGGTTATATGAGGATCGGGGGATCGGTCTACGGAGGCTCCGCCACCTCAAAGAATGGCCCAGGCCACGGCCTTTCGCTTAAAAACGACGTCCCGGAGATCTTGAGCGCCTCCAAGGCGAGCGCGGAAGTCGCGAAAAAGAAGAAGATCGTCGAAAACTTCGAGTCCGTCATCGCCGGGCGCGTGGAGGCCGACGGTCGGCGCGACAAGACAGGGGAGGAGCGCGACGCGTTGGTCAAGGCCGTGACCGGGGCCATCGACCGGATTCGGGACGATTTCGGCCAGGAGACGACGACCGAGGCGATGGCCGAGATCCTCATGGGCACGGAACAGACGTTCAACGCCGCGACCGTCGCCACTTCCCTCGGCAAGGTCCTGAGGGACAGGGAGGCAATGGTCGCGAAGATCGCCGCTGGCAAGCTCACGGAGAAAGACGTTCCCGAATTCGAGCGGATGTTCGGAAAGCTAGACAAGGATATTGACACGCGCGCGTGGCTCAAGGAGACCCAGGAGAAACTCGCGGGCCTGGTCGATTTCTTCAACGGCGCCGAGGCCGACGACGAAGCGGGGGAGGTCGCGGCCACGCTCGCGGCGACGTTCGGGGCCAAGCCGCTCACGGCGGCGGAGGCGCTGGCCGACGGCTCCCTCGCCGGGGCCTTGAACGGGTACTACGGCCAGGCCATCATCAGCGAAGAGGCGCGTTATTCGTTTACCGATAACTTCGAGTGGCTTCCCGCGGCGGAAGCCGAAAAGGCGAACCGGGCGCTTCTGGAGACGCGTCACGGCCTGGACTTTCGGATTGCCGCCGGGGAAATCGGGAAGGACGCCATCGCGGATCTGGCGAGGTTCCTTCGCGATGAGTTGGGCGACGCCAAAGGGGCCGCGCTTATTGAAGGCCTCGGAGACGGCGACGACGTGATAGCGGCCGTGAACTCGCTCATGAAGGCCCACGCCACCGAGGAAGCTAGCGTCTTGGCGGGCCCGCTCAAGCTCGCCCCCGACGGCTCGCCGCTCATGGCGGGCGACGACCCCGATTACTGGACCGAATTGAACAGGCAAAGGGAGGCGGAGTACGCGAGGCTAACCGCCCCAAACTACGAAGTCCCGGTGTTCAACTATGACTCCGACTACGGCTACGGGTTCGCGGACGGGAGGGACTTCAAGTGGGGTGACTATCAGGCGGACCTGGCTTCCTTTTTGGGGG
Source organism: Deltaproteobacteria bacterium (assembly GCA_031265205.1). Lineage (GTDB taxonomy): Bacteria > Desulfobacterota > Desulfarculia > Adiutricales > Adiutricaceae > JAISCZ01. The sequence goes on from JAISCZ010000151.1 coordinate 33,153, forward strand.
GGGCGTTCCTGGATAGGGTAAACGAGGTCGTGAGGACGGATTCGGAAGTCCGCGCGCGGTTTATGAAGGTCGCCGCGAAGAATTTTGGCGGGATGGAAAACGCCGTTCCCGACAATTACGGCTTCATCGGTTTTCCGACCAGCGTGAACATGGGCCAGATCTCGGCGTCCAAGCTCATGGGGGTGGCGGACACGACCGCGCCAGAGCGCGCCTTGCGGCGCCTCCGGAACTTAACCTACCTTGATGAGAACGCCTTTGTCCTGAAGACCCCCGCGATAGTCAACGGGACTGACGTGAAGGAGAAGGAATTTCCCGGCTTCTCCGAGCTTTTGAACGCCGAGAGGATCAACGTCTACGAGGGGGCGGTGGCGAGATACGAGGCCGAAAAGTCCCCAAAGGGCCTTCTCTTGGAAGAGACCGTCTGAGAAACGCGCGCTGGCCGCCCACAAAAGCGAAAAAAAACGCGGGAGGCGCGACGGCCCGCGCCCCTGGGGGAGCCTGACGCGCGGCCCCGCCCCCAAGGCGCCCCCGCCCTGGCCCGCCGCCAGGAAACTCCTGGCGACGAGGCCCGAGCGGCGGTCGGCTAACATCCTCGCCGATCCGTCGCGATTAACCCTTGTACTCAAAAACCAACAGAGAGCCAGGATTCTTGACGGTCTGCGACGGGAGCCCGTTCTCGTCCAAGAAATTTCCGGCGTTGTCGGTGATGACGTAAATCGAGCGGCCGTCGGGGCTCACGAGAACCTGGCGGTAGCGGTTGGCGGTGTGGAAGTACTTAATCAGGTCGCCTTGGGCTTGCTTTACGTCGCCGCTTAAGGGCAAGCGATAGATCGCCCCGTTTTTCAGGCTGCTGATAAGGATCGAGTTGCGCCAGGCCTCGATGGGGCCGTCGGCGGGGTAATAGTCCAAACTGGAGGGCGCGATGGTCGCCCACCCGAGATAGGCGAGGGCGCCGAACTTAGGATCGGCGAAGCCGTAGTCGCTCGGCATCGTGTAGAAAGTCCGGACGGGCTCCTTGAAGTCTTTCCGATCCCAAGAACTCTCCTTGACGCTCGCCCGGTCGGGAGGCAGGTAGGCGTCGCCCGGGACGGAGGCGCAGTCGGCGAAAGAGGACCAGTCGATATAGGCGTAGGCCTGATCGTCGGGATAGCCGGCGATGAGGGGCCAGCCGTAGTTGCCGCCGGACGTAAGGCGATTGAGCTCGTCATCGGTGGAGGGACCCTGCTCGACCCCGAACAGCTCTCCGTCAATCCAGCGCAAGCCCTGGGGATTCCGGTGCCCGTAGGTGAAGACATGGCTTTTGACGCCATTTAGGACCGGGTTGTCGTCGGGAATGGAGCCGTCCGGATTCAGGCGTAGGATCTTGCCGACGTAGGCGGAAAAGTCCCCCGCCTTCACCTCGGCTTCCGTGGGTAACCGTTGGGCCTCGTTGGGTTCGCAGCGGTTGGCGCCCTGATTGTGCCCCAGTTCGCCTTTGCTCAGGTACAGCGTCCCGTCGGGGCCGAAAACGAGCCTCCCGCCTTGGTGATCGTTTCCAGCCGGAATCCCCGTCAGGATATCGGTCGGCTCAATAAGCTTTCCCGCGTTGGCGTCGTATTTGTAGCGGACTACCTTGTGAAGCTCAACGTCGCCGTTAAGGTAGGTGTAATTAAGGTAAACGAGGCCGGACGCGTCGAAATCGGGAGCCAAGGCGAGCCCCAGGAGCCCCTCGTGCTGCGGGCCGATTTTCGCGTCAGGCACCTCCAGTAGAACGGACTTCGCGCCGTCGGCGGGATTCACTTCCACCACGCGCTTGCCCTGGCGTTCGGTAATCCACAATTTTCCTCCCGGCGCCCAGACCATGGACCAAGGGGATTCGAGGCCGTCGAGAACCACCCGGGCGGCAAATGGCTCAGCGGTCTGAATGGCCGGCCCCTGGCCCTGAGAGGCTAGGGGAAAGGCTATGGAGAGCAGGAACGCGAAGGCTATGAAAGCCAAGATTTTTTTCGCTAACATGTCTGATCAACTCCTAAATTCGCCTCAATGAGAAACGCCGCGGCTAAGGTTTGCCCCTATGGAGCGAATGAGCCACGCCTGTTAGGAAGGGCGCGCGAAGCGCGTCAGTGGCCAAGATAAGGAAGCGCCACCGTCGCGAGCGCTCCGTCGCGCCGGAAGTCTCGCGGTCTCCCCACGGGGTTGGCCGCGTCGGGCCTGGAGCGTAGCCAGGACGCTTTGAGAATTAAATAAAAGCCTCAAGGGGTCGTTCGTGGCGCGGAGAGACGTCGCGCGCCGCGTTAGCCCGCCGGATTTGGAAAAGAGGGACTACGCGGTCGCGAGCCAAAGGTCGCTTTCTCCGCGCGCGGGCCGCGGCGCCCAGTCTCCGCCGACCGCGCCGGGCTGAGGAACGGCTCGCGAACGCGCCGGCGCGTCTTAAAGGAGAATGTCCAATCGTTCCCCGGGCGCCTTGACGGGGCGCCGAAGCGACCGCCGCGCGCGCAGGCGCCCTGGCCCCGGAGGCGTCAAGCCACGGCGGGGATGGCCGAGAGGCGTGGAACGAGGCGAGCGGCGCCGGGAAATGAACGCGCGAAAACCGAGACAGGGCCCAACAAGGTCAATTCGAGCCCCGCGAACGACCGTTCCATCTTAACAGCGTCATTGAGTCAAATCAATTAGATTTTGACTAAATTGACGCGAAGAGAAGATGAAAGCCGTCTTAGATAAAGGATCGGCGAAAATAAGAGGGAATGGCAACGCGTATGTAATTAGTTGACAAATAATGAGAAGCGCGATTTCCAATATTTTTGCCACCTATGGAGAACATTTCGCGCGGCAGTCTCCCGTTGGCCGGTTCAATCTCAAAAAGAGTTTAATTGATCTTTAAATTATAAAAATATAATAAAATGATATAAATATGATAAACAAGTGAATTTTAGTAAGTTAATAAATGAAATCAGATAAAAATTAAAAAAACAAAAATTAAAAATTAAACTAAATAATAGAGAAACAAGCGGATAATCGGAGGCTATAACAGCTAGAGAGGGGGCGGAAGAAGCCTATCTTTGATAAATAGAATGGATTGTAAGGAGGAACGATTCTCTTTAGAATCAAATTATAATCGTGACAAAATAGAGTCCATTTTTTGCGTAAGAGAAAAAGAATCGTTAATTTTCTTGAGGATTCTAGTCTGTTCCGCAAGTGGAGGGAGCGGCAAAACAAGCGAATTAACGTCATAATTAGTTATGTATTTTATTGTCGAGCCTTTTTGACGCGCTTTAAAATAGTCTTTGAAATAAGTGAGCCAATAAAAAATAAATTCGGGAGAAATTCCCGCGAAAGGATAGATAACCCAAAGAGCTGAACCGATTCCAATTTCGCGATCAGTAATATTAACGTCGCCCAATAAATTTCCTACCGCGCTTAAAAGAACGGAATTCGCGGGGGAAATTACGGGCGGGGTTTTGGCGTATATCCCGGAGACGGCGAGATATTTATCGGTAAAATAAGTTTTTCCTTGGTGAAATTCATATCCAGTTGGATTATTTGACAAATTAACTGGAGAAACCAAGCGCCCTCGCGTGATTTTCGCGATTTTTTTAAGGCTCGCTAAAGCCCATCCTATAGGCAATTTATTATAAAATGAGTATTTAGCGTCGCGATAGTTGTTTTCATTTATTATATTAATTGAAGACTCAGTCGCTTGGACTCGATTAAAAGGATTAATTGTTTCAAGAAAAACGCGCGCCGATTCTTCATTGGAATCTCGCGTCGTTAGAATACCGCGAACCGCGAGAGAAAGAGTATTAGCCTTAATATTTGATGAAATTCGAGTCAACTCATTTTTAACTGTTTCTATAGAATTAATTATAGAAAATAGGTAATCTAAACGGGCGGTAATAATCGGTTGCTCAAGTGGTGGAGGAACAGGCACAATAAGCGATTTGACATCATTCAAAGTGATATGTTTGACAGTTGTCCCTTTTTGACGTTCTATAAAATAGTCGCGAAACGCCATTAACCAATAAAATATTAAATCTACCGTGATACCTATCGCTGGCGCTATGGCGCAAAGACGTTTTCCAATGCAAATAGCGCGGGTATTAATATTTACCATCCCTACTGGAGCGCAATTTGTCATTATGACGGAATTCGCGACTATAGGCTCAAAATTTCCTTTAACAAAAACTCCTGAAGGAGAGATATATTTTTCAGTAAAATAATGATTTCCTTGATGATATTCATGCCCGATTTGCTCTCGAAAGTTATTATCTTTGCGAAAATGATAATCACGAGTGATAAATGTGGCGATATCGCCTAATTTTGAAAAGGACCAACCTTGCGGTAATTCGTATTTTTCAAGAAATGTTTCTTGAGCGCGAAAATAATTATTGTCATTGGCGGCCATGGTCACCTTATTAAAATTACTTTGCTCGCTTCCAATTTGTTTTGAAAATCGCGGAACGGAGTAATGGCTTTCGTCTCGCGGAAGAAGCTCGCCACGGAGAGCGCGTTTTAGAATTTCATGTTTAAGACGTAATAAATTCAAGATTGATTACCAAAGACAATAATTAAAATTAAATAAATTTTATTAATTTCAAACGTTAACATAAAAAAACCTCCATCTCTACCTCAACGCAATAGGCAAATTAAATGAAATAATTAATTTAAAATAATAATTATTAACCAAACGTGAAATGTTACTCATAGAGGATTAGTTATCATGTTGAAAAAAATTTTTATTACTCTAATAACGCGAAACGCAAAAGTTAATTAACAATTAAAATTAACAAAGCCATGTTTGAGCCTGGTCTAATAGCGAAAAACAATAATTAATTTGAGTAATTATTCTCTCTTGATCTTCTAAAGGAGGAAGCGGAACGACAAGAGACGTGACATCATTCTTTTAAATATGTTTAATTATCGATCCTTTAGCTCGAGACACAAAATAATCATTTAAAAATGTTAGCCAATAAAATAAAAAGTCTGGCTTTACGGCGTATTTTGGGACAATAGCGCAAAGATTACGGCCGACGCATATATCCCTATCGCAAATATTCACGAGACCCACAGGGTTTGTGATGTTTAAGATAACTGAATTTTGTTTGGCGAATATACTACGTTTGTTGACGTATAACGGAGATTTCGCGAGATATTTATCCGTAAAATAACGTTTTCCTTGATGAAATTCAAAACCTAAAAATTCTTTTGATATTTCGGAAGATAAAGGAGAATGTCCCCAGACGATATCCGCAATCTCTTCTAACCGCTTCAACGACCATCCGGTTGGCAATCTCTTTAAGAATTCATAATCGTTGTAATGAAAAGAGTAATAAGCGTCATTATGTTTCATAATTTTCGCTATACCGTCGTTAAATTTTTCAAAATTAAATTTTTGATTAAGATAAAGAAATGTCGATTTTTCTTTCGCGTTTGGCAAAATGAGATTTCCGGAAAACGCGAGAAACAGTATTTTTCGCTTAATAGTCGCTGTAGTGGCAAGAATATTAATTTTCGCGTTTTTAATCTCGTTTAAAATTGAAAAGCAATAATCTAGTGACAGCGTTATGATATTTTGTTCTTCAATGGTCGGTATTGGCAAAATTAAAGTTCTAATATCTTCAAAGGTAATAAATTTTAAAGCGGTGCCCTTTTGCCTCGCGGTAAGGCAAGGGCGAAAAGCCAATAGCCAATAATATAAAAAATCAGTTTTCATATTGTCTAATGGTTGAATAGAACATATATTTTCTCCTAAACAAATTCGACGTTTGGTTATGTTTAATAACGCGATTGGAGCTCTGCGAGACATGAGAAGAGTGTCGGCTTCAGCTATTTTATTGTTCTTGGTCGAATATAGGGGAGAAACGGAGAGATATTTATCAGTAAAATATGACGTGCCTTGATGAAATTCGACGCCATTAGAATCTCTGGAGAAATAATTTTTTCCTGGAGAAATTCCAAGAGTGATCTTCGCGATATCGTCTAATCTCGCGAGTTTCCACCGACGTGGCAAATTATCAGTAATTGGAATATTATTATAATTATTTTCTCGATACTCATCGTTTAATGAAAACAATAGCGTTTTAGCGTTAATTATATCATTATTAATAATATTTTCGTCAGACGAAAAATGAGAATACGCGTCATTCGTCGCTCGCGAAGTTAATTTTCCCGAAATCGCTAAATTAAGAATTTTAGTTCGAGTTATCTCAATATTCATAACACATCCATTATATTATAATAGAAACGATGACAATTTGAAACAAAAAAATACGCGCGTGTCGCGTATCTGATATAATATCGCGCGCCATATATGAAGTGAGAATAAATATTAAGGATATCAATTATTATTGTATTGTAGCCTATTTTAAAATTGAGAAAAATGAATCGTGTTATTAGAAAAATTAAAATAAATTTTTTCATTTAATATGCCTCATGGCGTCTTCTAAAAGCTCGATTAAATTAAATAATTTTTTAATATTTTCTTTATATTCTTCAATATCTTTATGAATATTCATGTCATCATCGTTATTGTTATTATCCTTAATCCAAAAAATATCAAGGTCAATATTTCTGCGTGAAATAATTTCTTCGTACGTAAATGAACGCCAGCGACCGTTTGGATTATCATTGGAATAAGTCGGGACTCTGTTGTTAATATTTGAGGGGTTGTATAATGTTACAAATTCGTCAAGATTTGATTCAAGGAACGGATTTTGTTTAAGCGTAATTTTAACGTCAGAGCGATAGTCGTAAATCCAAATTATATTTGTTTGAGGAAATGGCGAAGCCGGACGATTTTCAAAAAAAATAACATTCGCGTTAACAGTTGTCGCGTAAAATAAATGCTTTGGAAGTCTTAAAATAGTATGCAAATTTGTTGATTGTAATAAATTGCGCCGCACTATTTCTCCTGGCCCACTTTCAAATAAAATATTATCTGGGACAATAACCGCGGCGGTTCCACCCGTTTTTAAAATTGTATGAATATGTTGAATAAAATTCAGCTGTTTATTGTTAGTTGTCGTCCAAAAATCTTGACGTTGGTAGATAATATTTTTCCCCTCTAAAACCCCTTTGTCATTAGTAATTGTCATTGATGATTTATTGCCAAACGGAGGATTAGTGAGAACGTAATCAAATCTTTCCCCGGGGTCTGACAAAAGAGCGTCGGCTCTTATAATCGGAGAACTTTTCTCAAAATCGCTGATATTATGCAATAATAAATTCATTAGACCCATACGACTAGCGTTTGGAACTATTTCCCATCCTCTAAAAGTATTATATTTTAAAAATGTTCTCTCATTAACGTTTAAATCATAATTATTTTCAATAAAAGAATGGGCGCCAAGCAAAAAACCAGCTGTGCCACAGGCTGGATCAGCGACAGTTTTAAGAGGCGACGGCCTAACGCATTTTATAATCGCGTTGATTAGCGGCCTTGGAGTAAAATATTGCCCAGCGCCGCTTTTGACGTCACCCGCTGTTTTTTCGAGCATATATTCGTAAATATCGCCCTTAACGTCGCTTGACATGGAAGACCATTTTTCGCCGTCAATAACGCTAATTATTTTAGATAACTGGACTGGCGTATTGATTTTATTTTGCGCTCCCGCGAATATTTCCTTAAGTAGTCCCGTTTCATTGGAGAGTTTTTCTAAAATGAACTCATAATTGTCAATGAGGTCCGCGCCGCTTTTATATTTAAGAGTTTCCCAAGAACAGTATTCCGGAACGCCAATATCCCTATCGTAAGGGGTTTTTGAGTACTCATCCGCCAATTTAAGGAAAAGAAGGAACGTGATTTGCTCGATATAATCGCTTTTACCTACGCCTTCATCTCGGAGAGCGTTCGCTATTGACCACACTTTTTCTTGTATAGCGGTTTTTCGCGCCAGCACGGATATATTCTCCTAGTCACCATCAATGATAAGAGCGTAATTTAATTCCTCAAGAAATTCTTTGTATCCTGAGCCGAAAAGATCGTAAAATTTTCCTAACCCACCTAATTTGCTGAATGGCGTAAGATTTAGTTTATCCGGCGATATCGCGAAAGAGCTGATAAAATAGTCGCGTATGGCGTAAAGCCATCTCGTTGATTCTTCGCAAAATTCTTTCCCGTTGATTAATTTCTTTTTAGTAAGCCAATTCTGAAAACTCTTTTTAACGCTATCGGCGAATGAAATAAGTTCCAAGGTCTGACCCAATTCAAAACGGATAAGAGGAACAATATCAGATAATTTAGCGATAATATTTTTAGTTTTGACTTTTTCAGGCTGACGTATCGCGTAAGCCGCCCACAGCCTCTCCGGACTCAATCCCTCGCGCGTAAGCGCGTCGTTAAGATCTTTTAGCGCGTTGAGAGTTAATTCGCGCGAGCCGTAATTTTGGGCGCGAACAATACCAAGCGCCTCAATAGAATCACGGTTATCGGCGATAAATTTCGCGAAATTGTCAATAACGCCCCCCGCCGATTCGGTCAGTTCCGTTTCCCAGCCGCTGAACGTAACTCTGTCAACATTTATATTGTCAATAATTTGCAAATGGCTTTTATGAATATTTTCCACAAATTCACGTACTTCGGGAAGATTGAAAGGCTCGGACGCTTTCTCGGATCGTGATTTTTTTTCTTCCAAAATATATTCGCGCTTTTTTTCTTCTGAAATATTTTTGCCGCGCTTTTCAATTACAATCTCTTCTATTAAGTCTGGATTAATGGCGTTATGGATATTATTAGCGATAGTATCTAAAGAAATAGGATAAACGCTATTCCATTTGTCGCGTTCTTTTAAGGTCATCATCCGTGATAATTTCGCGAGTCTTCCAGCGAGCGACGAGAGAATTTCCTCTTCGCGAATTCCGTTGGAGACCATATTCATTAAATTTTTAAGAGTTAAGGTCGGTTTTCGCTCAAATTGGCAAAGCGTCACCTTAGCGCTTTTGGTGACGCCTATCGCGTCAATTATAACAAAACCTAGTTTTTCCCGAGTGGCCGACGGCGTAACTTTCCGTAAATCATTTTCATTAAGAGATCGCGTGGCGCGACCAACCATCTGCTCGAAATATATTTTACTCCTAACGTCTCTCATAAAAATTAGGCATTCAACGGGTTTAACATCCGTGCCTGTGGCTATCATGTCAACCGTTACCGCGATTCTTGGAAAATAATTATTGCGGAATTCATTGAGAACGCTTTTAGGATCTTCTTTGGATAGATACGTGATTTTTTTACAAAAATCATTTCCCTCCCCAAAAATTTCGCGGATAATTCTAACGATATCGTCCGCGTGACTGTCGTTTTTAGCGTATAATATTGTTTTTGGCGTTTCTAACCTAGTGGAAAATATTTCTTTAAGTCCATCTTTAAAAGCGTTTACCACGCTTCTTATTTGCGTCGGATTAACAATTTTGCTATCCAACTGAGACGGTTTATAGATAATATCGTCGCTAATCTCGTCCCATCTTTTTTTTCGCGTAAGACGCTCGCGCGTTTCGATAAATTTGGTGATTTCGCTTGAAATTTGTCCTCCTTTCTTGCCGATTTCGGTTTCTATAACGAAAATCCCATCGCAATCGACATTTACGCCATCTAATACCGCCTCATCGCGCGGGTATTCGCTCACCAAATTCTGATTAAAAAACGCGAAAGCGCGGCTATCCGGAGTCGCGGTAAGGCCAACTAAAAACGCGTCAAAATAGCGGATAACTTCGTTCCAGACATTGTAAATCGAACGATGGCATTCGTCGATATAAATAAAATCAAAAAATTCCGGTGGATATTTAGGATTATACGCGATCGCGCGCGGTTTGTTTTCAATATTTTTTTCGTGTGGGTTGACGGTTTCTTCCGCCGAATTCAAGTCCTCCCCACGTAAAATAGCGTATAAACGCTGAATTGTGCTAATGACGACTTTGCTTTCCGGCTCAATAAACGAGGAGCTAAGGCGGTCTATCTGATAGATCTCCGGAAACCGACGGGAATCGTCAGTGGGCCGAAAATTTAAAAATTCCGCTTCCGCCTGTTCCCCGAGATTGATGGTGTCCACCAAGAACAAAATTCGTTTCGCTTTCCCGAATTTCAGGGCCCTGTACATAGACTGCGCCGCCGCGAAAGTTTTGCCCGCCCCGGTAGCCATCTGAATAAGCGCCCGCGGCTTATTTTCGGCGAAAGATTCTTCCAGGCAAGCGATGGCCTTCGCTTGGCAAACGCGCAAACCCAGTGGATCAAGCCGCGGGAATTCTTTGAGCCTGTTTCTTAAAGTCGATTCTTCTTTGGACCATTCCCAAAGCGTTTCGGGCCGATGAAAAGAAAAAATTTCCCGAGAACGCGCTTTAAGGTCCCGTAAATCGCGGAATTGAGTGACTATTCCGGTTGACTCGTAGACAAAGCGGATTTCTTGCCCCGCGGGAAAATCCTTGAGCCCCGCCCTGGCGTAACGCTCGGATTGCGCCTCAAAGGCGGCGAGCGCATAGCCTTTCGCGGCGGGTTTGGCCTCAATAAGCCCCTTAGGAGCGCCAGCGATAAAAAGAAGGTAATCCGCCGGACCGCCCTGGGTCTCAAATTCTCGGACGGCCACGCCCAAGGAGGCGACGCGATTATAGCCAGCCCGGTCTTGGAGGACGTATCCGGCCTCGCGGAGAGCTTCGTCAATATTCGCGCGGGCCTTATCCTCAGGAGTCACGGATTTTGACCCTTTCCGCCCCCAAGGACGCGTAAAATTACGGGTAACATGGTCTCGCCGAAACTTAAAACAAAGAGATTGGCGCCGATGGCCTTTCCACGACGCCCCAGGATCGCGAGGCGTCAGGCCCCAGAGCCGCGCGGCTCAAATCCCAAGGCGCGCCAAAGCTCCGAGGATCCTAAAAAGCCAAGATCTCAAAAGTTTGGGCGCCGGGCTCGTCTATTCCATAAGAAAGAACACGCTCAAGATTTAGAGGGAATCCCTGAAGGCAATCGCCGCTCCTGGGGCCTCTAGCGCCATCCATCGCGTTCCCGCCAAAACGGGAACGGTTTAAATTTTAGCGAATTAAAAAATTTTTTCAAGTCACAATATTTTTAACGCTAGTAAGCCACCGATTCCATTTCGAGTATTAACTATTAGTATAATTATAAATAATCGCGCGCGTATTATAATCTTTGTCGCCGCGCCATAACGATTCCCGCCCGCGGAAAGTAAGATCCAGACCCCGCCCACGCCCCATCAACCACTCCCGCCTTAAGCGCTCCGCCTCCTCGCGATGGCCCAAACGAGCGCGATTGGGCGAATTTTAAAAAACCGGCCGCCAAACGCGCGCGCCGTTCCTTCGCGTTCCCGCGCTCTCGCGCTTGGAGCGCGTTATCAAAATTTTGGCCAAGCGCCGCCGTCCCCTGGCTTGGGGCGCGGGCTAAGGCGCCAAACGCGCGGGCCGGGGCGGGGGATCTTTCAGTCGTCTCGCTCGTCCCACGCGGCGCCGGCGTCTAAATCCGGTTCCTCGGCGAGGGAGTCGCTCATTTTTTTGATTTCCGGGTGGACGGGCAGTTCCGGGGACGGGGAATCGAGGGGCAGCACGCGAAAATGGATGTCCTCGATGAGATTTTCCCCCATCTCAATATTTAAGGCGCGTATCCATTCCGCGCGCTTGTAGCGGAGGCGCTCCAGCCAAGCCGGGGAATCCACTTTGACGTAGAGGGTTCCCAGCTGATAGCCGTAGACGCGGCAGCGCTCGGCGGCTTTGGCGTCCAGGATCCTGGAAAAAACGTCAATAAGCCGCTTTTCCCGGTCAAGATAATACAAAGCGCCGTGGGTCAGCGATCTTTCCAAGAGGCTTCCCAAAGACGGGGGAAGGGTTAAATAGCGCCTCTCTTGGGGAGTGAGCGCCGCTTTTTGGACTTTGTAAAATTTTTTCGGCATAAAAAGGGGGGCCGCGAGGGTTAAAGGGAGGCGAGGGCCTCTTCCAAAGAGCCTTTCTGGGCGAGCCCCTGGAGGAGGGCCAGTCGATAGTACGCGCCCTTGAGGCCGATAAGCTCGGCGTGAGCGCCTTCCTCCACGATCCGGCCTTTTTTGAGAACCAGGATGCGGTTGGCCATTTTGATGGTGGAAAGCCGATGGGCGATGATAATCGAGGTGCGGCCCTCAAAGATGGTGTTCATGGCCCGGGAAATCAAAAGTTCGCTTTCCGAGTCCACGAAGGCCGTCGCCTCGTCCAAAATAACAAATTCCGGGGCCTCAATCAAAGCCCGGGCGCAGGCCAAAAGCTGCCTTTCGCCCGCCGAGAGGCTCTTGCCCTCGCTGCCGAGTTTTTCCCGGTATTGGAGGGGCAACCGCTCGATAAAGACCGAGGCCCCCACGGTTTCGGCGGCGCGGCGCGCCTCCTCGTCGCTAATGTCTTGGCGGCCCAATTTCAGGTTGTCCATGACCGTCCCCGAATAGAGATAGACGTCCTGGGTGACCAAGGCCACCCGGTGGCGGTGTTTCTCCAAATTGAGGCGCTTCAGGGGCCGGGAGTCAAAGATAATTTCCCCTTGGGTGGGGTCGTAGAAACGCAAAAGGAGGCTGATAAGGCTGCTCTTGCCGCTGCCCGTTTCCCCCACCAGGGCCACGGTCTCCCCGCGCTGGATCTTAAAGCTCACGTCCGCCAAGACGAGGGGCTTGTCCTCGCCGTAGCGGAAACTGACGCCCTTGAATTCTATTTCCCCCCCGGGGCTGACCGGGTCCAAGACGGGGGCCTGGGGCTCCACTCGCTCGTTTTCGTCCAAGAGGGCGTTTAGGCGCTCCAGGGAGGCGAAGGCCGACTGGAAGGTGTTGACCTTTTCCGCGAGATCTTTGATGGGGTTAAAAAAGCGGTTGCTATAGCCCACGAAGGCGGCTAAAACCCCCAAGCTCACGGCGTTCTCCAAGACCAAAAGCCCCCCGAACCAGAGAATGAGGGCGAGCGCCAAAGTCGCGACGAAATCGACTAGGGGCAGAAAAATGGCCAGGGAATGGAGCTGCCGCCGACCCACCAGGTAATTTTCGTGGTTCAGCTTCCCGAAGGCCTGGGCGGAATTTTTCTCGCCCCTAAAGGCTTTGATAATGGCGATCCCCGCCCGGGTCTCGCTGAAATACTGATTGATGGCCGAGATCTTCCCCCGCAGCTCTCTTTGCTGGCGCCGGGCCAGGGCGCTGAAATAGAGGGAAATGACGACGACGATGGGAGTTAGGATCAGCGCGATGAGGGCCAGTCGGGGGGAGAGGAGAAACATCACGGCGATGACGCCCAACAGGCTCAAAAGGTCGCTGAAAAAGGAGGCGGCCGTGGATTTGACGAGGGTGTTGATGTTGTTCACGTCCGAGGTGAGCCGGGAGGTCAGGCGCCCGGCCTCCTGCCGGTCGAAAAAGGCCTGGGAGAGCCCGAAGAGGTGCGCGAGGATTTTTTCCCGCAAATTGTGCCCCAGCCTTTGGGAGGCGATTTCCAGAATGACCCTTTGCCCCAGCTCGAAAAAATACCCCAAAACCATGAGGGCCCCGAAGAGGATGGCGAGAATTTTAAGGCCCCTTAAATCGGCGCTCCGTAAAACGAGGCCCCAGGAGTCGGGGACGAAAGGCAGATCCCTTTCGCTGACGCTGATAAGGTTGGGGTAAAGATTAACCCGCCCGGGGCTCGCCAGGGCCATCTGGGCCCCGGCCTCGTAATCGAAGTCCCCTTCCGGGTCAAACTCCCTAAAGTAATAGCGGTCGACCGAAAGAACGCCTTTTTCGACCATAAGCCGCTCTTCTTTGGGATCGAGGCGCGCGGCGACGTTCGCGGGGAGATAGTAAAGCCCTGCGCGCCCGCTGGGGAGAATATCCTGGGGCCGCGCCTCGCCTTGGAAGAATTCGGCGAGGGCCGCGGGATCGTTTACGGTCACGGTTCGCCCCAAGGGCAAGATGTAGCCGTCAATGGCGACTTTGGTGAGATAGGGCAGGGCCATGCTCACGAGCGAGGCCGCGACGATCATCAGCGCGCCCAAGAATAGAGTCAGGCGAAAGGGCTTGGTGATGGGCCACAGATTCCAAAGAAGCCGCCAGTCGGAGCGTCGGATGGGGCGGTAATCCTCATTTTGGTCCTGATTCACGCTTTTTCCCCCGCGCCGAAAATGGACTTTCTTTTTTCCGCGCCCCTTTCCCCCAAAAAGGCGATTTCGGCGATCCTCTTAAAGTAGCCTTCCTGGCGCGCGAGTTCCGCGAAGGTCCCCTGGGCCGTCAGGCGCCCTTCCTCCAAGACGAAAAAGATTTGGGCCTTGGCGAGGCTCGTGAGCCTGTGGCTGATGATTAAGGCGCCTCTGCCGGCGCGCTCGCGGGCGATATTGTTTAAAATTTCCTCTTCGACTTGGGCGTCCACCGCGGAGAGGGTGTCGTCAAGTATAAGATAGGGCGGATCGATTAAAAGAGCCCGGGCCAAAGCTAGACGCTGTTTTTGGCCACCCGAGAGGGTCAGGCCCTTTTCCCCCACCCGGGTATGGAGCCCGTCGGGAAAAACGTCCCGGTCCATTTTGAGGGCCGCGAGGGCGAGGACCCGGAGCGCCTCCTCCTCCGTGGCCCCGGGAGCGCCGAAACGGACGTTTTCCAAGATAGTCCCGGAAAAAACGTAGCCGTCCTGGGGCACGTACCCGAAAAAGGATCTGACGGCCTCCAAAGAGTATTCCCGCGAGTCGACGCCGTTGAGCCTCACGCTCCCCGCGGCCGGCTCGTAGAGGGCCGGGAGAAGCGCCGCCAGGGTGCTCTTCCCGCTCCCCGTGGGGCCCGTCAGGGCCGTGACGGCCCCGGGGCAAAGCTCCAGCGTGACGTCCCTCAGGGCCGGAATAACGCGTCCGGGATAGATAAAATCGACGTTTTGAAGCGAGACGCGCAAGGGTCCCCCGGGGCTGGAAGCGGCGCGCGCGGGGCCGCCGCTTAAGGGGCGCGGGGAGCTTTCCCGCGCGCTTAAGACCCGCGCCAGGCGCGCGAGGGAGGCCAAACCCTGCTGGAGTAGGCCGATGGTGAGCCCCATGGCCATGAGAGGCCAGGCCAGAAGGCCCAGGTAGCTGATAAAGGCCACGAAATCGCCCGGGCTGATTTCCCCGGCGATGACCGCCCGGCCCCCGAAAAAAAGGGTGAGGGCGATGGCGAGATTGGTGAGCAGATTCAAAAGGGGAAAGAAGAGCCCCATCACCCAGGAAAGATGGACGTTCTTTTTGACGTAATTGAGGGAGCGGCCCCGCACTTCGCCCCGGGCCAGCTCTTCCAGGGCCATGGCCCGGATGACCTTGAAGCCCGAGACGTGCTCGCGCGTGACTTCCGTGAGTTCCGCGAAATAGTTCTGGGCGTCGAGCACCCGCTGAAAAATCCGGCGACCGAAAATAGCCGTCAGGACGCTTATGAGGGGCAGAGGGAGAAACGCCCAAAAGCAGAGGGAGACGTTGATGGAGAGCATAAAAAGAACGGCCGCGACTCCCAAAACGATCGCGTCCATCAGGCTCACCAGCCCAAAGCCCACCGCGACGCGCACGGACTCGATATCGTTGGTGGCCAGGGCCATCAGGTCCCCGGAAGAATTGACGTTGTGCCAGCTCAGGGAAAGGGAGACGAAATGGGAATGGAGCCTAAAGCGCAAGTCCTTTTCCAGCTTCCGGGAAAAGCCGTAAATCAGGGTCCGCCAGGCGTAGCGCAAAAGCGCGACCATGAGGGCGACGCCTAAAATGATGGCGATAAATTTTAAGATCAGCCCCTTGGAGGGCGCCGCCTCGGAAAGGGCGTCGATAATTCTCCCCACGAGACGGGGGATATACATTTGCCCTAAGTCGCAGACGCTCAGGCAGCAGAAGCCGACGGCGATGGCGAAAACGCTTCGCCGGAAATAAGGCGCTATCAGATTGAGATTCTTCATCCGCTTCAGGCTAGAGCGCGGCGGCGAGATCGGCCAGGCGCCGGGGCGCGGCGTCCCGCCAGAGGTCCCAGGAATGGTTCCCGCGCGCCTCCTCGTACTGATGCTCCAAGCCCAGGTCGGCGAGGAGGCGGTGGTACTGGCGGTTCTCGCCTAAGGCCAATTCGTCGCTTTTGCCGACGGTTAAAAAGACGGAACTCTCCCTTAAGGCCTCCGGGTTGAGGCGGGTAAGGTAATAGGCCCCGTTCTGGCGCCAGTGCCGCCCGTTCTGGGCCTCGGCGGGCCCCAAAACTTCTTCCAGGCGGAGGCCCCCGTCCAGCGCGGAGCCCTCCCGGTGGAGCTCCAAGTCCGTCACGCCGCCGATGGAACCCACGGCCCGAAAGAGCCCGGGGTTTTTCAGGGCCAAAGTCAGCGCGCCGTGTCCCCCCATGGAAACGCCCATGATCCCCACGCGCGCGGGATCTATCTGGAAGCGTCGAAGCAAGTCCGGCAAAAGCTCTTGGGTGAGGTAAAGCTCTTGACGCGAGTTCTTCTTAAAGGGGCTGTCCAGATACCAACCGAAGGGCTCCCCGTCGGGCATCACTAAATTGACGTTCAGCGCCTGGGCTAAATCCAAAAGCGAGCGGCCTAGGCGGTCCTTCCAGACGTTCTGGTCTTCCTGGACCCCGTGCAGCAAAAAAACCGTGGGCCGGGGAATCTCGGAGCCCGGGAGATAGATCAGGTAACTCGTCTGTTTGGAGCGGGCCTTGGAAGGCAAATTGACCTCCACCAGGGTGGCGGGGGAGGCCGGGCCGTTTTGGGGATAGGGCGCGGGCGGGTCGAGACTCAAGGTAAAGGGAGGCTCCTGGGGGGCCGTCGCCGGAAGGGTCCCCTCCGTCGCCGCGACCGCGACGGGGGGGAGGCTCGGGGCGACCGCGACCTCGGAGAGCGTCGCCGGGGTCGGGGGGCTTTTGAAGCGGGGCGCCTCCAGCAAGGGGGTTTGGGCGACGAGACCCCAGTCCCGGGCCGTTTCCAAAAAGGACTGGACTAAAATTTTGCCCCCGAGTTCCGTCAGGTGGATGGAATCTTTGGCGCGGATGCGCTCGTGGGTGCCGTCGGGCATGGTGAGGTAGGCGGTAAAATCCCCGTTTTCGTCGGTCAGGGCGTCGGAGGAATCGAAAAAGCGGCAGTGGAGGTTTTCCGCGCAGGTCTTGGCGACCACCTCGTTTAGGTTTTGGATATTCACGTTGTAGGTGGGTTTCCCCATGATGGGCAGCCCCACCCAAAAGACCGTGGCCCCGTGGTTGGAGGCGATATCGAGGAGTTCCTGGACCCTTAGGGCGTATTCCTCGTTCCAGCCGTCCGTGGCGACGTTGTGGCGCTTGCGGTCCGTCGTCACGATGTCCTGGGTGTCGTTGGCCCCCAGGGAAATGACGATCAAGTCCGGTTTTTCCGACTCCACCTGGTCCCCAAAATAGATGGGCCAGTTAAAATAGTCGGGCCGAGAAAGGCCCGTGGCCGAGCGGAAGATTCTCTTGACCGCGAGACTCTCGTCCACCTTGAGCTCGCGCTCCAAGACCGGCCCGAAGCCCTCCACCATAAACGAGTCGCCGATGATGAGAACGTTGGCGAAGGCCGGGGGCTGATCTTGGATATTGAAAATAGCGATTTCGGGGTCTTCCGCGCCAGCGGGAGGCGGCGTTCCGTCCGGGGCGGCGGGCGCGTCCGGCGGCGGGATGGGCCCCGCGCCGTCCCCGGGCGTTTCCGGCGGGGGACTTAAGGAGACCGCGACGCTGGGGATCTCTCCCTTGGGCGCGGTCGTAAGAGCGGGGGCCGGGCCTTCCGGCGCGCGCGCGGCGGGCGCCCTTTTGGCGCCTACCGCGCCGCGAGGGGTCATGGCTTCCAGTACCCGCGCCTCAAAGTCCTTAAGGCGAGTCAGCCCGCTCGCGCGGGCGAGGGCTTGGAGATCGGCGGCCAAATTTAAAGTCGCCAAAAAGGGATAGCTATCCCCGGCGCGCCCCAGGTCCTCCAGCCAAGAGGCGACGCGATCGGCCTCGTGGACTAAAACCAAAAGAAAGGCCAAGGCGTAGACGCGGACGATCTTCCAGGGAGTAAGCCCTTTGCGTTTAAATCTCACGGAAGGTCTCCTCTGGGGCGTTATCCCTCGCGGGCGCGGGGAAAATTATCCAAGGGGCGGGCGCGGCCCAAAGGGCGGGAAGACGCGCGCCGCGGCGCGCGAGCGGCGGCTTGAAGCGCCGCGCGTTAAAACTCCATGATCTCCTTCTCTTTAGCCGCGGCGACGGCGTCGACTTTGGCGACATACCCGTTGGTGACTTTCTGCACCTGTTCCTCGCCTTTTTTCTGCTCGTCCTCGCCGATGTCCTTGGAGGCCTTAAGCTCCTTTAAAAGATCGTTGGCCTCGCGCCGGAGGTTGCGCAGGGAAATCTTGGCCTCTTCCGCGATCTTGCTTACGAGCTTGGAGAGTTCTTTCCGCCGCTCTTTGCTTAAAACGGGAATGTTGACGCGGATGACCTTGCCGTCGTTTTGGGGGGTCAGGCCCAGGTCGGACTTGAGGATCACCTTTTCGATCTCCCCCAAGGCCGCTAAATCCCAGGGCTGAATCAAAAGAGTCCGCGGCTCGGGGACCGAGATGGAAGCCATTTGGTTCAAGGGGGTGGCCGTCCCGTAATAGTTGGCGGCGAGCCCGTCCAAAATGGCCGGAGTGGCTCTCCCGGTGCGGATTTTGAGGAGATCCTTTTCCAAAGAATGGATTGTTTTGTCCATGCGGGTTTTGAGATCGCTATAAATGTCGTCCAGCATAGGGATTATGGGCTCCAGTCCGAAGAAAACGGCGTGGGATGGCGAGCTAGATGGGGGTAACCGTGGTCCCCAGGGCCTCGCCCCGGACGACCTTTAAAATGTTGCCGTAAACTTTAAGGTTAAAGACCACCGTGGGGATCCCGTGGGCCTGGGCCAGGGACATGGCGGCCTGATCCATGACCCCCAAGCCGCGGGCGATGGCCTCGGCGTAGGAGATGGTCGGGAAAAGGCGCGCTCCGGCGTCGAGCGCCGGGTCGCGGTCGTAGACCCCGTCGACTTTAGTGGCCTTCAAAATAGCCTCGGCGCGCATTTCGCCGGCCCGCAGCGCGGCCGCGGTGTCCGTGGTGAAAAAGGGAGAGCCCGTTCCGCCCGCGAAAATTATGACGCGGCCTTTCTCCAGGTGCCGCAGGGCCGCGAGGCGATTGTGCGTCTCGCAGAGGGGCGGCGCGGGGAAGGCGCATAAGACGCGGCTCTCGCTCCCCAAACGGCTTAAAGCGTCCTGGATGGCCAGGGCGTTGATGAGGGTCGCGAGCATGCCCATCTGATCGCCGGTCACCCGGTCGAGGCCTTTGGCGATCAGGAGCTTGCCGCGGAAGATGTTGCCGCCTCCCACGACCACGCCCAGGACAATCCCCAACCGCGAAAGCTCGGCTATTTGGGAGGCGACTTCTTGAAGTTGGGCGGCGTCCAGGCCAAAGCCCGCCGCGCCCTGGAGGACTTCCCCCGAGATCTTCAAAAGAACCCGCCGAAAGCGCCACTCGCCCGGCGCCCCGCCCGTTTCCGGGCGGGGAGACAAAGGCTCTGGGCTTGGGGCTTGGGGGGGCTTAGGATTTTTCCCCGGCATCTTCGCCAACCAGTTCTTCCGCCAGCTGGAAGCGGACAAACTTTTGGATCGTGACCTTCCCCAGGGAATCCTTCAGGCTCTGGAGCCATTGGGCGACGGTAAGCTCAGGCTCCCTGATGTATTTCTGCTCGGAAAGGACCACCTGCTCGTAATAGATCTTCTTGAGCTTGCCCTCGACGATTTTCGGCCACATCGCCTCGGGTTTGCCTTTTTTCCCTTCCTTGGCCAACTCCTCGTTTTCCTGCCGGAGCTGTTCCAGATAGATCTTCTTTTCGCGCTCCACGTCGGCGGGGTTCAGCTCGCTCGCGTTCACGACCAGGGGGGCGGCGGCGGCGATTTGCATGGCCAGGGCGTGGGCCGCCTCGTCGGCGGCGGGCCCGGGCTTTTCGACCGTCAGCTGGGCCAAGACCGCGAGCTTGTCGCCCGCGTGGTTATAGGCGTGGACAAAGGAGTCCCCGGAGGCCTCCAGGACGGCGACGCGCCGCAGCTCCGATTTTTCGCCAGTCAGCGCCGTGGCGTCGTTCAAAAGATCGGCGAATGGCCGTCCCGCCTCGGGGGAGACCGTCTCCAAAAGAGCCTGGGCGCTCGCCGGAACGGGAACCGGGCCCGCCAGGTAAAGGGCGACGCTCTGGGCGAGCGCGCGGAAAGAGTCCACTTTGGCCACGAAATCCGTTTCCGTGTTGAGTTCCACGATGGCGGCCCTTTTTCCGTCCGCGCTCACGCTGGTGGCGATCACGCCTTCCTTGGCCGTCCGACCCGCGCGTTTGCTGACCGTGGCCAAGCCATGTTCGCGCAGCCAGTCTTTGGCCTTTTCCATGTCCCCGCCGCACTCGGCGAGGGCCTTTTTGCAATCCATCATTCCGGCGTTGGTTTTCTCCCGGAGTTCCTTGACCATCTTAGCTGTGATTTCCATAACGTCCCAACTTAAAACCGTAAAAAAAAGCGTTCCCGGAAAGCCCCTCGCGCGCGAGGCCGCGGCCCGGAAAAAAAAGGAAAGGGTCGGCCCGCGCGCTCCGCCCAAGGCGGACGCCCCGCGGGCCGACCTCAAACCGCGAAAGCCCTGGTGGGGATACCCCCCAGACGACTCTTTAGTCGACCTCGCCCTCGGGGTTAATGGTGTCCAAATAGGCCGCGGGCGCGCTTTCCACGGGCGGGCTCGGGCTCTGGGGGGCGGGCTCGTAGGTGGGCTCCAGGGGAGGCAATTCCCCCTCGCTCGCGGCGCCCTGGGGGTTTTCTTCCTTGTCGGCCTGGGCCTGGGCCTGCTCCGCCCAGCGGGACCGGCCTTCCAGGCAGGCGTCGGCCATCTTCGCGGCCATGAGTTTAATGGCGCGGATGGCGTCGTCGTTGCCGGGGATGATGAAGTCGACGTCGTCGGGGTCGCAGTTGGTGTCGACCACGGCCACCACGGGGATGCCCAGGCGGCGGGCCTCGGCGGTGGCGATGTTCTCGCGGCGGGGGTCGATGACGAAGATGGCGCCGGGCAGCCGGTCCATCTCCTTGATGCCCCCGAGGTTCTTGCGGAGCTTGACCATCTGGTTTTCCAGCTGGATGATCTCCTTTTTATAATACAGGTTGATGGTCCCGTCGGCCTTCATCTGCTCGAGCCTTTTCAGGCGCTCGATGCTCTTCTTGATGGTGACGAAGTTGGTCAGGGTGCCGCCCAGCCAGCGGGAGTTGATGTAAAACATCCCGGCGCGGTTGGCCTCGTCCTGGATGGCGTCGGCGGCCTGCTTCTTGGTCCCGACGAAGAGGAGGCTGCGGCCCTCGGCCACGGTGTTGACCACGAAGTTGTAGGCGGTCTTGAAGAGCTGGACCGTCTTCTGCAGGTCGATGATGTAGATGCCGTTGCGGGCGCCGAAGATGTATGGTTTCATCTTCGGGTTCCAGCGCCTGGTCTGGTGTCCGAAATGGACGCCGGCTTCCAGGAGCTGCTTCATGCTGACTAGGCTCATGTTTTCTCCCTAAGGTTTATCCTCCGTCCGAAGACACCCAAAGGGCACCTCAAGTTTCGGACGTGCGGCGATGCGGGCCGGGGTCGGCGGCGCCATGGCGGGAGACCGGCGGCCTCCCCCCAGGCCCGGACGACCCGTGGGGCTCGATAAATCCTATCAAGTATAAACCGCGCGGGGCGAAAAATCAAGATGGTTCGGACTGGGAAATTATGGACAATGGCAGGCTTTACGAGTGGATGAAAGAACAATTTATTATTATTGTTCGCCTTTATGTCGGCGGCGGTCAATTTTTTGGCCGGCGACAGTTCAGGCATGTTGATAAAATAATAATTTGTAAATAATATAATATTTTATATCAAAAAATAAATATTTTATTTATAAAAAGTTACTAATATCATTGCTTCGCCAAAAAAAAGACACTCCCAAGCATCATATCGTCATGGCCATCCGAAATCGGACGCGCAAAGACCGGGGACGGGGTCCGCGGAGCCAGAAAGCCGTCTCCGACCGCCGGACGCCCCCGCGCCCCGGCGAGGTCGCCCGGACGGCCCGGAAGCCATTGGCCGAAAAAAAAGGCGCGTCCTGGGCCCCGATCGCTCCCGACCGCCTTTTTTGGCGGCGGGCGCGGGCGGGACGGCCGGGGGAAAGACGCCTCATGACGCCGGCCGCCCCCCCCTGCCTCGGCGGATGAAACGCGCGTGGTGTCATACGGCGGCGCGATGGCAGGGAGGACGTTTGCTTTTTAAGACGGCCCGTTATGCGGCCGAACTTGTAAAAAACCTGTCCCGTGGTCTTGGATTGCGCCTCGGCAAGCATCCGTCCAATTGACGAGAGCGTATGGAAAAATGACTGTCCGCACCCAGCATGGTCTTTTAAGAACGACCAAACGACGCGCTCAACGCTGCCAACTATTGCATGACAATGGTTGTTTTATGTCATTTTCGCCAATTATACAATCGACAATCGGGCTTGACGTTCACGGTAAGATTCTTGTCGCTTGTCATCTGACAAAAGATGACGAGACAGGCAAGGTCGCGCATGAATTCGGTACTTTCAGCACTTTCAGTGCCGGGCTTGAAGAATTAGCCAAACGGGTCGATAATCATGGCAATTTTCCCGTAATGAGGGAAAGCGCTAATGTTTATCGGATGATGCCTTGAAAAGTCCTTATGGAACATGGTATTATATTTGACGCGGTAAATGCCGGACACATTAAGAACGCGCCTGGTCATGAGACGGACTTTGCCGACAGCTTATGGCCGTGCCATAATAGCCGCGTTGCCACCGCCGCGGGGCGGCGTTCCGACGCCGGGAGCCCCGGTTTTTAAAAAGTAACGGCCCGCCGGCAACGGGGGGCCCGGGGGGGGCCGCGGCCGACGCCCGCCGTCCTGGCCGCGGCCGCCCCCGTAAACGTCAGGGAGCGATCGTATGCCGAACGGAATAAACTTGGGGGCGGCCATGGCCTACACGAACGCCTTCAACGACGCGCTGGTGGGGACGGGCGTCATGGGCCTGCTGCCGGAGCTCCATCCCGCCTCGCCGGACCTCCTCGCGGCCGCGGCCTTCTACAAGGCCGTCGACGGCGGGTCTTGGGGACGCGCCCCCTCCTGGACGGAGGGCTCCTCGGCCAGGATGCTGTTCCCCGGGGCCGACATGAAGGAGGCCCGGATCGCCGACTGCCTGGCCGCGGTCGGCGCCCCCGGCGTCTTCGACAAGTTCTTCGCCGGCTGGCTGGACATTCTGAAAAAGCTGCCCGGCGGCGACGCGCTCGGGGCGGGCGGGGCCGCCGCCAAACCAGCCGTCAAGTCGCTCGAGGCCGCCGCCGGGGCGCCGGAGGCCGGCTTCGAACGCCTCCCCGTCTTCGAGGACGAGCCCCGCTCCTCCGTCAGGCGCGCGTACCTGGCCGACCTGAAGGAAGGCGGCGTCGTCATGTCGAGCTTTTACCCCAAACGCTTCGTCGACGAGTCGGACCTCGCGCAGTTTCTGGACGCGGCCAAAAAGCTGGGTCTGGGCCCGGACAGGGCGGTCCTGGGCGGCGACTACCTCACCCTGGAGAACATCGGGTTCATCCGGGAGTCCGGCGCGCATTTCATGGCCTCCAAGGTCCCGGCCGGGTTGCCTCCCGAGGACCTCGACGCCCCGGCCGTCGTCGGCGCCGACAACGCCGCGGTGTCCGGGAACGCCTGCTATTTCGTCGTCAGGAGGCCCGGCGAGCTCCTGGGCCGCCCGGCCTGGTTCTACTCCTGCCTGGACTGCGCCAAGCTGGCCGGCGCCTTCTTCGGGCCCCCGGCCGATCCCGAGGTCGTCCAGACGGCAAGGGAGAGGGCCGGCTTCTTCAACCTCGTCTCCTCTCTGGACCTCCCCGTCGGGACCGTCCTGCGCCTCCGCGGCATCCCCGCCCCCGGCGCCCGGGAGCGGGCCGACCTGTTCGACGGCCCGGGCCTGCCCGCCGAAAGTCTGGCCAGGGCGGTCGAGATCGCCAGGGGGCAGTTTTTCCTCTCCTTTCTGACCAGCCTCATGCGCGACCTCCTCGAGGCCGTCCACGCGGCCAGGGGGCTGGACTTCGCCGACGCCAGAAAAAAGCTCGCCGGATTCAAATGCCATGAGTTTTTCGACAACCTGACTGCCGGCCGCCCCGCCCCGGGCGGGCCGGTGTCCGCGGGCCGGCCCTACTGAGCGTCCCCGTCGTCGCCGGGGCGGATCGGGCGGCCGGGCGCCGGACGGGCAAAATATGCGGCCGAAATAAAAACGCGGCCGAATGAAAACGCGGCCGAAATAATTTTTCAGACGTTGAAAATTAAGGCCGGGGAGCGGCATGACGCCCGTCGACCCGGCCTTTCTTATTTTTAACGTTCTCCTCCTTCGTCTGCTGTCATCCGTCCGGCTTTTCCTTGCCCCCGTCGTCATCGGTCTTTTTCATCCGTCCGGTTTTTCCTCTTTTCCCGCTCGCCCCGGCCTTTTGCTATTTTTTCATTTTGACGTTTCCCCGGGGCTTTTCCGGCAAAAAAATCGGGCGGGACAAACCCCGGCCGCCGGCCGGGGTTTCGTCTCGCCCGAGGACCGGCGCCGGCAAGGAGCCCGGCGGTCGACGGCGTTAGGCGCGGCGGAGGGCGGCCCGCCTAAAATTCGAAATCGTCGTTGGGCTCCATGGGCAGGGTCTTCTCGAGGCTCTTGTTCGACTTGGCCGGCTTGTTGGAGCCGAGGGCCAGGGGCGGCCCCTTGGGCTTGGAGGACGAGCCGGTCGGTTTGTAGCCCGCGCCCGCCCCGGAGTTTCCGTGGACGGTTCTGGTCATGTCGTCCACGGCCCCCAGGAGCCTGCCCGCCTGGGTGGCGAGCTGGCTGGCGGCGCTGGCGGACTCCTCGGCCGAGGCGGCGTTGGACTGGGTGACCTTGTCCATCTGGGTCATGGCCGTGGTGATCTGGCCGATGCCCTGGGACTGCTCCCTGGAGGCCTCGGCCACCTCGGAGACCAGCTGGCTGACCTTGGCGGCGTGCTCGGTCACGGTCTGGAAGTTCTCCGAGGTGGAGTTGACCATCTCGGAGCCCGAGTTGATGTTGCTGATGGTCGCGGCGATCAGGTCGGCCGTGTTCTTGGCGGCGTCGGCGCTGCGGATGGCCAG
>JAISCZ010000040.1 GCA_031265205.1 Deltaproteobacteria bacterium
TTTTCGAAACATGAAATTAGACGAAGTTTTTGTCGCGGACATAGTGACGGACGGGAAATTTTCCTTCCTTCAGAAGGAGAACGAGACCCTGTCCGCGGAGAATAAATCCAAGGACGGGACCATCGAGACCCTGTCCGCGGAGAATGAGACCCTGTCCGAGGAGAATAAATCCAAGGACGGGACAATTGAGACCCTGGTCACGGAGCGCGAGGACATGAGGAGAACCATCAATGTCCTGGCCCTGCTCGCCGAAAACAAGAGCGTGGGGGAGATAAGCGAGATTTTGGAGATTTCTCCCTCCGAAGTCGCCAAAATCCTGGAACGCGTAGACAAGGACAAAAAACGGCTTAGCTAGGCCTGAGCGCGTCCATCGGAGCCGCGGAGAGGCCCAAAAGGCCTTCGCCGGGGCCTTACTTCCGACCCCGGGGGAGGGGCGGGCGCGCCAAGACGCGAGAGCGCCCCCCGCGCTCGCCAGCGGTTCCACGGGCGACGGCTCGACTCGTCCCTCGCCGCGGCCTCCTTAAGGGCCTCCCGCGCGCGCCGCCTCCAAAAGCTCGCGCTTTCCCGGCCTCCCCTTAAGCCCCAACCGCGCTCTCCCCGTCGCCGCGCGCTTCAACGCCTGGCCGAGAACCCGGCCCCAGGGGCTCGACTCCGTCATCCTGGCGCGCGCGGCCATCCTCGCCCGCTCGGGCTACTTCCAAAGCGTCCGGACCCGGGCGTCTTGGGGCCTGACCTTGGGGCGGGGGCGGTTCCACTGTCCACAAGATCTCGCGCGCGAGAGGCCCCCCACGTCAATCCCTTCCCCACCCACGGGAGCGCGTCCCCGCGACAATTCTCCACGCCTTCGGAGCGCCTGGCCCACCCAAGGTTTACGCGCGCTATACGCCGCTCCTAAAGTCGAAGCCATCCAGAACAATTTCCCGCTCCCCCTTACGCGCGCGGGGGCGCGTCGCCCCGCGCGGCCCCGGCGGGAGTTATTATGCTTCTTTCCACCGTCATTTTAACCCGCAACGAAAAAGACAATATCCTCGCCTGCCTCCAGAGCGCGCGGGGCCTTCCGGGCGAGATCTTAGTCCTCGATCACCATAGCCCCGACGGGACGGCGGCCCTCGCCGCCCAAAATGGGGCGCGGGTCCTTTCGCGGGAATTTCAGGATTTTTCCGACTCCCGCAATTACGCCCTCGGAGAGGCCCAAGGCGACTGGGTCTTTTTTCTCGACGCCGACGAAAGGGTCACCCCGGCCCTCCAAGAGGCCATCGCGCGGGCCTTGGCCGGGCCGCCCAAGGCTTACGCCGTCAAACGGGTCAACCGCGCCTTCGGCCAAAAATTCCGCTTCGGGCCCTTGGCCCCGGACAGGGTTATCCGGCTCTTCCCTAAAGCGGGGGCGCGTTACGAGGGCAAGGTCCACGAGCGCCCGGTCCTCGCCCTCCCCTTGGCCAAGATAAACGCCCCTTTGGAGCACTTCACCTACCGCGATTACGCCTCCTTTGTCGCGAAGCAGGAAAAATACGCCCGTCTCTGGGTCGCGGGCGCGCGCGACCGGGGGCTGGCGAGCGGGCCGCTCAAGGCCGTTTTCCGGGCCTCCATGGCCTTTTTGAAGATGTTTTTCCTTAAGCTCGGAATCTTGGGGGGACCCGCCGCCTGGGCCCTCTCTTGGTACTATTCCAGCGGCTATACCCTCGCCAAATACCTCCTCTTGGCCGACGCGCCGGCGCCGCGCGGCCCGCTTGAGCCCCGCGAATCCCCCCCGCGCCCCGCCGAGCCGCGCTGAGATCCGCGCGTCCCCGCTGGGAATGGCGCGTCCACGGGCGTGGGGCGCGTGGGGGTGGGGGCGGCTCCCTTTTTCTCTTTTGAGCCGCTAACTTCCCCTTTCCATTAAAAGTTTTCCCGGCGGCCCCTCCGGAGAACGCCCGCCCTCGCCCACGCGCGGCCCGCCCCTTGGCGCGGGGCTTGACAAAAAAAAGGCTTTTCGCTATAAATTTATCCGTTCTTCGGAACAAGCCTTTTCCGGCGCCGACCCTTCCCCAAGCGTTTGGGGAGCGCGGCCTCGCGCCTAGTCATGAGCGGGAATAACTCAGCGGTAGAGTGCAACCTTGCCAAGGTTGAAGTCGCGGGTTCAAATCCCGTTTCCCGCTCCAGTTAGAAAAGGCTGGATTTTTTAGGCATTTTTTTCCTTTCTTCTGAGGTTTTTAGGTTTCCCCTAAAAACCTCTTTTTTTTCTTTTTCTCGGGGCCAAAATTGATTCAAAGTTTTACGCGCGCCTGAAACTGACATAAATCTACAGATTAATATAACATAAATTGTCTTATCAAGATTTGTAAATATACCATTAAGCGCTTCCCACGTTTTTAAGCGGCGTCTCGCCTTTTCCGCCGCGCGCTCGCGCGGGACGGAACGGCCAGAGGCCCATCGCCCGCCCAGAGAGCCAAAAGGGCCCCAGACGAGCCCATCCCGCGCGGCCAGGCCCAATTCCGCCCGCGCGCGGGCGCTCTCCCCGCCACGCCGAAAAAAAGGAAATTGAGGCGTAACCGCGCCAAGTCGCCAAAGCTTACTTTCTCCATTTATGGATAATAAAACCGCGGCTAAGGTCGCTCTCTGTCTTCGCTTTATTTTCCGGTATTTGGGTTGCCAGCGGCGAGCGCGCTCCGACCTCCCCGGGACCTTCGCGCCGCTCTTTAACCCGTCCAGGGCGCCCACTGGCCGCCTATCGCGGAACCGATTAGGCCGGTAAACTCCTCGCGGATAGCAAGCCTCGCGAGGGGACCGCGGCGGAGCCCTATAACTTAGGGATCCTTCCCTTATATTTTTGTCCGGCCTGGAGAGCTTGGCCACGCCGAGGGGAAAGAGTTTCCTTTTCGGGACGGGCTTACGGCGGATCCCGGCGGGAAAAAATGAAGACGAGGCCCCATCGTCTGACGCCCCTGGCCACTCGGGCCCTGGCGCTCATGGGGGAACTTAAGAAGCTGACCACGCGCGGCAAGCGCCTTTTTCAGAGGCAGTGATCGGCGCGAAACGGCTTATGGCCAACATAGCCCTTATCGCGGCTCTCCGGCGCCCGGAATAGCAACGGGGCGAGATCCGCTCCCACGGTTTCCGGGCCGCGAACTCAACCATGTTAAACGGAGAGGGCTTCCCGGCGGGCTGGATCGGAAAAAAGACGGGGCGTGGCGAGAGGAACGGGGTCCGGGCGGCCTTTACTCACGCTGGCTACCGCCCGCGGAGGTGGAAGACGCCTCGGAAGTGGGCTGATTGCCCGGATAGCCCGGTTAAGGCGCGTTTTCTTATTTGGGATTAGGCTTTATCTCCAATATAAGGGATTTTGTATTCTGGTATCCGCAAGTAAATACAGAAATCCGTGGCTCTTGACTTCAAGCGAGGGGGCGTGGGATAAATAGGTAATTTGGGATCCCGCGCGCCCTTGGATTCAAGCGCTCATGTCGCCGAATCGCTCTTCTGAGACAAACAATTTTTCTAATTTTGCGTTACGCTCTTTATAAAGGTTGGGAGTATGACCCCGCGGAGGGGAAGTTACGCTTGACGGGTCGCCGCGCTCGTCAACAAAATTTGAGGGAGCCGTCCATATAGACGTAGGCGTCCGCGCGAAGATGGCCGCTCTCCTTGCTGGCGAGCCTGTTTCAGGGAAATGAAAAGCTATTTTAGTGGGCTAACGCTTTTTACGCTTTCCACGCGTCTTTCGCCGTGAACGGATTGGTATCTTAAAGGAGGCGCTCTATGGACCCCGCGTGCGAATTAACGCTTTTTGGCTTGGGATGGCGATATTTTGCGCTATCCTCGGTTTCATTAAATGGAAAGCGATCGACCCGCGCCACCCAAAAAATGAAGAACAATTTATCGCCGTCGTTCAAGGGGGCGCTGGATAGCATGGGGAGCGTTCTTTGGAGCTTCCCCTGTGGCCATAATCCGTTCTTCGCTTTTATTAGCGCCTTTCTCGCGTTTTCTTTCCCTGTCCTGGCCCAGGATCCCGCTTCAGTTTGAAATGGCAGTTAAATTCCGAAAGTCAAAGCGTTAGCGGGTTAGATGATTTTGGCGTAATATAGATACGCGCGATTAATCCTGACCCATTTAGCGGAAACCGCCATGGAATTACTCCCTTTCCACGCCCATTATTTTCCCAGCGCGTTGCGCGGCTACGCCTAAAAGCTCCCATCTGACGCGAAACGCGCGTTTGAAAATAATGTAAAACGGTGAATCCATCGATTCTAACGCAATTTTTAATTCGGATAAAATGGCTATCGGGGCGCTCCAAAGCGCAATAACGCAAATTAGGGCTGTCGATGACTTTTGTAACCTGGTAGAGTCCTCATAGAATGGGATCGGCCAATTGATGATAAGCGTATACGATTTCTTTTCTGGATGTGGCGGCGCGAGCAGCGGATTTAAAGCCGCTGGGCTCAATATACAATTTGGATTGGATATCGATCCTGACGCCGCCGCAACGTTTCGTCTTAATTTTCCGTCCGCCCACTTTTTACAGAACGATATTAGAAATGTACAACCAAAAGAGCTTGAATCGTATATCAATCCAAAGCATAAGACTTTATTTTGTGGATGCGCTCCTTGCCAACCGTTTTCAAAACAGAATAAGCGTAAGTATATTGATGATGGACGGACGAATTTACCGCAAGAGTTTTGTCGTTTCATTAAATATTATAAACCGGACTTTATTTTCGTTGAAAATGTGCCAGGGATGCAAAGTTTTAGAATAGGAAACAGCCCATTGGAGCCATTTTTAAGAGACCTCGAGGAATACGGGTATATAAATCCTCAAATAGCGGTTTTATCCGCGGCTGATTATGGCGTTCCCCAATACAGAAAAAGATTAATCATTATTGCCGCTCTCAGGCATGACATAGCTTTTCCGACGCCGACTCATGGTGAAGCCAGCGATACGCCATACTCAACGGTCGGCGATTGGATAGCGGGATTGCCGGTATTAAAGGCTGGAGAAGTAAACGCCAATGACCCAGATCATTGCGCTATGAAGCTGTCATCTTTGAATCTTATCAGAATTGGAGCCACGCCTGAAGGCGGAGGTCGAGCCGATTGGCCTTCGGCATTAACTTTAGAATGCCATAAAAGTCATTCAGGACACACCGATGTATATGGAAGGTTGGC
The DNA here is from genome assembly GCA_031265205.1 of Deltaproteobacteria bacterium. Taxonomy (GTDB): domain Bacteria; phylum Desulfobacterota; class Desulfarculia; order Adiutricales; family Adiutricaceae; genus JAISCZ01. The sequence continues at coordinate 5,137 of JAISCZ010000040.1, forward strand.
TTATAATAAACCATCCTGCACGTTAACGACTAAATGCTATAGCTACTCCAACGGTAGATACGGACATCCGTTCGAGGATAGAGCGTTGAGTATACGCGAAGCGGCTTGTCTGCAAACATTCCCACGGTCCTTCGCTTTCATGGGTACGATGACATCTAAAGCGCGGCAGGTAGGGAACGCGGTTCCTCCGTTACTATCCCAACAAATCGGAAAAGTATTTAAAGAGCTTGACCGTTAAGCTTGACGAGGACGCCTTCCGAGCAAAAGCCATTCACGCGTGTCGTCGAACGTTTGTAAATTCTTCGCGGCTTCAAGCTGGTCGGCCAGATTGGACACCAGATCGAAGTTTAAACAGTTTTATTTGGCGTATATTTTACCACGTCGGGCAATACCGCGACATCAATCATTGCGGCTGGCTAATGGGAGTGGTGGCTCAACCACCCTCCGCCAGTCGTCACGACACTTCGGCGATTTCGCCGAGTTTTTCCTCCTGGCTCTGTTGAAGCCGTAATCCACAAACCCAAAACGATCGCGCGGGATTTCGATAACGCGTTCGCCAAGCTCGGTTTGGGCTAGCTGGCGTTTTGCGATTTTGACGAATCCTCGGCTGGCGATATTTTCACGATTGCCGCGAAGGCGCTGGGTCGGCCGATACCCAATTTCCTCCAGCTTTTTGGCTTAAGCGGCCACGGTGAACCTGGCCGATGGGCGAGTCTTTTTGACGAGCGCTTTTCCGCTCCTGGCCACGGCCTGGCCGCCTTCCCGCGACTTTGGAATTTGGTTGTTGGATTCCTTCTCTTCCTCGGTATCATCAATTTGGACGACGGAAACTACCACTCGCCAAGCCAGATTGACCAGGTGACGGCCCTTGGCCTCGAAGACCACTTTCTAACCGCCCAGTTCCGCTTCCAGGACCGCGGCGCTCACGGCGTAGACGGAATCTTTCAACTCGCTCTCCAATGCCCGCGGGCGAATCAAACGGAAGAGAGCTTTTTCGCCATCGTTCTCTCCACCCTCCGCGATATCGGCATAGGTCGGACGGGTAGCTTCGCGCGCGACGCCGAGGGCGCCACCACCTTGGGGTAGACCTTGGGGACCGAAATGGGGCCGCGATCGGTATCCATCGCGAACGTGAACGCCAAGCCGGATTTCCGGTCGGGAATCTTGGATTAGAAGATGGCCTTGGGGCTCTCGTTCATATCGGCGACGTGGGCGCCATCCCCGCCGTCGCGGGCGCGCGCGATGTCGACCTCCAGGTCCAGGTCGCTCCAGCGAAAGTCCAATATCTCACCCAGCCGCGGGCCGGAGTTGAGGCTCTGGGAAGCCGTCCACGACCAGGCGACATCCTCTTCCTTCAGGGTGGCCATGAGTTCGGCGGCTTCGGTCAGCGCGCGGTGGCGAACGCGCGCGTTGTCCACTATGGGCGTCTTCATCTTTGGTGGTGGGCGCGCGACCGTCGTCGAGTTCCCCTGCGGCCATTTTGTCGAAAACGCCGCGCGCCAGGCCATGGACCCGCGTGACCGGCTTGGGAGTCTACCCTTTTAGGCCAGCTCGCTTTTAAGGGCTTCGAGGTTCAGCGCTCTGCTCTTTAGCATGTCAATTGAAAAGCAAAAGATATTTTAAGCGAGTAAATATATCATATTTTATATTATTAGACACTATTAATAGATACTTAGCATTATATTCATTCTTGACAGGGCAACGACGCGCTTTAACCGGATGGCCCATATCTTCACGTGAACGGCGCCTTGACGCGTTTAACTTTGACGTCAAAAACGTGAAAAGCCTTGAAATAAACAATTGATTTCGGGCGCTGTCCAACTGGGCGCGTATCAGCGAGCAAAAAATTTTTCGAACCCCTCGTCCTGATCGGAATCGTGGATCACGTAGCCTACCGCCACTTTTCCTTGAGTGGCTTCGATGATGTCGCGGGCCAGTTTCGGGCCAAAGGCTCCGCAAAGCTCCATGGCCGCGACCCCCTCCTCCATCAATTCCACGGCCATGGCTTTAGCGTTCTTCGCCCCGCTCACGGACCGAAAGTAGTAGATGAATTTATCGGTTTCGAAATTGGCCCGATCCTTCTCCGGGTTCAATCGCGGGTCCATCAATAAAAAAGCGAATTTCTTTTTCATGGTTCCAAGTCCTCATGGCTTACCAAAGTGGAATCAGCGCCTTGATTCATTCGGCGCAATGGCGAGTTTGTAGCCCATAGGCGTCAATACTTTGAAGAGGGTATCGATCCGCGGCGTGGCTTTCATAGTTTCCAGCCGAGCGATCGCCGCTTGCGTGAGCCAGGGCGACTTCGGCTAATTGGGCCTGAGTCAACCCCTTGGCCTCCCGCGCTTCGATGAGCTTGCCGATCAGGGCCACCTCAAAATCGATCGTGGCGCGCTCCGCCGGAGGGACGGTGGCGTCGTCATTATGAAAACCGCTAAATTTCGCGCTGGCGACTTTTTCGCTAATCATCAATCTTCCCTCCTGGCCAAAGAGTCCTCCAGATTGTCGCGGGCACGCCCGATTTCTCGCGGCGGCGCCTTTCGCGTCTTCTTTACGAAATGGCGCGACAATACGAAAGCGCTGTCACGCCAGTAAAAAAACAGGACGCGATGGGACAGCGGTCGCGGTTCCCATAAATTGCCGTCAACGCGTTTAACGATCGGCTCGCCTACTCGGCCGCCGTAATTCTCGAAGGCCTTGACGCGCCAATATTTTCCCGTATTGAATACGCGCGTCCTTACTGGTCGCCGCTTTGTCCTTCAAATCAAGAAAAACATCCTAACAGGCCGCCGCCCTTTTCCGCCCACGTAAAATTCAACGTCAAACGCTGACGGCCCCTCTCTAGCCAATTCTAATATAGCGAATTCGTTATAATTAGTCTAACCACCGGAATTTATTGGAGCTGGCCGAGCGTATTCGTCCACGCTACCGGAGACGGGGATTCCTTTGCGGCGGTGGCCGGCGTCTCAACCAACTCCTCTGGCGGAACGTGAAGCGCTTGCCCGTCCCGATAGCCAACCATAGGCGCGCTCGCCTGGACATGGCGCTTCACGGCCTTCAGGCCGTCCCGACGGACGGACTCCAGCACCGCGTCCCCTCGCGAATCATGGCTTCAATATCTACCATTCTCTTTTCGTTGATCGCCTCTTCATAACCTCGACCCGGAACCCAATTGAACGCTGATCGCGTAAGTCACACTTATAATCTTATTGATAATTACATATTTGCTATTTATCGCTTTTCGCTTTTTTAACCGTCATAGCGCCCTTTTTCGAGCCTTGCTCTCGCGGGATGGAACGATAAAGGCCCATCGCCCGCCTAAGAGCGCCAGAGGGCCCAGGCAAGCCCCGCGCGCGAACCAGCAGGCCAAACTCCGCCCGCGCGCCGGCGCCGCCCCGCTCCGCTAGAAAAAAAAACGAAATTAAGGCATAATCGCGTCAATTCGCCAAATCTTACTTCCCTTTTTAAGGAGAATAGCCCATGAAAATACCGTCCTACAAAGTTTTGATGAACCCAACTTTAAGGGCCTTGGATAATCTGGGAGGTTCCGGAACCATTAAAGAAATTAACTCCGAAGCCCTGAAAATTCTCGATCTCCCCGAAGAGATCGCCTCGCGTCTCCATAAGCCTAATGAATCAAGCGACACCGAAGTTGAGTACCGCTTGGGTTGGGCGCGGACTTACCTCAAAAAAGTTGAATTGCTGACCAATTCCGTTAGAGGAGTCTGGGCGTTTACCAAAATTTACCAAAAAGGTCAGGAAGTCGATCCCGAAAAGGTAGTCCAAAAAGTTCTCGCCCTCCAAGGGAACAAATACGCCAAAAAAAGAAAGGCCCTCGCGACCACGACCCCGCCTGAATCGACGGAATCGGCGGAAGAAGAGCCCAACGTCCCTGAATTGGATTTGGAAGACAGCTGGACTGACGGCCTGCTCCAAAATATCGCGAAATTGGATTTTGACTCTTTTGAGCGCTTGCTCAAAAGAGTCTTGCGCGAAAGCGGGTTCGTTCAAGTCGATATTACCGAGCGAGATCAATCTGGACGCTTGGAAGGCAAGGGCGTTTTAAAATTGCAAAATCTTATAAGCTTCCACGTCGCCTTTCGCTGCGAGCGCCACCAAGGCAAGGTCGGCGCGGGCGACATTAGGGAATTTAGGGGAAACGCGGTTGGCCGCGCCGAAAAATTCCTCTTCGTGACCAACGGAGCTTTCACGCCAGACGCCGTAGCCGAAGCCACGCGCGACGGAGCGCCAATCATTGATTTAATGGACGGCCACGGCCTAGCCGAGACGCTCAAAAACCTCAATCTGGGCGTTAAAACGCAAACGGTTGAGCGGGTGGAAATCGACGACGAATGGTTTGAGAGCGTCTAAATCGCCCTCAACTCTCGGTCGCGTTTTCCAAAGGCCCTCCCGAGACGCCAACTCACGCGCCTGAGGCTTCGTTTTTCTTTGGCGCGCGCCGCCGCGAACCGGGAAAAGCGGCGCTTGACGGGGAGGCCCCTTAGCGCTCTTTGTTCGACTGGGACACGACAGAGCCCGCGAAAGTTTTGGTTGTTGAGCTGGAGCGCTCTTTACGCAAAGCCCGCGCGGCTTCGGGTTCCATCTTTTCCCCCGTTTCCCTTCCGGCGCTGGCCTGAGACAACGCCGAGCCGGCTAAACTCTTCTCTTTAGCCGAAGACTTGGGGTCAGACAAAGCTTTAGAGGCCTTGGTCGCGACCCTGGGAGAAGTTTTCTTGGTGTTTTTTGACATATTTTCCTCCTTCGCGAATTTTGCTTTAAAGATAAGTTCCTTTCTGGATTTGTCAAGAGTTCTCGGATGCCTTTCGCGCGAAAAAGCGCTCGTACGCCCAATCCTTTAACCGACGCTCGATCGCGCGCCAAACGCCGAAGCTTGAATTCGCGCCGCGAGCCTTTATTGACGCGCCTCTTCTAATTTCCCTCAAGCTTAGACAATCGTTCCTCTCCGCGAGCTTAAACGCCTCTCGGGAACCTTAGCCAGCCACCCAAGAGAGCCGATAGCCGCGGGAAATAGAGACAATCTCCGCGAACAAAGGCAATCCCGCCTTTTCCGTAAAGGCCGGCAAGGCCCCGCCGCCTGGTAGAGAGACGCGCCCGCCCTTCGCGCGCCCTCCAAGGAGCGCTACGCGAGCGCCCGCGCGACTTTCGGCAAAAGGATTGTCTGACCGCTCCGAAGAATCTTCCCGCCCACGGGAAAAGCCTTCCTCTCTTCCGAGATAGACCCCGACAGTTATAACCCTAACAGTTATGACCCTCTCAGATATAAGGCCTTCCTCCCAGAGTTCCCGCGAGGCGACGCGCCTCGCCCCAGCGCGGGCGAGGCGCGCGAGACCCGAAGGGCGCGCCAATCTCCGCGTCAGCCCACGCGCCGCGCGTAAAGCCGCAGTCCGTGACTTTACGCCGCCGCCCTCGCCGGGCGACGCGACCGCGCGAACAAAGGGCGCGAGCCAACGCGAATACGCGAGCGGGAAAGCCGCGTCCGCGAGCGGCGCGCCGGCGTTCTTATTCTCGCGCGAAAAGTTAGGGCGCGTTCCCGCCGTTCCGGGCCGCTCCCCGCCGCGCTGACGCGAAAGCGCGCCTCCTTGAAAAGCGAAAAGGGGGCCTTGGAAGACCCCCCTTTTCGCGATCTAAACCGTGGCGAAAGGCCAGAACGGCCTTACCACTGAATTTCGAGCGTCGCCCTCCCGCCGTGGGACTGGCTCCGGCTTCCGAAGGCGCCGTCGTAGCCCAGACGCAAGCTCACGCTGTCCGTCGCCCGAAGGCCCAGGTCAATGCCCACTAAGGCCTCGTCCCGGCTGAGGGGAGAACCCTGGACGGAGAAACCGTTCCCACCGTCCCGGAAAGCGTAGGTATTGGCGAGAACCTGGCGGCCAAAGGTATGCTGCCAGGCGAGAGAGGCGCTCAAAGAGACCCGGCCCAGATCCGCCAAGGAGAGCCTAAGGCCGGTCGCGCTCACGGCGTGGTTCCAGTTCGCGGCCCCGGACTTCAGGGCGGCGACGCCGCCGCGCTCCTCAAAGCCCCCCGAATGGAGCCTCTGCCAACCCACGCGGACGAAGGGCTCCAAATCGAGAGACTGGTTGGCTGGGAAGCGGTAAGCGACCTCCAGGTTGGCCCTTAAGGAATTGGCCGCGTAATCGGCGCGCAAAGTCTGATCTTGGGTTCCAATCAGCGCCCTCCGGGTGGACTCGACGTCATGGCGCGAGAAAGCGCCCGATATGAGTAAGCGCAGGGCGCCGGGCCCAGCGGCAATCTCCTTGCCGCCGTAAAGCCCAAAGGTAAAGCTCCGGATATCGGCTTCCGAACGCCTCCCGTTCATCTTCATCTTCTTGTCGCTATACTGGATAGCCAAGCCGCCGAGCCAACCGTTCTCGTAGCTCCCGTCGTAGCCAATGGCGACTTCCGGGCCGGTCAGGGTCGACTTGGCCGTCGTGGCGGTTCCCCGCGAGACGGAACGGCTTCCGCCCAAGCTCGCCCACAGGGCGTGACCGTTCCCGTCGGCGGCGCCCGCGGACGGGGCCGTCGTTCTCCTCTGACGGGAAAAGTCGCCGACGTGACTAAAGATCGCGTGATCGAAAGACGCGCCCAGCTGGAAGAGTCCGCCGCCGATGGCGTTATGCGCCTCGCCGGAGAGTTCGTCCAAAAGGGTCGGCACTTGGTCCTGAGTCGCCGAGCCTTCAATCTGATTCCGCAGGGCGCTCGCGGAGTCCAGGCTTTCCAGGGCCGCGACCACCGCGCTCCGGTTGGGGGTGTCTCCAAAGTCGCTAAAAGAAGAACTTTTCGCGAAGGACATGTAGACGTTAGAGGAATCGTAGCGCAGCTCGGGCTTAAGGAAAGCGAGGTCGGAGATGGCGTCCGCGAACTCGCCGACCAAGGAGGCCGCGGTCAGAATGGTCCATTCTTTGCCGAGAGCGGCGTAGTCGTCGGCGGTCCCGCCCGTTTGGAAGTGGCGTACGGTTCCGCTCAGGGTGGCCATCCCGGTGACTATCGTCAAATCTCCCTCAAGCGCGTTAAAAGGGTTAACCTCCACGTCGAAAAAGGAGCCGCTCGCGAAGGTTAGAGGTCCATCAATACGGATTACGCCGTAAGAATTGCCTGGGGAAAGACTCCCCCCGGCGCCGATTGTCACGTTTCCGACGATTGTGCCGTGTCCTCCCAAGAGGCCGCCGGCGTTAACGGTCACGAGAGCCGCGGTCAGGGTGGAAGCGTTATTGGCGAGCGAGTCGCCCACGATGAGGCCGCCTCCGTCAATCTTGACGTCGCCGGCCGCCTGGGCGCCGTTTAAGGCGAGAGACCCGAGCCCGTCTTTAACAAAGTTCCCGGCGCCGCTAATCTGGCCGACAAAGACCCCGTCAAGCGCCTGCGAAAAAAGCAAGGTCGCCGAGCTCTGGATATTGATGGCGCCTTGGAGGCTTCTAGCGTCCCCGATGAGCCTTCCGCCGCTCACCGCGGCGCCGCCCCCGTAGGAATTATCCCCGGTGAGGGTCAGGTCCCCGGAGCCCATCTTCTCAAGCCCCCCAATATTGGAGGCGTCCAAGTCGCCGCTGAAAGTCCCGCTGGAAACGATAAGGCCATCGGTATTCTTTACGTATCCCGCGCCGCTCAAATCCGTGACCACCCTGGTCCCGCCGTCGCCGTCATAAGTGGCCCCAGCCGCGACGGTCAAATCCGTTCCGTAGGCGATATTGCCTTTGAGGATTCCCGCCGAGACTGTGGTGACCCCCCCGTAAGTATTGGCGCCGGCAAGTTCAAGCTCGCCCGACCCGACCTTGGTAAGCCCCCCCGTATTGGCGCCGTCCAAATCGCCTTCAAAAGTCCCGCTGGACACAGTGAGGCCAACCGTATTCGTCACGGCGCCCGCGCCGCTCAATATCCCTACCACCCGAGCCTAGCCGTCGCCGTCCTAAGTGGCCCCAGCCGCGACGGTCAAATCCGTTCCACTGGCGATATCGCCTTTGAGGGTTCCACCCGAGACGACGGTTCCGCCCGTATAAGCGATGGCGCCGCCGTCAAGGTAAAGCTCGCCCGTCCCGACCTTAGTGAGGCCCCCCGTATTGGCGCTGTCCAAATCGCCTTCAAAAGTCCCACTGGACACAGTGAGGCCAACCGTATTCTTCACGGCGCCCGCGCCGCTCAATATCCCGACCACCCGGGCCTCGCCGTCGCCGTCATAAGTGGCCCCAGCCGCGACGGTCAAATACGTTCCGCTGGCGATATCGCCCTTGAGGGTTCCCTCAAAGACGAAGGTGCCGCCCGCGTATTCGTTATTGCCGCCGTCGAGATAAAGCTCGCCCGAGTTAAGCTTGATGACGCCCCCCGTATTGGAGCTGTCCAAGACGCCGCTAAAATGCCCGCTGGACACCGTCAGGCCAGCCGTATTCGTTATGGCGCCAGCGTCGCTCAATATCCCGACCGTCCGGGCCTCGCCGTCGCCGTCATAGGTGGCCCCGGCCGCGACGGTCAAATCCGTTCCGACGGCGATATTGCCTTTGAGGGTTCCCTCCGCGACGATGGTTTCGCCACCGTAATCATTGGCGCCCGTAAGAATGAGCTCTCCCGGGCCAACTTTTTTCAGGAACCCATCGTTGGAATCCCCGATATCGCCCCCGTAAATCCCGCTGGCCACCGTCAGGCCGTGGGTATTTTCTATATCCCCGTCGCCGTTTAAAGCCGCGATAGAGCGCGCCGCGCCGTCGCCGTCGTAAACGGCGTCGTCCATCACCGTCAGGTCAGTGTCCGCGACGATATTGCCTTGGAGGGTCCCCGCCTCTATAACGGTTCCGCCCGTATAATCGTTGGTTCCCGCGAGGATCAATAAGCCTTCTCCGACCTTGGTCAGCGACTGGCCCGCGCCGCCGATATTATTCTCGATAGTGGCCACGTAGTCGGAGTCGTTAACGTTAACGATCCCCGCGCTCCCGTTGGCCGGATCAATCGTCAAGTCGCCGCCTTCGAGGACGTAGTCGTCGGAATCAAAGAGGAACGTGTCAAAGCTGGTCGGGGCGATGACCGTCACCGTTTCTCCCGTTCCGGTAAAAGTGACGACCAGCCCGGGCTGACTGAATCCGGAATCGGCCAGATTCGAGCCCGCGCCGTCGCCAGTGTGCGTCTCGTTGCTTTGGTTGCCCTGGCTTACGGTCAGGGTAATGACACTCGCGAACGCGTTATTAGCGAGGCTCGCGTTGGCCGCCCCTCCGCCCACGGTCGCCGTGACGGAGTCGAAATCATCGTCGATGTCGCCGAGATAGCTCGCTCCGCTATAATTGAATATCGTATAGGTCCCCGACGAGGCGGCGATGGCCTCGAGCGCTCCCGCGAGGACGAGGGTCCCGCCGGTCACGGCGACGGAGTCGTAGCTCGTCCCGGCCGTTCCGCCGTCTCCCAGGTGGAAGACAATCGTGGCCGCGCTCTCTAAAGTCAGCCCGCCCGCGAAGGTTAAGAGCCCGTACTCGCCGTCCTCAAGCCCTCCCGCGGAAAGAGAGCCCGCGACCGTGGCCGGGCCGCCGACCGCGCCGTATCCCGCCAAGGAAGCGGCGTTCGCCACCTCAAGGGCGCCGGAAGCCAAAGACGCGCCTTCCTCTAAAAGCAGAGTCCCCGCTTTGACCGCGGTGCCGCCATCGTAAGTATTGGCGCCGCCGAGGGCCAAAGTCCCCTCGCCGACCTT
>JAISCZ010000044.1 GCA_031265205.1 Deltaproteobacteria bacterium
GAATTTGAGCTTTTACAATCCGGAAACCAGCTCAAAGCGGTCGTCAGAAAGGCCGCCGTCAACGAGCGGGTCAAGGCCCTCTCGGAAGGCTTCGTCGCGGCCTTAGGCCTTATCGCGCGTGGGTCCGACCTTGTCGAAGGCCAAGGCTTGGCGAGCGCGACACTGGCCGTCGCCAGGGGCGCCTCGCTCCAAGGCGTAAATTGGGTCCCCTTCGCGGCCCTCTCGGCAAACCGCGAACGCCTGGAAAGCGGCTCCCACGTCGACTCCTCCGGCTTCGCGGTCGTCGCCGGAATAGCCAAGGGTTTTACGGTCGGCTCCGTCCGCCTGGCGATTGGCCCCTTTTTCGAGTACGGCCATGGCTCCTACGACACCTATAACTCCTTTGCCGCCTCCCCCGCCGTCCATGGCGACGGACGGGCCAACTACGCCGGGGGAGGCGCCCTGGCCCGCTTGGAGCTTCCCCACGGTCCCGGGGCGCTCCATTTTGAGCTTTCCGGGAGAATCGGCCGACTGCGCAATGAGTACCACAGCGCCGACCTTACGAGCCTTACGGGAATAGCGGCTTCCTACGACTATTCCGGGACCTACTACGGATATCATTTCGGGGCCGGCTACCTGTGGCGCGCCAGCGCGAAAACTTCCCTCGATCTGAGCGCCAAGTATTTCTGGACCAGGCAGGAAGGGAAGGAAGCGACTTTAGCCACCGGCGAGAAGGCGAGCTTCGACGCCGCCGAGTCCAGCCGCTTAAGGCTTGGGGCCCGCCTCGCGCGCGACTTTAGCGACAAAGCCCGCGTCTATGTCGGGGCCGCGTGGGAACGGGAACTCGCCGGGGAAGCCCGCGCCTATTACTGGGGACTGCCCGTTAAGGCGCCGTCTCTTAAGGGCGACGCGGGGATCGGCGAGGTGGGCGTGACCCTCTCGCCCACGGATGGCGGCGCGTTTTCCCTAGATTTTGGCGTCCAGGGTTACGTCGGCCAGCGCCGGGGCGCGACCGGAAGCCTTCGGCTCCAATTCGAGTTTTAGCCAAGCCGCGGCGAGTTTCGGCGAGGGCCCGCGACGCGCTGTCCAACGCGCGAGGCGCGCGCCCCGAGGCGACAACAAGGCGACAACAAGGCGACAATAAGGCGACAATAAGGCGACGTTATAGCCCCGCGAGGCGCCGCGCCCGAGCGGGCGCGCGCGGGGCGGGGCGCGGTCGTTGGCTAAAGACGCCTCTGGCTAAAGACGCCTCGCGGCTAAGGGCGGAGGAAACGGTCGCGAAGCGAAAAAGCGCGACGCGAAAAGCGAGGCGCGCGAAAAGCTAAGACGCGCGGAGCGCTTAAAATTTCCGCGGGCGAGCTTTCGCGTATCCCTTCGCGCCGCCTTCGCGCGTAAGGCTCTTTGCGCTTTCCCCTCGTAAGGCGCGCGCGTTTATTTCCGTTTCCCGCGAATATTTCCATGTCCCGCGAGAGCGAAACGCGTAAGCTCCCTTATGCGCGCGGAAAGCGCGGAAAGCGCGCGAGCCGAACGAGCCGCCTCAAAAGGCCCCATCGCGCCTTCATCCCCAAGCCAAAAGCCCGCGGCGCCGCGAAGGCGCGCGCCTTAAGGCTAATCGAAGGCGTTTTTAATCTTCTCTTCCACCTTGCGCTTAATGGTCCCTAAAAAGGACTCTTTCTTTTTCGTCTCCTCCAAGCGCGCGAACTTGCGGAGCAGCTCTTTCTGCTCTTCGGTCAGATCGCGGGGAGTGGCCACGGCCAAGGAAACTATCAGATCGCCCCGAGCCCTTTTGGGATTGGCGGGATTCGGGAATCCCAAGCCCTCGAGACGCAGAAGCTTCCCGTTTTGGGACCCGGCGGGGACATCAATGATCTTCGTCTCCCCGGTCACCGTGGGAACTTCCAGCTCTCCCCCCAGGGCGGCGAGGACCATGTCGATTTTTTTCTCAAAATAGACGTGATTGCGTTCCCGCGCGAAAAACTCGTGGCGGCTGACGGCGATCTCCACGAAAAGGTCCCCGGGAGGCCCCCCGTTGAGCCCACGGTCGCCTTTGCCCTGGAGGCGCAGGCGGTGCCCCGTGTCCAAGCCGGCGGGGATCTTCACCATGATAACGCTCTGCTTGCGGACCCGGCCCGCGCCGTGGCATTCCGGGCAGGGGTCGGCGGGCGCCTCGCCGGTTCCCCGGCAGCGGGGACAGGTGGAAGCCATGCGGATAAAGCCCTGGCCGGAAAAAATCTGGCCCTTGCCCCGGCACTGGGGACAGGTCTCCTTTTTGCGGGTCGTGGAGCCCGTGCCCTCGCAGGCGGCGCAATCCTCCTCCTTGGGGACGGCGATTTCCTTTTCGACCCCGGTAAAGGATTCCACGAAAGTGATATCCAGCTCGTAGCCTAAATCCCGGCCCCTCCGGGGTTGGTTGGACTGCCTCCCGCCGCCCCCGTCGCCAAAGATATCCCGAAAGAAGTCCCCGAATCCCCCGCCGAAGCCGCGGAAGATGTCCTCGAAGCCGCCAAAGCCACCCTGATTTTGGAGGCCCTCGTGGCCGTACTGGTCGTAGATCCTTCTTTTGTCGGGGTCCGAAAGCACCCCGTAGGCCTCGGCCGCCCGCTTGAAACGCTCTTCCGCCTCCGCGTCCCCGGGGTTGCGGTCAGGGTGAAACTGGAGGGCCTTGGCCCGGTAGGCTTTTTTGATGGCCTCGGAATCGGCTCGCTGGTCGACTTCCAAGATAGCGTAATAATCTTCTTTTTGGCTCATAACCGCTTCCGCCGTAATTGGGGCGGCGTCTCCTCGAAAAGGCCTCCCCCAGGAAAAAAATGGGAGTAAGGGAGGTCACGCGTCAAATCCCCCCAAAGATCGGGGCCTTTTGAACTAAAAACGCCGGCGCGCGGGCCGCCGGCCTCCCGTAAAGCTAACGGGCCAAAAGCGCGGAGCGCTCCAAAATTAAGAGCCCTTTGACGAAAACGAGCCTGACGACGTCGCCCTTTTCCGGGGAAAAGCGCGCGGTCAGCGACTGGCCGCCGGGGCCCACCAAGGTCAGGACGTAAGCCTGAGCCCTTTTTTCGGTAAAATAGGCCAAATATTCCCGGTCGCCCTCGCTGGAGCGCTCGTCGGGGGCGCCCAAGGCGGAAAGGGCCTGGGCGACAGTGGTCTGGCCCGCCACCAAGGTCGCGGAGACTTCGGGCCCGGCGCCCAAAGGGGAAGCGCCGCCCCGGGAGGGCTCCTGGGCCTCGCGCGCGCAACCGAAGAGGGAAAGGGCCCAGAAGAGCCCAAAAAGGTAGTGAAAAGATAGCTTAAGCAAGGATCGGCACCATGGCGAGACCAAAAAGACGAGGGGTGAAGGCCCCCACGGGGGCTTTCTTTGGCGCGGGCGGAAGGGCGGGAAGGCGCGTCCGATAGGGCGAGAAGACGCGGTCGGCGTGGCGGAAGGGCGAGAGGGGCGGCGGGAAGATCGGGGGAAGGAAGGGCGACGAAAGCCCCCGAGGCCGCGCGTGGGCCGCGGGCGCCTAAGGGGTCGCGCCCTCCTTGGGGGGTTCCAGGATGGCGCGCGCGCTCAGGGCGAAGGCGCCTAGGCCACGCTCTTCGGCGTTGGCGGCTAAATCTTTCAGGGCCCGGGGGTCTAAAGGCTCGCCGAGATTTTGGGAGACGAGGTTGTAGAGAAAAAAGTCCCCGGAGGCGACGCTTTCCGACCGGATGGCCCTTAAGGCGTCCCAATCCTCGGCCCTTTTAAAAAACTCCACCGCCTCGCGGAGCCAACCGGCCTCTTGGAGTTCCCGCCCGGCCTTGGCGAACTCCGCCAGGGGAACTTTTTTGCGGCTGTCGATAATTTTGCGGCGACCTTTCCAGGTCAGGTAAGATTGGGTCATGCTACGCGCCCCGTAAAGTTTTGCCAAAAATATAATCACTATTTTCCCGTTGTCAAGACGCGCCGGCGCCGGGGCGCCGGGCGAGTCCCCCCTCGCCGCCCTCGCTCGCCCTTGTCCGCCCTCGCTTGCCCTGGCCCGTCCTTGCCAGCCCTTGTCCGTCCTTGGCTCTCCCTTGACCGCCCTTGGCTCTCCTTTGGCCCCGCGCGGGGTTTAGCCCTAAGCCCATAAGGCCCCGCCCTTTCGCTCCGCCCACCCCTTCCGTTCCGCGGGCCCTTCAGACTCCGCTCGCCTTTCGGGCGCGGCGGGCCCGGAGGGCCGCCGCGCGCGCCCGCGCTATTTTTCTTTTGGGCGAAACTGTGAAAAAATCGCCCCAGAAGATTATTTTTTGAGGTTTTTGATGAGCCTTCCCCCGGAAACGAACCCGCCCGAGCGGGATCCGCGCGCCCTCAAGCGCAAGCGCCAGAAGAGCGAGAGAATTCTCCTCATTCTCGCGCTCGCCGGCTTGCTCGCCTTGGTTTTAGTCCAGCGGAAACTCTTAAACCTGGGGCCCGGGCTCTCCTCCAACCAAGGGGTCATCACCCTCGTCAGCATCAATTTCTCCGTTCTGACCTTGGGGCTCCTGCTCTTTCTCATCCTCCGGGGGCTCTACCGCATCTTTTTCGAGCGTCAGGCCTACGGGAGCCTGCAGACCAAGATGGTGGTCTCCTTTATCAGCCTCTCGCTCATTCCCATCCTTTTGATTTTCTATTTTTCCTACCGCATGGTCGGCCGCGATCAGGAAACATGGTTTGACTCCTCGCTGGCGAGCGCCATCGAGGAGTCCATCAAGGTCGCCGAAAAGGCCCAGCGGGAGGAGAAAACCCTCTTTATCCTCGACGCCCGCGAGCGCCTCGAGATCCTCTGGGAGAAACCCGGAGGACTCAAACTGAGCGATTTGGAGGACGCGCGCCGCCGGGCCGCCTGGGATTCCCTGGAATGGCACAGCTCCCAGGGTCTGCCGCTCTTGCGGGCCTTAAGCGGGGAGGGACTCAAGGATCTCCCCCCCTTAAGGCCCCAGGACGTCCTCGCCCCGCCCCCGGCCTCCGACGGCAGCCCCGAGGACCCCTTGGGGCCTCCCCCCGCCGAGTCCTTCACCGCCACGGCCCAGGGAAACTACCTAAGGCTCGTCTTTAAAAACCCGGAAAGCTCGGGCGCGCGCCAGAACGCCGGCTACTTCGCGGTGGGAAGCTTCCAGCGCTCCAAGTACGACGCGAGCCTGGAGGCCCTCCAGGACGGGCTCCGGAAACAGCGCGCCTTCATGGGCATCAACCGCCCCTTTAAGGTGAGCCAACTCACCTCCCTGGCCGCGGTGACCTTAGTTTCCATCTTCCTCAGCGTCTGGATCGGGAGCCATCTCGCCAACAGCCTGGCCGCGCCAATAACGGAACTCGTGGAAGGAACGCGCCAAGTGGCCGGGGGGGACTTGGACTTCGTCCTGACGCCCGTCTACCGCTCCGGGGAAACGGCCGAACTCGTGGCTTCCTTCAACCAGATGAACCTGATCCTTAAAAAGAGCTTCGCCGAGAAAGAGCGGCGCCGCCAGTTCGTCGAAACCGTCCTCAAACAGGTCTCGACCGGAGTCTTGGTCCTCAACGAGGAGTCCGCCGTCTTGGACGTGAACGAGGCGGCCCTCGCCGCGCTTGGCCTCAACCTCGCGGAGGCCAGGGGCCCGGCGCCGCCGCGGGCCTTGGCCGATCTCGTCGCGGGGGCGCGGCCTCTGGGCGCCGGGCCCCCGTCCAAGGGACGGGTTCACGTCCGCGTCGGGGGCGAGACCCGCGTCTTCACCGCGAGCCGGGCCCGCCTCAAGGACGGGGAGGGGCGGACCTTGGGCTATATCGTGACCTTTGACGACCTTTCGGAACTGGAAAAGGCCCAGCGGCTTTCCGCCTGGCGGGAAGTCGCGCGCCGTATCGCCCACGAGGTCAAAAATCCCCTCACGCCCATTTCCCTGGCGGCCCAAAGGCTCCAGCGCCGTTTCGCCAAAAAGCTCGCGGACGACCCCGACGGGCCCATTTTCGCGGAATCCCTCGCGGTCATCGTCCGCCAGGTCGAAAACATGCGGTGCCTCGTCGACGAGTTTTCCCAGTTCGCGCGCCTCCCCCAGTCCAAGCCCGAGCCCGCGAGCCTCGTGAAGGTCGTGGAGGAGGCCTTAACCCTCTTCCGGGCGGCCCACCCCCATATCGACTTTTCCCTCAAAGTCCTCCGCGAGCCCCCCATCTTCAATTTTGACCCCGCGCAAATGGGCCGGGCCGTCACCAATCTCCTCGCCAACAGCGCCCAGGCCATGGGGGGCGTGGGCCGCGTGGAAGCCAGCGTGGATCTCGACCCCCTCTCGGGGGTCATTCTCGCCGTCTCCGACGACGGCCCCGGACTCCCCCCGGAGACCCGCGACCGGATCTTCGAGCCCTACGTGACCTCGGGGAGCGGCCAGGGCCTGGGGCTGACCATTGTCAAAACCATCGTGGCGGACCACAATGGCTACATTCGCGCGCTCGACCGCGAGAGCGGCGGCCTTTCCATCGTCATTACCCTTCCATTGTCTCCCTTCGGAGCGGCCCTTTGAAAATGCCCACCCCATCACCCTTTACCCTCAACCCCCTCAAGGCCGCGCTCATTTCCACGGGCACGGAAATAACCCAAGGCCTCTCCGTCGACACCAACTCGGCCTTCCTCGCCCAAAAACTGGCCTCCCTCGGCGTGGTCCCCGCCAAGCACGTCTCCGTCCCCGACGACCTCAACCTCCTTATCGAAGCCCTGCGCGAGGCCCGGGATAATTTCGACCTCTCCATTCTGACCGGAGGCTTAGGGCCCACGGAGGACGATCTGACCCGCGTCGCGGCCTCCGTCGCCTTTGGGCTGCCCTTGGACTTCAACCCGGATCTCTACGCGGAAATACGGGAATACATGGAGAGCCGCGGCTACGCCGCGCCCCCCAACAACGCCCGCCAGGCCTGGCTCCCCCGGGGCGCCACCCTCATCCGCAACCCCACGGGGACCGCCCCGGCCTTCGCCGTGCGGACCCCGGGCCACCTCGCCTTTTTCCTTCCGGGAGTCCCCCGGGAGATGGAAAGCCTCGCGACGAAAAGCGTGATGCCCCTCGTCTCGGAGCGTTTCGCCGCGCGGACGGGCGCCACCGCGACCGTGATCCTGCGGGCCATGGGCCTGGGAGAAGGAAGGGTGGACGAGCTGCTCAAAGACCTTGTCCGCCTCAACTATAACCCCCAGATTGGCCTGTCGGCCCAGCCCTGCGAGACCCGAATCATCGTCAACTCCCGCGCGGCGACCCTCCGGGAGGCCCAAAAACTCGCCGAGCCTTTAATCGCCGAAATCGAGAAAAGGCTGGGCGACAGCCTCGCCGGCCGCGGCGAGGAGGCCTTCGAGGAGGCCATCGCCCAAATCGTCGCCCAAAGAGGCTACGTCCTGGGGATCGTGGACTCCCTTTCCGAGGGTCTCTTCGCCCAGAAAATCGCCGCGCGCCTCCGGGGCGGCGCCCTCGCGGGCCACGTGATCCTTCCCTCCGCTCGCGGCCTCAAGGCGGCCATAAGCTTTCTGGCGGGCCAGGGGGCCAACCTCTTTTTCAGCCTCGGCGCCCAGGCCCCGGCCCGGGGACCGCGCCTGGTCCCCCCGCCCGGAACTCCCGCCCGCGCTCCGACCGATGACGGGGCCGTCACGGTCCATTCCCACATCTTTCTGGCCTCCAAGCCGGCCCGGGGGACCCGCGCCCAAGAAAAAAGGGGCAAGGACTTTTTCCAGCTGACCCCCCTCGCGGGGACCCTCCCCGCCTTAAGGGAACGCGCCGCGGCCCTGGCCTCTTTCCAGCTTCTGTCCTTTCTGCGGGGCGAGTCCCCCCAACCCTAAAGGCCGCCGCGCCCTCCCGTTTTTTCAGGGAACGAAACCCCGCCCTCGCTTCAAAAACCCCGGCGCGCGCCTTGGCGCGCCGCGCCTTTCCCTCCCGAGAGCCAAAATGTTACTATATTAAGGCGCTTCCCCCTCCCCTTTAGCTTAGGCTCGCGGGGAAGGCGCCCTCTTTCCCGTATTTTTTCCAAAAAAGGCGCCCGTGGCCCTCCTCGCCCGCGAGGCCGGCCCCAAGGCGCGCCGCGCGCTTTAAGGCGCGCGCTTTTTCGCGCGAGAAGATAAATTGGATCCAGAAAGGACACCAGAAAGAACGCCGGATCTGGCTGACGAGGGCGGCGACGCTTACCCGCGCGGCGCCCCCAAATCTTCCCCCGGCTCCGAATTGGCCATCAAGCTCAGGGAGGGGATGCATCAGTTTATCGTGACCATGAAAAACATGGCCCTCTATCCCCCCACCAGCCAGACCAACCGCCAGGCCCTCACCCTCCTCTACGATTGGCTCATGGAGTTTATCGAAGCCTACGGGCCCGTGGTCCTCGTGGTCACCAAGGACGGCCTTTTCACGGAGGCGGGAGAAATGGTCTACAAAGAAAAGCCCTCCGAGCAGCTTTTGAGCTTTCCCCTCTTCCGGGACGGGATCCAAACCATTATCTTCGAGCACGCCCTCACCGAAGAGGAGCTGCGGGTCTTCATCAATATCATGCACCGCTTCCGGACGCTCACGGAAGACGATCACGACGACGTGGTCACCACCATGTGGGAGGCCTCCTTCGCGGGCGTCAAATACACCGTGGCCGACGAATACGAGGAGGTGGGCCCGGAATTCGAACTCGACGCCCTCGTCTGCGCGCGCCCGCCCCAGGATCGGCCCGACATCGACGCCCCCTACCAGGCCATCGCGCCCACCCAGGTCGAGGGCTCGGCCCCCGTGGCCAAGTCCATCGGGAGCCTCTTCGCCCTGGCCGACTCCTTGGATTTTTCCTTCGCCCCCGGGGGCGCCGACGGCAAGGTGGATGACCCCCACGCGGGCGGCAAGCTCTTAAGCGACTCCCCGGACGCCGCGGACGACCAGGAAGACCCGGAGGACGACGGGGGCTTCGACCCTTTCCAGTCCGCGCCTGACGGCGACGGCGACGGCTACGGCGAAGACGAGGACGGGTTCGCGCCTTTCCAGTCCGCGACCAACGCGGGCGATCTCCAAGATAGCGCGGGCGATGGCGCGGAATTTGACGACGGCTTCCCCGGGGCCTTCGCTTCAAGGGGCGGCGGCGCGGGGGGCGAGGCGGGCGCGGAAGGCGCGAGCGGCGCCGCCGCGGAAGGCGCGAGCGGAAGCGGCGGAAGCGGCGCTTTGGGGGGATTGGACTTCGGCGCCGAGCCCCCTCCCCCGGAAGAAGGGGCGACGCCGGCGGAAGGCGGGGGCAATTGGGCGGAAAACGTCCAGAACCTGGATTTGACCTCCCTTTCCATGGACGCGGACTCTTTCCATGACAACACCCAAATCGAGGCCACCGTCACCGTCCCGGAGGAGGAAAAACCCGACGTGGACGAAAAGCTCCTGGCCGGAAGGGCGGAACGCCTCAAATACTGGGGCCTCTCCTCAAGGGAGATTAAGCAGGTCTCCTCCCTCATCCAATGGGACGAGGCTCGGGGCCGCTCCTACAGCACCATTGAGCTTATGCTCATCGTCCTCAAGTCCCCCATCGTCAAGAGCGCCATGCGACCTTCCATCGTGTCTTTCCTCGCCGAGGAGATCAAGGAGTGCTGCCGCCGGGTCTTTTTGGGGCACGTCAACGATCTCCTGAGCCAACTCCAGGAGATGATGGTCAAATCGAGCCGCGCGGTCATCGCCGCGATCTACGAGGATATTATCCGGAAGGTGAACACCGTCGAGTTTTTGGAGGTCCTCTGCCTTTCCGTGGAAACGGAAGAGCTCGCGAGCGCCAATTACGAGGACTTGCGCTATTTTCTCTATCAACTCCCGCCCCAGGCGGTCTTCACCTTAGGGGAGCTTTTAAGCCAAGTCAAAGTCTTAAGGCTCAAAAAGCTCTTTATCGAGGTGATGGCCTACGGGATCACCAAGTCCGCCGAGAACGTCGGCAAGCTCGTTCCCCTCTTAAACGAGTGGGCCATTTTGGAGCTGGTCTCCCTCATCCAGGTGATGCGGCACCCCGTGCCCATCCCCCTCATCGCTTCCCTTTCCCGCCACGAGAGCGCCGCTGTCCGGGAAATGGCCGCGCGTTTCATCTTGGACAACGATCCGGAAAACACGCACGCCATCGCCCACATGATAATCGACCCCGATCCCAAGATTCGCCATTTGGTGACCCCGACCCTCACCCGGAGGCGGGACGCCAACGTCGAGGGTATTTTGCAAAACTACCTGATGGAATGCCGCGCCAAGAAAAACGTCGGCCGGGAGGTTATCCCCTTCTACCAGGCCTTCGGGAAGGCCGCCTCCTACCGTTCCGTGAACTTTCTGGCGGACTTGCTCCTCAAAAAAGATATCGGTTCCCTCTTCGGGGGGGTGGGCGACTACCACCGCCTGGGGGCGGCCCTCGCCCTCCTTTTGATGCCGGAGACCACGGGGGCCATGGAGATCTTCCGCAAGGCCTCCCGCAGCGCCTTCCGCTCCGTCCGCTGGGCCTGCGCCGAGGCCAGAAAGCTGACGGGCGAGGCGGGAAACGGCCAATGAGCGAACTGGTTCCCACCAAACCCGTGGACATCCTGGCCCAGTCCCTTTTGCGGCTCCCCCAGCTCGTCAAGATCCACCAGCCGAACAACAAAATCTTCGTGGAAAACCTCAAGATCTTCCGCGAGGCCTTAAACGCCATGTGGGCGGACATGAGCGAGATCGCCCTCCGGGCCCACCGGGGACGGCTGTACCTCAACCAGCAGAAGCTCTCCCCCGGCCCCACCATGGTCATCACCGTCGCCAAGCTTTTGGAACTCTTGGACGCGCGGGGCTTTTTCGGGTTCCGCTTCAGCAGGAAGGAGGATCTGACGGACGAGGACATCGTCCAATTCATCCGCAAGGTCAACCAATGCCAAAGCCAGCCCGAGCCCGCCCAATGGCTGGAGAAGGAACTCGCCGAATCCTGGGCCAAGCCCATCGTGGACCAGGACTTCAAAATAGCCTTCGTCTTTTCCCCGAGCGCGGACGGCAAGGCGACGGGCCGCCCCTTGGTCTGGAATTCCGGGACCCGGACCTTGGCCGTCAAGGCCCGCAAATCCTACTCGAGGGCCCTGGCCACGGTGACCGGGCTCCAAGATCGGCTCATGGAAGGGGAAAACGTCAATATCTCCAAATCCCGGCGCGTGGTCCAGGACATGGTGGAATCCCTCTTCCAGGAGGAAAGGCTCCTTTTGAACCTTTCCACCATCAGGGATTACGACGACTACACCTGCACCCACTGCGTCAACGTGGCCATTCTCTCCATGTGCCTCGGAAGGCGCCTGGGCCTCAGTAAAATCGCGGTGGTGACCTTGGGCCTCGCGGGGCTCTTCCACGATTTGGGAAAAGTCGACGTCCCTATCGATCTCATTCGCAAGACCACCAAATTTACCGCCGAAGAGTACGAGATCGTCAAAAACCACTCCCTCTACAGCGTCTGCCGCATCCTCCAGATTAACGCCGACCACAAGCTCAAGGCCAAGCTCGTCGTCGCCCCCTTTGAGCACCATTTGGGAATCGACCTGGCGGGCTACCCGGTCTCCGACCGCCACGTCCCCCTAAGCCTCTTCGGGCGCATCGTGGCCATCGCCGACCACTACGACGCCTTAACTTCCTCGCGCTCCTACCGCCCCGTCCCCATGAACCCCGAGCAGGCCCTGGACATCATGACCAGCATCTCGGGAAGGGCCTTGGATCCCCTCCTTTTAAAAGTTTTCATCAACATGGTGGGCATTTACCCCATCGGCACCCTCTTGGTCCTCGACACCAAAGAAATCGCCATAGTCGCGGAAACTCCCCCCAACGCCATCGACGCGCGGCCCATGGCCTACCTCCTGAACAAAGACAGCGACTTTATTATCAAAGGCGAGATGATCAACATCTCCGACACGGACGAGAACGGCAATTTTCTCCGGAACATCCTGCGCTGCTTCCATCCCGCGGATTTCGGCTTAAACGCCGCCGATATCCTCCTTTAAGCCCGCGCCGCCGTTCCAAGGGCTTCGCGCCGCCCTCGCCGGCGGCGCGCGCGTTTCCCCCGCGCCCTTTCCCCTCCGCGCCCCCCGGGCCCCTTAAGGCCCCTCGCGGGAAAAGAGGGGCCGGCGCGCGCGGAAAGCTCGCGCGACCCTCAACCGTCGCTGGAAGAAAATTGCGCCAAAACTTGAGCGAGACTTCAAAAAACGCTTAAGCTTTTCCTCGACCCGTCCGATACGAAAAGAGAAGAGGGGTTAATTATTCCTCCCTGGCTTTGAGCGAAGGCCCCAAGACGCCTCATTGGGGCTTTCCCCGGCCTTAAGCTTCTCTCTTCCCTGACGGCCCGCCCCAGCGGGCCGCCCTCCGCGGCCCTAACGGATCGAGGTAGCCCATGAAAATCTTCCCTTTTAACCCGACCGCCTCGCCAAGGCGAGCCGCCGGCCCCAGCCGCGAGCGACCGCTCTCCGCGGAAGGCTTTGACGCGCTCCTCGCGCGCGAAGGCTCGCCCCCGCGCGCCTTAGGCCTCGTGAGCGCGGAAAACCAAAGGGCGACCCGCGCGGCGGCCGCGCCCGCGGATCTGAAGGAGGCCTCCGCCCTTCTCTCCACGATCCTGGAACAGGCGCGCGCCTCCAGCCCCGCCGAGCTGCGCCGCCTCCATTCCTTGGATGGCGTTTTGTGCTATTACCCCCTATAATTTAATTCTCCGGCGCGGGGGGAGGCGCCCTGAAGCGCGCGCCCCCGCGCTCCCTTTCCGCCTCTCCAAGCCTATCGCGGCGCGGGATTTAATTATGAGCGACAACGCTAGCTCCGCCGAACTCGTCACGGCCCTTTCCATGTCCCATTCCAAGATGGCCTCGGCCACGGACCGCCATTTGGGCGCCCTCCGCCACGAGGTTACCCGGGATATCGAGGCCCAGACTCAGTTCACCTTGGAAAAAAACGCGCGCGAAGCGGCCCAGATGGAAATCGGTCGCTCGCGGAACCTCAGCCGGGTGGTTTAGAGCCCTGGCGCCAACGGAAAATGGGGCCGCCAGCGGCTTTCCCGCCGTCCCCGGCGCGGGGAGAGCGCGAGGACCCTATCTTCAACCCATCTCTTCATTCTTCCGTTCTTTCGCTTTCTATCCCATGAGCGACAGCGCGAGTTCCGCCGAACTCGTCGCGGCCCTTTCCATGTCCCATTCCAAGATAGCCTCGGAGCGAACCGCCATTTGGAGCGCCCTCCGCCACGAGGTTACCAGGGGATAGCGAGGCCCAGACTCAGTTCGCGTTGGAAAAAAGGCGCGCGAAGCGGCCCAGACGGAAATCGGCCGCTCGCTTAACCTCAGCCGGGCGCGAAAGAGCCCTGGCGCCAGCGTAAAACGGGGCCGCCGGCGGCTTTCCCGCCGTCCCAGACGCGGGGAGAGAGCGGGGACCCTTTTTCGCTCAGTCTCCGTCTTTCTTCCGCTCTCTCTTTCGCTTTCTATCCAGCGCCCCAAAAACTCGCGCCTCCCCCGGAACCAAAGCAAGGACGGGGCCAACCCGAAATTTCCGCGCGCGCCCGCTCGCGGAACCTCCATCCGGACGCGTCAGAGCCCCTCGCGCCAGCGGAAAACGAGAACGCCGGCGGCTTTCCCGCCGTCCCCGGCGCTTCGGGGGAAGCGCGGGGACCTTTATTTCCCCGTCTCTAACTCTCTTTTTTTCGTTTTCTATCTGACTCTATAAAAACGTGACGCCCCCAACGCTTAACGCGCGCGCGCTTTTGGCGTTAAACCCCTCGCGCGCGTCGTCAACCCCGCGATCTCCCCAGGGACGGAAACGAGGACGGCGCTGGCCCAAAATTTCCGCTCATGGCGAGCGGCCCCGCCAGCCTCAAACTCTTTGGCCCAGCGCCCCGCCCTTTACCGGGAGCGTTATATCGGCAAGGCCTTAAACCCAAAGCGACCCCCCAATGGAGAGGGAACTGACGGCGCGCGAGTCCCCGGAAACCGCCGCGCGCGGCGGCGAGCCTAACTTAGGCGGGCGAGCGAAGGGTTCCGCCGCGCCGCCTATCATGGACGAAAGCCGGGACTTCCGCGCGCGGGGCTGGAGGCGCGCGCCGAGCTTAAGGCCGCCGCCCGCGGGTTGAGAGCCGCCACCGGCTTCCCGGGCGAGGGGCGTCTATTTAAGGCCCCGGATCGATGTCTTTCTCTATCGCCTCAGGAAACGCGTTTTTCCGCCGCGTCGACCGGAAGGCGGGCCAAAGCGCCGGGGACTTTAAAATTGGCCTTAAAAGCCCTTCGCTAAGCCGCGCGCGCCGGCCTAGGCGAGGTCTAGACCAGCTTCGCCCACGCGGACAGAGGCCAACTGGCCGCCGTCAAGATCCTCGTCGACGCGGCCAAGCCCAAAAGCCTGAGGGCCCGCCGAGATCGTCAGGCCCGCCGAGATCGCGAAAGTCCAAACCGCGGCGCGCCTTAAGCCCCGCCCCCAGCCTCCGGGAGGCCCGTCGCGCCGAGCGCTTTCCCGCTACCCGCGGACCCACGCGCCGCGGGCGTTAGTGGAAAGCTCTGGAAGCGAATTTTTTGGGTAAAGACTGGCGAGAACGACCGTAAGGGCCCCAGGCGGGCTAACGGCGCCGACCCGTCGCGATGGAAAATTTTTGGTCCCTTCACGGGTGAACTTTGGCGAGCCACGATGAGAGCTTGGCCTGAACGGAACTCTGGCCTAACCCCCAGAGGCCTCGCCTATCCAGCTCCTTGGCTCAACCCGGAGGAAAGAGAGTTGGCGCCCAACCAGAGGGGGCTTAAGCGGATAACCATGGCGAGCTGGGCGAATTTTAGGCTTTTGGCTTATTTCGTCCCGTAGACGGACAGAAAAATTTTAGCGCGAATTAATTCTTAACTCAACGCGAATTTATTTTTGTCAAGATATATTTTTCCAATTAAGTCACAATTTGTCTAATTTTACGCTTTTATTCCTCAATAGGACATTTTTGGCTATCGCTGGCGCGAGAGGCGCGGTATACGTTCGCCTTGGGAAAGCGCGAGGGCTGGCGAGGCTCGCTGGCGCTGGGGTTGGCTCGAGAGCCAGCGAAACGGTTCGCGGTTAAATGAGCGAGGGCCATGTAATTCCAAGCGGCCCGCCTCGCTCGCGGGCTGAGCGGAACCTTTGAGCGCGTCTCGCCGCCTTTAAAGGGACTCGCGAGGGAAGCGGGAGCGCGCGAAGGGCGCGCGGTCGCGAAACGCCATTGCCTCAATCCGGGACGAACGCGACGGCGGAGGACACTTTTAGCTCACCGGGTATCCGGGAGACTAAAAAAAGCGCTCGCTAGGAGCGGGACGGCGAAAGACCTCGTCGGCGAGGGGGCTATTTCCCTTTTTTCATGGCGTTGTCCAGGATTTGGCCGACATCGGCCAAAGAGAGCTTTAACTTCGCGCTGATCTCTTCCACGCTCTTGTTATCGGCGCGCAAGGCGAGAATGGCGTCTTTTTTTAAGCGCGCGTTTTCCGAGTCCTTGGCCTTCAGGGCCTTATCCTTGGCCTTAGCCTCCTCCCTCAGGGCCTTATCCTTGGCCTTAGCCACCTCTTTCAGGACCTTAGCCTTGGTTTTAGCCACCTCCTTCAGGGCCTTATCCTTGGCCTTAATCTCCTCCCTTATGGCCTTGTTTTTCCTCACCAGAGCTTTGTATTTCGCGTGGATTTCCGAAAATTTCCCGTCGGTCATCCTATCCATCATAAGAACAATGTTGGGATCCATTTTAACTAGCTCCTTTTCGTATTTTTCGCTCGCTTCCGGAGAGAGGACGAAGCCCCGCGCCTGGACGCCGAGCGGCGCTATGGCGAGTATCTTCGAGTCCTGAGGTCATTTTCGCGAGTTTGGCCGCCAAATCAAGATATTCCTCGAAAAGCGCCGCGGGCTCGCGCGGGATCTTCCCCAAGGGGGCGAGAAAAAACTCGGCCCGCTCGCGTTCCGACAGGGTAAATTTGCCCGCGCCCGGCTCGCGGCCCGCGATCTCGGCGTTAAGTCCCTGGACGAGCTTCGCCATGTCGATCCGGTCTTCGAGGTAAATTTGGTCGATCTTGAAGAATAGGGATTGACCGTCCGTAAGTTTCTCGCTGGGATAGCAATCCCACGGGCGCCCCCTGGCGCAGGCCGCGTAGATGACCGTGACGGTGACCGGCGCGCGCCTTGGCTTTGATAAAGCCAAACTCCCTCCGGGCGGAGCCAAGGCCATGGACAGGACAAGCCCTCTCGGGATTAAGGCAAGGCTTTGGTCTGAGCAAGACCCCTCCGGGGCCAGGCCATGGCCCACCTATGAACGGCCTTCGCCGCCTCCCTCGCGCGCTACGGCAAGCCCCCGTCAGACCTCGACCAACCCTTTGACAAGCGGAAAGCGTTTGGGGGAACCATTCGCGATAAGGAATAGGCCAGACCGCGTAATTCTAACCGCTCCGCCTCGGCGACAAGCTGGTCGGAGCCTCTTGGCGGGCTTTCCGCCGCTTTGGGGAATTCGCGCGGAAATGGCCGCGAAACGCCCGCCAACCTGGGTCGAACGTGGCTGCGAAGGCCGCTTTGGGCGCGCCGCGGATCCGAGAGACTTGGTGATACGCTCGCGCGGAGCGGGACGGCGGAAGACCCCGCCGGCGCGGGAATTATTTAACTTTTTTCTTGGCGTTGTCCAGAATTTGCCCGACTTCGGCCAAAGAAATCTTTAACTTCGCGCTGATCTCTTCCACGCTCTTGTTATCGGCGCGCAAGGCGAGAATGGCGTCTTTTTTAAAGCGAGCGGTTTCTTCCTTGACCTTCATCGCCGTCTCCTTGTCCTTAGCCGCCTCCTTAAGGGCCTTAGCCGCCTCCCTCAGGGCCTTATCTTTGGCCTTAGCCTCCTCCCTTATGGCCTTATCTTTGGCCTTAGCCGCCTCCCTCAGGGCCTTATCTTTGGCCTTGTTTTCCCTCACCAGGGCTTTGTACTTCGCGTGGGTTTCCGAAAATTTCCCGTCGGTCATCCTATCCATCATAAGAACAATGTTGGGATCCATTTTTACTAGCTCCTTTTCATATTTTTCGCTCGCTTCCAGAGAGAGGACGAAGCCCCGCGCCTGGACGC
>JAISCZ010000062.1 GCA_031265205.1 Deltaproteobacteria bacterium
ATTGTTTCCTTTAAAATTAAGTCTTATGCCAGATCGTTTTGGTCGTGGTGCGAGAGCGGATTTGCCAAAATGAGGGCCCTCCAGATTAAGGATGTTAAAAATTATTCGTTGTAGTACTAATTGCGAACATCGAGTTAAAAGGCCCGGTGCGGGGTGAATGGCCCAATTATGGAAAGCTAGCCGACAAAGTTCATCACTGCCATCTAAAAAATGGTCATCCGACGTATGTGGCCATCTGGTCGGAAGAGGACAAGAAAATACGTCTAGTGGAGGTGCAATATGTTGGAACCCACGAAAAAGCCCCCTATTGACATATTCAGAGTTTTCTGCCCGACCGATATCTCCGGGACCATGAGGGCGTATTTACTTGAACATGGGTGTCAACTCGAAGCCTCCCGGTCTCCGGCGGAAGTTTTCCCCCAGCGCACTCCTGGCACGCTTCTCCAAGGGGCGCGTTATCGCGAGGACTTGACCCAAGCGGAACTGGCTAAACGCTCTGGCGTTCCGCGCCGTCAAATTTCCGAAATTGAAAATGACCGACGAAGCGTCGATAAACAGACGGCCAAAAGGCTGTCCCAAGTGCTCAATATGGACATACGCCTTTTGCTGTGGGATACCGAGCGGTAAGAGCGCCCTTTTCACGGTTCGCGCTTGTCCGTCCCCCAGCCAGACCGGGCTCTTCCACTTGAAGAGAATCCTGCGGCGCCAACCCGAAATTAAGGACCGCCTAAGTCGCCGGAGCGCTCCCTAAGGAGAGCGTCGGAAACGGGCCGCTCGGGAATTCGAAAATGAGCCCCTGGGCCTCTCTCCCCACCGCCCCGGTTTCCGCCCGAAAGCGCGAGGCGCGGGAGAGCCGCTTGATGGGCGGCTCGTCGACCGCCAGGATCTCGTCCCGCGAGACGCTTTCCCTAGGAGCCCTCCCCTTTCTCCAGCGAGGCGCGCCGAGGGCCCATGCGTGGCCGCGCCACGCTTGGGTCCAAACTCCGGCAAATGATCAGGGGGTTGGAAAGTGGATTTAAGGCTTTAACGGAGGGACGCGCGAGTTCCCCGCTCCGCGATCGCCAGGATATCCGCGCCCTAAAGCCCATTTCTTACTTTGGGGGAAAGTCTCTTTTCCACCTCGCTCCTTCCCACAAAGCCAAGACGAACGGCTCGCGCTTTTCCCACCAGCCCCTTGGCCGCCTGGGGAGGAACCCCTTTGGCTTACGTGGCTCAAGGCGACCGGAATGATTTTCCCGTTAGGCTTCATTCTCCTTGGCCTTTCTCGCGAGCGAATTCCCGCCGTGGCGGGAAATCGTCCCGCTCGGGCGCGGAGTCGCGGTGTCCCGGAGTCGCGCGGACGAGCGGCTGAAGGTAGCTTAAGGGTACGTGACACGCCTTATGGGCCGATGGAACTGCTGGACTCTGGGGCTGATTCCCTCGTGAAGCGCCAACCGCCGCCACGCGGAACCTCGGGAGCCGAGGAGCGCGCGCCGCTCGGAGAGCCTATGAAAAAAGCCTCTGGGAATGGAGGAGAGGAGGACTTGAGGAAACGGAGGAGCGGAAGCGGAGGAGCGGAGGAAGGCCTCTTGCGCCTCGCCGCGAAATAAAGTAAAATTTAGCGCGGAAGTCGGCCAATAATGGACTCCCCGCCACCGCGAGCGAACCAGCGTCCGGACTCGTAGGCGACGCTTCCGCGCGACGAGCCATTGAAGAAGACGCCGAGATCTTTTTGGCGATTTTCCATTGGAGGTGGCGCCAGACTCTCTCGCCCCGCCCGCCTTAATCTGGCGGACGCCTGGGAAGCCGAACTCGCCGCTGGTTCCCCCCAGCGCCGAGCGCCTCCGCGGGGCAGCGGGGCCTCGCCGCTGGATCGGCTTCTTCAACCCGACAGGCCCCCCAGTAGACAAACCGAAATACCTTAACGCCCCGCTGAAAGCCTAGCATGGTGACCTAATTTGTTCTACCAAAGTCTTCGCCTGACCTGGTCACGGCAGGAACGCTTAGGACGCGCCGATTTCGCCAAGCCATCCCCGGACGGCCCGCTCCCTTAAAGACGTTCAGCCCCGGATTCCCCGCCAGAGGCCCCGCCGGCGAACGTGAACTCGCCACTCCCGCGGCGCCGGCGCTTCCGCTAGCCGACGCGCCGAAAATCCCGCCGTTGAGGCCTGAGACAGAAAAGGATCCGCCATCCGGAAAGCTCAGTTTTCCAGCGCGCCGGCGCCTCGCCAATCCCCCTCCGCCACTGAAACCCCATAAACCCTGGGCCGCCAACAACTGTCCTTAACATTGCCCTTAACTCGAAAGTATCTTTACCGATGTCTAAGATCAAACAAGATAACGCGCGAAATAAAAACCGCCGCGGGCCAGCCATCCCTTACGATATTTATTGTCTTTTATTCGATGTCTGCGAACAATACCTCGACAATATCGCGTGGAAATTTCCAGACCAATCCCCATTTAACAAAGAGCGTTATTTCGGATTAGACCATTTTCAATTCGCCATGGCTATGAAAAGCCAAATCCCCAATCTCTATTTTATTTCAGAGGGAGAGGGAGAAAAGGTCGCCAAGCCTCCAAAGAAAATTTATAACGGCAATCAAAAGCTTTATCAGAGCGGCGTCCTTGATTTAATAGCGTTTTTTGGCTCAAACGTCAAAGATATTGACGCTTCGGTTTATGACGATTATTTTAAGAAAAACCGTATAACGACCCTTACGACAAGTAACATCGCCAGAACGTTTCGAGGCGAAATAAATGAAATTTTTAAAAACGCTGGGTTAGATTATGAATTGGTATTTTAAAATTCGCCTCTAATAGTTTTTTAACGGTTATTAAGCGAAGCGACGAACGCGGACTATTCCGGGGGAAAACCCCGATCGCCCAAAAAGGCGCGCGTCCCGAACCCGTCTTCGCTCCAACCGCCCAAACTGGCTCGACACGTAAGTCCCAAACCTTCGCCCAAGGGTCCGCCAAGATCCATGGCTTCCACGATAGATAAACGCGTCAAGGGCGCGGATGTCTTCGTGGTTTCGCGAAAAACGATTCTGGGCTCTGGATAGCGTTTTCCAACAATTTCACGCGTCCGGCGAAACTCGCGTTAATTCTGTTAACGCGTTCCACCGTAATCGTTTCAGTCAGCGTAAACATATTCGCAATCTCGTCAGGGAGAGATTTCAGTTTTTCTAAATCCACCCACGAAAAATCACGCGCGTGAAACAACTGTTCGCGAAAATCGCGCCAGAACGGTTATGCGTCGCCAATCGTATCGGTCCGAATGATCTCGGTGGCGTGTTCGTTCCACAGACAGTTACCAGTATCGAATATCGGCGAAAAACCTTTCCATTCAAGGGTCACCGCGTCTCTAATCGCTCCGAAATTGTTAAAATGCCGATCAGTGTTAAAAAGGATAAAATCAGAGACGAAAATCCTGTCCATCGCTTCCCTGGCGCCCCGGATCCCTTTTTCTTCGCAGCGTCCGAGAAATAAATCAAAAGCTTTCGATCCATCGAAAGGCATATTGTGAAACATGTCCGCGATATAATACGCGGACACGAAATCGGTTTCACTGTCCACGAAAGTCTCGCACAATGAATACGCCTTGCCGCGTATGAACTCGAGATCGTAACGCGCGCGCTCTATTCCGAGGAGTTTCATAACTCGCGAGGCTACTCGCTCATTTTGTGGCTCCTGAAAATAAGGGAATTTGCCGCCTTTCATCAGTATCCTTTTTCCATCGCGGATAATCCATCTTTTGGGTAAAAATCCAGACGACGAGGCGTCTGGCGAAACGAAAGTTCTACCCTCGATATCTTCCACGTCTCCCAGCAGCGCGTCGCCAAGGTCTGACGAAAACTCATTTTGAAAAAAATTTACGTCGCGCCAAGCTATTTCGCTTCCGGCGGGTCTCATCCAGTACTGATCGTAGAGTGAAAGGCTCAACGAGTCGAGCAGGAGCTGATTAGGATACGGAAGGCCGAGGCGCTCAATTATTCTTTCTAATCCAGATCTTTCCTTCGGGATTGATCTCTCGTCAATCCAATTCCCTATTCTTATGGGATCAATTTCGCTAGAGCCATGCGTTAAAACGCCTAAAGGCAAACGCTCGATATTAGGCGCGGACACAATGTTTTTAACGATAGTCTTGCCGAGGCCAGAAGCGAGTTCCAAAACCGCGACCGGGATCTCCCTATGATTCAGTTCGTATTCCACGGGCGCCACGCCTCCAAAAACCGCGAATTTAATCTCTGTCAGGAAGCCGGGATCGCGCGAAAACGTTTAAAGTCGCGCGGCGCGATCCCGACGCGAAACCGCGGTAACGCGGCGTCGCCTGAAAGAACGTAAAAGCTATTTTAAACTCGAATTATCAAAAATCATAGACCGCGCCTCTTGAGGCCTTCTTCTTGGACCGTCGCGGCGCCATCGGAAACGCTGGCGGCTAAACCTTCGCCGCGTTCCTTCAACCGTTCCCGCCGAGGCTATCCGCGGCGCGCCGCGCCCTGGCGCGGGCCGAAGGCTCGTGGGGCCTCCCGCGCGGGCGCGGAAGGCCGGGGCCCATCGCCTTTCCGCTCAAAGGCCCCGCGCCGGCTTTCCTTAATTTGACTTTAAACGATATTAATCTGTCCCCGCTCCCGCGGGAAGGCCTTGGGATTAGGGCCGCGGCGATGACCCACGGCCGCGCAGCCGATAACGGAATACTCCGGGGGAAAGCCCAGGGAGCTCAGGAGGGCGCGCAGCCCGGGCTCGTCGTCGATCCCGTCGCCCAGCTGGTTCACCCAGCAGGCCCCCAAACCTAAGTCGTGGGCCGCGAGCAGGATGTTTCCCAGGATCAGAGCCCCATCCTCGCGGGGACAGGCGGCTCTTTCCCGGTGGACGCCCACGACAATGAAGAGGGGGGCGTGGCGAAAATTGATGGAATAATTGGGAGCTCCCACGTAATCCTTGAGGGAGTCGGATCCCCGCGCGCGGACGGCGGCCTTTAAGACCCTGTCCAACTCGGCGATCTTTTCCGGCTTGGTAACGGCCGTGATGTGCCAGGCCTGGGCGTTGCCGCCGGTGGGGGCGAAGCTTCCGGCCTCCAAAAGAAGATTCAAGTCCGCGGGCGAGACGGGCTCCCGCGTAAACTCGCGGACGCTGCGCCGCTCCTTGATGGCTGTAAGAACCGCTGACATAGATTATTCTCCTCCGACGCCCCGCGCTTTTTCGCGCGCGCTTCACGCCTTTGAGAGCGTTTCGCGCCTACAATAAGCGCTCGCCTCGCGGGCGACGCGTCAGGACCCCTTTCCGGAAAGGAAAAAAAACGCGCCGCGGCGGGCCGCTCCGCCTGACGGAGGGGCCCCGTCCCCCGCGGGGACGGCGCGACGGCGGTTTTCCAAAGCCCTTTTTCCCCCAGCGCTACTCGAAAAACTCAGCTACGGTTTCCGCGAAATCCAAAGTCGGCTCAGGCGCGGAGGGCGCCGGGTCCGCCGGGGGAGAGGCGTCGCGCGCTCCCCGACGGAAGGGGTTCAGATTAATTTTATCAAATGGCCAGTAAAGCGGCCACATAGGATGGGGCGTCAAATCCCCCAGGCGCTTGTCCGCGACAAAAAGGGCGTTTTCCTGGTAGAGCAGAACGTAGGGTCGGGCCCGCCCGGCCAGGGTGGCCACGGCCTTGACCCGCGCCTCCCTTTCGGGGCGGGGCAAAGCGGCGTCAAAGGCGTCTATCTGGGAGTCAACCACCGGATCCTTAAAATGGGCGGGATTGCTTTCCGTCCGCGCCCGGGAGTCCAAAAATCTCCCGAGCCACATCTCGGAGGAGGGGATCTCGGGGATCCTTTTTCCCAGATAAAAAGCGTAGTCCCCTTTTTCCATGATTCCCTGTCCCGCCGCTCCGTTAAGGGGCGCCAGATTGGTCGGGACCCCCAGCGCGTGGAATTTGGCGGCGAGCGTTTCGGCGTCGGCGCGGAGGCGGGGATCGTCGCCGGGATACGCCATAACCAGGGGCGTGGGGGGCGGCCCCGGCTCCAAAAGAAGCGCCCGGGCCCTTTCCTCGGCGGTGACGGCGACCAAAGACAGCTCCCGGGGAGGCGCCGGGGCCGCCGCCCCGTGGAAGCCGCGGGGCAGAAGGCCCTGGGGCCGCGTGGGCTCCGCGGTAAAGGCGTTTTCGGCGGAGAGGGCCAAAGCGTCCCGGACCGGCTGGCTTTGGAGGTACTGATTGTCAAAATTGAAGGCCAGGTAATGGGTGTCCCAGGTGGGGAAGGAGCGGATTTCGGATCCCTCGGGGACGCTTTCCAAAAGGGGCGGCTCCAGCTCCGCCAGGTGGGCGCCCTGGGCCTTGTAGGCGTCCAACCTCCGGCGCGGGTCCGGCTCGTAATAAATTTCGACGTCCGTGGGGGAGTTGGAGGCCGAAATGTCTTCCCGGCGCCGCAGGGTAATTTTCCCTTCCTCGACCTTGACGACGACGTAACGCCCGGACCCAAGGGTGTTTTCGCGCAGGTGGTCGGCGGGATAGCCCGCCAGGAGCGGGCTTATCAGAGAGGCCTGGGGGAGGGTCAGGGAGGCCAGAAAGGGCGGCCAGGGTTTATTGAGAAGAAAGGCGAAGGTGTAGGGCCCGTCAATCCTTATGTATTTCAGATAAGGGAAGAGCCGCTGGCCGGCCTCCGAGGACATGAGACGGTCAAAGGAGAACAGGACGGCTTCCGGCGTAATGGCCGTTCCGTCCGCGAAGCTTTCCCCCTCCCGGAGGATGACGGTGTAGCTTAAGCCGTCGTCCGAGACCCGGGCGGTGCGCGCTAGGCTCGCGGCCGTGGTCAAAACCGTTTCCCCGTCCTGGAGGTCAAAAAGCCTCCGATAGGAGTTCATGATTATCGGGTACGCCTGGGGATCGAAAGGATAGGCGTGGGGATCCAAAGTCCGGGGGGCCTTGGGGAGGATAATTTTTAAAGTATCCGCCCGCGCGGGAGCGACCGCGGAAAGCGCCGCGATTATGGCCGCCAGGGCCACGACCGCCGCCAGGGCCCGCGATCGCCGAAAAAGGCCGACCGCCGCGCGGTGACGCGGCCGGCGTAACCCGCTCGCGATAAGCATAAAAGCCCCTTTCGCCTCCGTGGGCGGTCGCTGGGGGGAAGCGCGCCTTACATGTAGAAAAGGGAAGGCCCGAGGGCTCCCAAACCCCAAAGGAAAAGGCTATAAACGAAAAAGCCGAAAAGAAAGACGAAAACCCCGAGGGCGAAGAAGATTTCCTGCCCCTCCACCCGGCGGTATAGGCCGACCAGGGCTTCCTTCCACGCCGACCGCCAAGGGGAAAGGAGGACAAAAAGCAGCGTGGACAACGGCGCCATGACCAGAAAAAGGAATTTTTCCTGGAAAAAGACGGAGACGCGAAAATTACCGGTCAGATAGACAGCGGTAAAAAAAGCGGTTACCAGGAGAATGTAGGCGAGGTGCCAACGGATAAAACGGGTGACCCGCCGCAGCTCCCCAGCCGTCATGTCAAACAGGTGCAAAGTTTAAACCAAAAACCTTTCGTCCGCGCTGGGCGGGGAAACTCTCCCGCCGCGCCCCGCGAGGAGGAAACGACGGACGCGGGCCGCTTGGGGCCGCGCGCGAGCCAGCGAGCGCGAGCCATCGGCGAACCGCCAACGAGCCACGCCAACGCGCCAATAGAAGAGGCGTATGGGCTTAGGGGAGCCGCGCCTCCCAAAAGCGCTATTATCGTTATAAACCAGCCTTAAGTCCAGGAGCGCCCTCGCGCCCGTCCCGAGGCCCCCTCGCGCGACGCGGCGCGCGTCTCCCCCTCCCCTTCAAGGCCCGCGTTTTTACGAAAATATTCGAATAATTACGATTTTTACGCATTATATCATGTATTTATATTATTTATAACTACTAGTTTTAAGCGAAAGGCTCTCGCCCCGCGCGGCCCTCCTCCCCAAAGCCGCGAAGCCTCCCTAAGGTCGCCTCGCGCGACTCTTTTGCGGTATAATTGACCGCAATTTCGTCCCGAGAGACTCCAATTCTTCCTTCCCCCTTTCCCCCTACCCTCGGGGGAATGGCCCTACGCCGCGCCTTTATTGTCGCGATTTCTCCGCCGCGCCCCCCGCGGGGTTCCGCGGCCAACCTTTCCGGTGACTTAGATGGACCCAGAGAGCGCCCGATTGGCCGCGATCGCCCTCCAAAATCTCAAAGACAAGGTGGGGGCGGCTTTCCCGCGCGAAGCCCCCAAGATGGTCGAACAGTTTCTGCTGCGTCACGGCGCCCGCACCCGCCAAATGTGGGATTTAGTCTTCGAGCTTTCCCGCCTTCCCGGAGAAGCGCTAGAAATCGCGGCCAAATTGGAAAAAACCATCGGCTACGTCGATGACAAAATGGAAGAGCTTTGGGCCGCGCGCCCTTGGCTCCACCTGGCGCGCCTCCGGATTCCTTTTGAAGAAGGAGACCGGGTTATCGCGAGCCAAATCGCCCGCCCCGATATCTCGGCGGAGGAAAAGGCGCTTTGGGAGAGCTGGAAATATCCCTCCGCCGCCGAGCTCAAAAAAATTTTCGCGGAAATCGCCGACCCCGTTCTGTCTTTGGACGCCTTCTCCCTCTCCTTAGTGGAGGAGGCCTTTCAATATATCGAAAAAATCGCCTCGCTCCCGGACGACCCCGCGCCTGTCCTTTAAAGTCAGCGCGCTTCCGCGCCGAGCTTTCCGCCCCTCCTTACTCCTTTCCCGCCAGGATTTCCGCGGTCATGGCTCTAAAAACGGGAAAATAACGCAAACGCCCCGGATTTCTCAAGAATATAGCCGCTTAAAAAAAACCTAGCCCCCGGTTCCCTCTTTTCGCGGGCGCTATTAAAATCATATTATTTCCGAGTAATCGCCATATGGCGAACATGTCGCCAATCTTAGAATTTTTGGCTCTAACCTGGAAACCTAACCTTCCCTTGGCGCCGCCGAGGCGCGCCATCCCCCGTCGCGCGAAGAGATTGTAAGCCCCCACGCGTAAAATCCGCGGCGCGAAACGAGTTCTTGTTATGGGGCGCGCGACTGTCCGCGCCGGTCCCCGCGAAGATATCCGCCAGGCTTCGCCTTACGCCGCCTGGCGATCCGAAGAGCGCGAAATTCTTCCGCCCGACGCGCGAAAGCGCTTTGGGGCGCGAACCTCTCTCCTCGCTGGCTTCCCCGTCCTAAAGCCACCGGTGTCGCGGCGCGCCATTTGCCTTCGGTCGGCCGCGCCGACGCCCAGGCTCTGAAAATCAGTCCTGGGCCAAAGCCAACGGTTACATGGCGCTGACTCATAACTCGGACTTTTCGGACATTTTAGCCTCCAGCGGCGGAGACGAGCCCAGCGCGGCTTAAAGTGGCGCCTCCGAGTTCAGCCTCGGCGGAATCGGCGCGCCAGCGATCGAAGCGCGTTTTTCCACGCCGCTGAAAAATAGGCCCACATTTCTTCAAAACTCCAATTTTACCGCCATATTCCCGCTCCAGCCCTCGCGTTGGCCAGCGTAGCCCTGAAGGCTGAGATCAAAGGTTAGGAGCGGGAGACCCGCCGCGGGCGCGAAGGCGAGGCCCAGCTCGCCGACTCCCGTTCCGCCCTTAAGGGATGGCGCCTGGAAGGAGTGGCCATGGACGCTCGCGCGGGCCGCGCCCGCCAACTCGCGCTCATAGGCCGCGCCGACGCGCGCGCTCACGCGCTCGGTGAAGGCGCGCGAGAGACGGGTCCCAAATCTCAGGCGACTGGAGTCGGCGTCCTCGAAAGTCACCGGATCCCCGGTGGAAAGGACGACGGAATCGCCCCCCTGGCGGGTCCAAAAATATTGCCCGTAAAAGTCAGCTGTCGTTTTATCCGTCAAATTCCATTCGTAGCCGAGACCCAGGCTCGCGCCGTAATAGGCGGAAGAGGCGTCGTATTCCGCGGCCAAGCCCCAGGGATCCGCGAGATCGGGAGAGCGGAAGCTCGTCCGGATCCGGCCCGCCCGGACGGAGGCCTCGGCGCGCAAAGTTCCCGGCCCGACTTGAATGACGTCCGCGCTGGCCAAGAGGCCGCCGCCGATATGGCGCGCGTCGCCCTCGCCCCTCAGGGAAGGCGCGTTGGGGAAAGAGTTATAGGTATC
>JAISCZ010000067.1 GCA_031265205.1 Deltaproteobacteria bacterium
GCGGACTTCCGAGGATAGGGGCTCAACAAAGCAAAAGTCCGAAAGCCTTATGTATCACGGCTTTCGGACTTTTTCGGTCCTTTTAGGACTATGAAGTGGTGGGCCAACCAGGGCTCGAACCTGGAACCGACCGGTTATGAGCCGGGGGCTCTACCATTGAGCTATTGGCCCCTATAAGCGGCTCGGGGAGACTTACGCGAAGCGCTCGGGGATGGCCTGGGACGGCGCCGAGCGCCTTAATCCCGCGAGGGCCATTTTGGGCGCCCCCACGGCGCGTCGCGAAGAGAGCGCCTCGGCTCGCGAGGAGTGAATTTTGGGGAAGCGCTAGGGCGAAAGGCCTCAAACGATCCGCGAGCGAGCCCCAAAATACAACGCTTCGCCGCCTCCCACGGTCACGGGCCGACGACTCCCGGCGGAACGGCGAGGCGAAGGGCCGAGCGCTTCGCGCGGGCTAGCCTTGGGCGCCGCCGCCCTCCCCCTGAGGGGCGTCGCGACGTTGGCGAGGGAAAAGCCCCGCCGCGAGCGGCTTTGACGATCTCTTATATGGTAATTATCCCATATCGGGGCGCGGGGCGCAAGGCTGGGGGAACCCGCGAGGTCGCCTCTCGTCGCACGCCAATAGTCCGGGTTCTCCCCGAAGAATTCGCGTAAATTAGCATAAGGGAGAGTTCTGACGCAAGCCCAATTGGGGGGGATTAAGGCCCTCTCTCCACGCTCGAAGGGGAGAGGGTGCGTTATTGCGTCCAAGCGCGTCGCGCCGCCGCGCCATCCGGCTCGGCGCTGGCGTGGCGTTGGCCAGCCCGGGCGTAGCGGGCGGAGAGCCTTTGGCGGAAGGCGCGCGATAAGCGCCAGGGAAGGCGCGTTTCGCGGGCTCCCACGCTAGGCTATCTCGGAAAATTTAAATTGAGGCGTTTGTCTAAAGGCGGAGACGACGATTGGCGAGGGCGCGCTTGAGGGAAAAGGCGGCTGGGGGAGAGGCGGCTAAAGAGGGAGCGGAAGCGCCGCAGAACCCCGCGCGACAATTTTAGGAGAACGCGGCCAAGACGCGCGTGTCAGGTCGCTAAATTCCGTTTTGAAGCGCTTAAAGAAAAAGATCCGACGCGAGACGCGAAAGGTTAAAATTACGCCAGCGCCTCCGCGGAAAAGAATAAGGCCTATCGCGAGTGGAGGGAAATTCGGTCATGGGAATAGCGGCAAAAAGCCTTAGGCGTCAATGTCATCGTCGTTTTCATAGATTTCCACGGCGACATTAGTCTTTCCCACTATAGATACCGCGACTTTTTTGACTATTTTATACTCGGTTCCATAGCCATCGGCGTAGCCTTTATCTTTGATTTGTTTTTTCGCTCGCTTTATACCCTTGGCGAGAAGATTTTTTAACGCTTTTTCGGTGTCCCTATTTTCAATTTCGACAAATTGCTCGTATTTAAATTCGCACACAAACGCGACCTGAGGTTGTTTGATTATAATTAATAAATCAGCGTCGCCACCTGAACCGGAAACTTCCGGAGTCACGTTGAACCCTAATGATCTTAGTCCGACAAATATAATAGCGTGATAGAAACGCTCAACTTTTAAATGTAATTGATGTGGCACCCATTTGAGGAATCCGGAAAACGCTTCCGCCAAATTTATTGAGTCAAAATTATTGAGCGCCGTCACGATTTTATCTCGCAATTCGGCTAAAAGAGCGTTAGTTTCATCATTATAGATAATATATTTTCTTAAAAGTCTGTCGCTTAAAGCGCGGTTGACCTCTTCGTTAGGGCCTCTTAAACGGAAACTATCGTCAGCGTTACGTCTGTGTATTGTAAGATATCCAGTTTGGAAAAGGAGAGGAGCGAGTTTTATATCGCCTAAATGAATATTTAAAAGATCTTCTTCTTTGAAATTAACTGTTTCGGATTTGACAAAGTCGAGGGGGTGTTTTTCAGCGTATTCCACAAGGAAAGATGGAGTATTATTATTGAACCAGTAGGCGATAAAAGCTTTGCGGTTAAAAAAATTTATTAGCGATATTGGGTTTAAGATCCGCGTTACGCCATCAAATGAATAGCCGTCGTACCATCTCAGAATTTCTTTTATCATATCTTTTTTATCGTAAGATAACGGCCTCAATCCTAATGATTTATAAGATAAAAGCGTCGCGGTTACGTATGGGTCAAAATATTTATCAAACTCATCCAAGGTAAAGCCGCAGGCGGCGCTGTATTCGGGATCCAAAGTTAAATCCCTTAGGTTGTTTTCAGCTGAGAACAGAGAGGCGTGGGTGACTTTGGTCACTCCCGTGACAAAAAGGCAGCGGATTTTGCCTTCAGTCATGAGCGGTTTAAGCACTCCATAAAAGCTATGAAGTTCTTTAAGATTAAGTTTAGCCCGTTCCTGATCTCCAAAAACGGAGTTAATTGGGTGATCGTATTCATCGATGAGAACTACGACATCTTTTTTTTCCTTTTTATAAATAGCGTTAATTAGATTTTCCAGATATTCTCCTGGAGTTTCGCCGTTGACCTCCGCGATTCCATTTTCTTCAGCCTCGTATTTGAGTTTGCCGATAATACGCCTTCGAAGCGTTGCCGTCTCTTCGCTGTCGACCTTCATCGTGATCCTAATTATTGGATACTTTGGGAATGAATAATTGGAAGAGCTTATCCAAAGCCCTTCAAAAATCTTTTTGTTGCCTTTGAACGCCTCATTTAAAGTGTCTAGGAGGAGAGATTTGCCGAAACGGCGTGGACGCGCTAAAAAGAAGGCTCCTTTTTGACGCGCGATTTTAAAAATATACTCGGTTTTGTCGACATACAAAAAGTCGTTATCGCGGATTGAGGCGAAATTTTGGTCGCTAGCTGGGAGGTCAAACAAGCGACGCTCGGTAAAAATATCAGAAGCCATAAAAGACACCTCAAAATATTAAGGCATTTTACCATAAATAACGCCCCCGCGAATAACGTCCCCTCGAACAAGAATGTTTTTCGCGCTGTTCCTCAATTTCGCGGGCGCGCTCCTTCGTGGCCTTTGGCGGTTCCCTGAGGGCGATCCCAGATGGGGCCGGCGAGATACTTAATTGGCGAAACAGTGATTATTTTTTACACTATTAATAATTTAATTACATATAATATAAATTTAAATATAAATAATATGCACTATATGCATAAAAGATATACAAAATATGTCGATAACATTCCAGCTTCGCGAGGTCGCGTGGCCCAGAACGCCGCTGAAGGCAAGCGCGTCCCGCCCCCTGGCCGCTCCGCTATTTCTCTCCTTCGCCGACTCGCCGGCGCGGGGCCCGCCAGAAGCGCCCGGCGGGCCCCGCGCGCTCAGACTGGCGGGCGGGCTTTTCCCTGGCTAATATCCCTAAATTATGCTAAACTTAATGAGTATTTTTTATCGCGGCCTTAAATTAAGGAGCCGCCGGGGAAAAAGCTTTCGCTTTAACCGCTTCGCGCGCGAGAAGAGGGCCGCGAGGCCCCACGCCCCCCGCCGAGATCTTTTTCTCCCCTCTTTTTTTTCAGGCGTCAATTGAGGAGTCAGTTGACGGGTTATTTGAGGTCGGCTTCAAGGGATAGGGTTTTTACGATCCTTTTTGGGAAGGCCGCCCCGCGCGCCAAGGTGATTTAGCGCCTTTTCTGGCGGTTGGCGCGGGGGCGAGGGTTTGGGGCCCAGACTGGGGCGGAAGGCGAAGGACGCTCGCGCCGCGTTTTTTTCGGCGCTTACTTGATGGAGGCAGCATGCAGATCTACGCGTGGAAGGGCGTTAATTTTAAGGGCAAAAGGCGCAGCGGCACCATGGAAGCCCAGGACACCCGGCAGGTGGAGGCTTTTTTAAAGCGTCTTCGCATTAGCGATTACGTGATCAAAGACGCCCCGAAAGACCTTTTCGCGGGGATAAAATTTTTCGCTCCCAAGATCACGGTTAAGGACATAATGCTCTTTACCAGGCAGTTCTCCACCATGATCGACGCCGGTTTGCCCCTGGTCCAGTGCCTGAAGATTATGGCCGACCAGTCCGACAACCCGACCTTAAAAGCGATGATTCGGGACATCAACAACTCGGTCCAGTCGGGCTCCACCCTTTCCGACGCCTTAAGGCAGTTCCCCGATCACTTCGACAGCCTGTACTGCAACTTGGTCGCCGCCGGGGAGCAGGCCGGTATTTTGGACACCATCCTCAAGAGGCTGGCCGAGTACATCGAAAAAGCCGAAAAGCTCAAAAGAAAAGTCAAAGGCGCCATGGCCTACCCCGTCATCGTCGTCTGCGTCGGCGCCGTGGTCATGCTGGTCATCATGATCTTCGTCATCCCCACCTTCCAGGAGATGTTCGAGGGCATGGGCCGGGAACTGCCGGGGCTCACGCAGCTGGTCATCGACGCCTCCAGCATTCTCATTAGCCAATGGTATATCATCGTTCCGGCGATCATCGTCTTTATTATCGCCCTTAGAAAATTCCTCAAAACGGAATTGGGCAGATATCTTTTCGACAAATATTCCCTGGTCATCCCCCTTTTTGGGGACCTGATGCGGAAGGTGGCGGTCTCCAAGTTCTCCCGCACCCTGGCGACCATGCTCCAGGCCGGCGTGCCCATTATCACTAGTTTGGAGATCGTGGCCGGCACGGCCGGCAACAAGGTCGTGGAAGAGGCCCTGAACGACTCGCGCTCCGCCATTTCCGAGGGGCGGCCCCTCGTCGATCCCCTTTTGGAGTCCCAGGTTTTCCCCAATATGGTGACCTCCATGATCGCCGTCGGCGAGGAGGCCGGCGCGCTCGACGCCATGCTCATTAAAATCGCCGACTTCTTCGACGACGAGGTGGACGCGGCGGTCGAAACGGTGATGACCATGATCGAGCCGCTGATGATCGTCTTCTTGGGCGGCACCGTGGGCACCCTCATTATCGCCATGTACCTCCCCATCTTCGGCATGGGCGCGGGCATGAGCTAAAAGGAGCGCGCGCGGCCCGGGGGAGTTTCCCCCGGGCCGCGCGGAGGGCCTATGGATTGGTTTCCCGGGAAAATAGAGAAAAGCCGCCAAAAATGGCTCTTCGGTTTTCGCCTGCTCACCAATATTTTCCTGACCGTCATCATTGTCCTTATCCACCTCACGGGCCGGACCCCGGACTTTTTGGGGTACTGGTCCAACGTTATCACCATCGCCATGGTGATGAGCTTTGGGTTCGCGCTGGCCCACTACCTTGTCTGGCCCCGTTTTCTGGGGCCGGCGTGGCAGATCGCCATCCAGGTCCTAACCGATATCCTCTGGGCCTTTGTCCTTATTATTATTACGGGGGGCTGCGAAAGCGCCCTTGTCTTCCTTTTTATCATCGCGGTCTTCAACAGCGCCTTTTTGGGGGGCATCAAGGTCGCCTTCGTGGCCGCCACCCTCGCCACCGGGGCCTGGGCGGCCATCGTGGACATGCACTATTACGGCTATCTGCCGGGCCTGCCGCCCTTAGGGGAATTCGTGAGCAGCTCGGATTTAGCGGTCAATATCCTCGTCAACACCGGGGCCTCCTATATGGTGGCCATCTTGGGAGGCCATCTTTCCTCCCAGCTGAACCTTTCCTCCCAGGCCCTCGTCTCCAGCCAGACCACCTTGGACCGTCTCCACGAATTAAACGAAAGCGTTGTCCACAGCATTGACTCCGGGCTCATCACCATGGACAGCCTGGACCGGATTCTTTCCATCAATCAGGCGGCCCGGGAGATCCTGCGCCTTTCCGCCGGGGAAGTGCTCGGGAGGCCCTGGCGCTTCTTTTTCCCGGAACTCGCCCACCTGGAGCGGATACCCTTAAAGCGTCCCCACCTCCACGGAGGCGCCGAGGGCCTGCGCTTTGTCCACCGGCGGCCCATCGACAAGGTGGAGGTCATCTTGGAACTCAACATGCTGGCCTTGGTGGACGAGGACAATGAGCGCTGGGGAAGCCTCATGGTCTTAAAGGACCTTTCGGCCATCAGCCAGTTGGAGGCCGAAAATAAGAAAAACGAGCACCTGGCCGCCATCGGGGAACTCGCCGCGGGATTGGCCCACGAGATTCGCACGCCCCTCGCCTCCCTGAAAGGCTCCTGGGAGCTCATTTTGAGCCAGAACTTGCGGGGCGAGGACCAGACGCGCCTGACGCGCATCATCGGCCGGGAAATGAACCGTTTGGACAATTTGGTCAACGACTTCCTCTCCTTCGCCCGCCCGCCCACGGGCCATCCCCAGGCCCTGCGCCTGCGCGAGCTTTTGGAGGGCCAGACGCAGATCCTCAAAAGCTGGAAGCGCGACGAGGCCGAAATCAACCTGGCGCCCGGCGCGGATCCGCTCGTTTTCTTCGACGAGGGGCAGCTCTCGCAAATTGTCTGGAATCTCCTCCAGAACGCCATTGAGGCGGCCGATCCCCAAAGGACGCTCGTTATCGACATCGCGATCCAAGCCTCCCGGGTCCCCGGGTACGTCGATCTTTCCATCCGGGACAACGGCAAGGGCATCGCCGAGGAGCACGTCAAGCGCGTTTTCGAGCCCTTCTACACCACCAAGCCCCAGGGGACGGGACTGGGGCTCGCGACGGCCTGGGGCATGCTCAAAAAGGGGACCGGCAACATTACGGTGAGTTCCACCCCGGGAGCCTTCACGGTTTTTACCCTAACTTTGCCCTTGGCCCAAGACGCGCTCGCGGCGGGCGAAAGGGCCCTGGGGCCTCTCGGCGACGAACCTCCGGGACGCGCCGCTTCCCTAAAATAGAGGGGGAAGGCGCGCCAACCTTTTAACCTTTGCCCCGACTTGCCGTGGGGCCGCGAATTTGGCTAAAATACGCTCGCCAGGGATTTTCTCCTTAAAGAGACTCCGCGCGGGGTTTTTTTAACAAGAAAATCGGCCCTTAAAACTACAATCCCTCATCTTTTGGCTCCCGCTCCAAGACCGCGCGCCTTCGCGGGAGGCCGCGCTATCGCCTTTAAAAGCCCGGGGGGCCTCCTCTTTAAAGGAGGCCCCCCGGCAACGGGGAAGCGCGGGGGATATCGACTTTCGGGGGCGCGCGGGCGGTTAGAGCCGCGCGCCCCATCAAAGGTTTCGCGCCCGCTCTTCGGGAGAGGGCGCGCGCCGTGGGAGAAAAAAATGCCATACGCGCCGCGAACGGATCCGCCTTTGGTGGTCGGCCTCAACGGGAGTCCCCGGAAGAGCTGGAACACCGCGAGCCTCGTCGCTAAAGCCCTGGAGGGCGCCCAAAGCGTGGGCGCCCAAACCGAGCTTATCCACCTCTACGACCTTTCTTACAAGGGCTGCGCCAGCTGCTTCGCCTGCAAAAAAAAGAAGACTTATCTGAACGGGAAATGCGCCCTGAAAGACGACCTGAGCCCCGTTTTAGAGCGTTTGGAAACCGCCCAGGGCGTCATTATGGGTTCCCCCATCTACCTGGGGGACGTGACGGCGGCGACGCGCGCTTTTTGGGAGCGCTATATTTTCATAAACCTCGCCTATGACGGCGAAAAGCCGTCCGTCCTGTCGCGGGGACCGTTCGCGGGGGTCATCTACGCGATGAATATCCCCGCCGATCTCATTGAGACCTTTGAGTACGACGCCCTCTTGCGCCTCCACAAAGGCTTTTTGGCGCGCTTGAACGGCCCGGGGGTGGAGACGCTCCTCGCTTGCGACACTTTGCAGTTCAGCGACTATTCCCAATATCACGCGCCCATGTTCAGCGAGGAAAAGAAGAAAAAGGTTCGGGAAACGGACTTCCCGCTGGCGCTCCGGGAGGCCTTCGCTATGGGCGCCCGCTTCGGGGCGCGCTCCGAAGCGTAAGAAGGGCGTTCGCTTTTTCTCTTTTGGGTCCGCGAGACCTTTTAAATAAAGGTTTTTGGATTTTGGGAGAGGGATCGTTCCTCGCCGCTGGGAGATCTTTTTAAAAGCGCGAAATTTCGCTCGCGTAAATTTCGCGCTTTAGGCGGCGCGAAGCGGCTCTAAAGCGCGAACGCTTAAATGAATATCCCGTTTCGCGCTCTGGAGGCGATCCTTTTTCGCGCGCGTATCTCGCTATTTTACGGTTTCGCGCCCAAAGCTCGCGTTTCAAGAGCGCGCCCTGGCGCCCCGGCGCTCCCGGCTTTTTGAGGCCGGGGGCGTCAAAACGTCGCGCGCGGCGTCGGCTCGCTCGCCCTTCGCCATAAAATCTTAAAACGATAATATTTTCGCCGCGCGAGCGACAGGCGCGACGCCGTATTTTTTCGCCCCAAGCGCGTTTCGCTTGGGGGCGGCGACGCGGTCGCTTAGGGATTTTCGC
This sequence comes from Deltaproteobacteria bacterium, assembly GCA_031265205.1. Taxonomy (GTDB): domain Bacteria; phylum Desulfobacterota; class Desulfarculia; order Adiutricales; family Adiutricaceae; genus JAISCZ01. Next base: position 8,254 of record JAISCZ010000067.1, read on the forward strand.
TTTAGCCATTCGCGTAAAGAGCGACGCGAAATCTCGCGTCCGCGAGTCTTTTAAGCCTTCCTTCATCCTGATAATTGGGATAAGGCATCCTGAAAATTGGGATAAGGCATCCTGAAAATTGGTATAAGAAGGCGAGCATTTGACGTTTTTTCGCGATCTTTCTCCCTGTCTTTTTTGAGCCCTTGTTTTTGAGCTTTTCCCGTTTTTTCTTATTCGCTTTTGGAAGAACGGCGTCAGGCGCCACTAATCGCCACGAATGACGTTTCAGCGTTCTAAAAAATGTCTATTTAGAAATGTCCTTGCCAATCAGTTTCTTGCGCTTGGCCAAACAGCGAGGCGACGCTTTCTTTTGACAGTCCAAATCGCGCCATAAGCAATACGGAAAGAGCGGCTCGATACTAGCTTGAAACAGAGTAGCTATCTCGAAGGGCGAGAGCCTTCCTCATGTCTTCTGGCGTAATAATGACTTTTCTGTCCATAAAATAATTCCCGAATGAGATATTGACAAAATATTAACTCAAGGTCAGTCTGGCCCGCTATTTCCGGCGGGACCGATCCGGCGTGGGATCGTTCCAATGGCGGCGGGCGCTAAGGCGTTAGCGACGCGCGACGCGAACTCCTCGCCTGGAATCCGTCAGGCCATGGGACGCGGACGGCTAGGGCGGCCCCCCGAGCCCGGGGCGGAGCTTCGCGCCGGGCCACGCGGGGGAGTTCTCCCCGTGACTTTTTCAATATTTTCTACTATAAAACGCGGTGCCCCTTTTTTTCGGAGGACGACCCCGCTTTCGCTTTGGTTGCTGGCGCGGTATGTATGCCGGAGCACAACCAGCTGGCACTTTAAAACCGAACGCTTTGCAGATAGATATTTGCGCCCCAATAAATGGCGTGATCATTTTAGGCTGATTGGCACGTTCTATGCAACGTATTGATTTCATCTCGTCAATTATGTCTAGAGAGGAAGAAAAAAGATCGTGAAGGTTCGTGCTCTTCCACACATGCCGAACGTAAGAACCCAAGATAAGAGATACAAACAAAATTAG
>JAISCZ010000095.1 GCA_031265205.1 Deltaproteobacteria bacterium
CCGCGGAATAGTTAACCCGATGGTGCCCACGACGACGACGACGCCCCAAAAAAGGCATCCCCCATCGCCGTCATGTCCGCCCTCTCCCCCACCTTTTTCCGCCATGACCTTCCTCCCGTAGCCTAACGCTAAGCGCCTTTTCCCTTTATGGTTAAAAAAAATTTAGCTCTCGCGAATTACCGCGTCGCCAAAATATTGAAATTGTAAAAGTTAAATTCCAATCGCCAGCGTCGCCGCGCCGTTCCCCGCGCGGAATATCGCGACCGCCGTCCCGCGCGGGCGCGCGGCGCGCGTTCCGACCGCGCTCTTAAAGGCGAAGTTAGCTACGCCCTCTTCGCCAAAAGCTTTCCAAACGCTGTCGCGACAGTTGAAACAATAGCTCGCGCGGCAAAGAAAAACAAGGGAATTGGGGAAAAATTCGCGCGACGGACGCGAAATTATTCCGCGAGGCGCGGTCAGCGCCTTCGCGGCGCTCTCGCTCTTATGTCGCGTTGGCTCTCAGTTCCCAATGAGATCGCGAACTAATGGCGGCGTCTTCGCGGCGCGATCCATGACGCCCCGCTAAAGGAAGGACGACGCCTTCGCGAAAAATAACGACGATTTCCCATCCTGATCCAAACGCGAGTCCCCGCGATCCCTCGCGCTCCATAGACCGCCATTAGACAGGCTTTAACGTTTACTCCGACCGCTTGAGGATTCGCGTCGCGAGCGTCTTCTCTCTTCCGCGCCTCCTCCGACCGCGTGGCGCGCCGCGATCTTAACCAATTGGAGAGACGCGGCTTTGTCCGGCTATTCGCGCGCCAAGGGCCGTCCTCGCGGGAACCGAAGAACCAAAGAACCCGATATTTGGCGCTCCAACGTATCGCGCGAGGCTTACTCTCGCGAGTAAGCGCCCTTCCCCGATTGGCGCGCGTCGCGCCACGCGGCTGACGAAAGATAAATCGCTTCCTTTCAATTCTTTTGGGATTATTCGCGTCAATAGCGTCAATAGCGCCATTCGCGCCCGCTCGAAACGGGTTCGCGGGGCTCCGCTGGCGCGACGGGCGCCGCGGGGGCGCCGTTCGCGAGCGCGCCCGGCGCCCGCGGAGGAATCTTCTTTCTTCGCGCCCGCTCTCTCCCAGGGAAGGCTTGGGGTTTTCCGCGACGCGTCCCCGCGCCAAGCTCCCCGAGGACGGGAACGAAAGGCGAGCGACGGCGGCGCGAGCGAAAAAGAAAGCGCGAGTCTCTTTCGCCCTTCAAAGCCCTCCTCGCCCCAAAAATCGCGGGGGAAAAAGAGGCGCGCGGAGACAAACGCGCTTCGGCCGTCGTTTCCTTAAATCAAACCGGCCAATTCGCGTGGGGGAGCGAAGCTCCCCCGAGGTCTCCTTCGCCGCGAACCCATGAGCCGCGACGCGCCCTCGCGCCGAATTCACCGCGCGAGGGGCTGGCCCAGCGCGCCTTCCCGCGCGCGCCCCTATCCGGCGCCGCGCGAAAGATAGGGAGAGGGGGGCGAAAAACGCTTCCAACTCGCGCGCGCCTGTGTTAAAATCGCTCTTTATACGGGGGCCCCGCCCCGAGGGCCCGCGTTTTCGCTTTAAGCCGCTTGGGAAGTCCGTCGCCGCGCGGCGACGGCCTATGTCCCCCGAAGGGTCTCCCCCGCGCTCGCGCCCCGAGGGCTCGCGCCTTCAAAGGGGCGGGATCTTTCGCGCCGCGACTTTCGCGAGCGGTTTCCGGGGGGGCTCAAAACCTTCTTCCCCGCCCTTCCTCCCACGGAAGGGATCTCTCTTTGGGAAAAGCCCCTAAAGCCGGAACCCGCGGTCGTTCCCCAACTTTTTTGAATATTTAAGGGCTCAAACTCTTCTTTGACGAGTCTTTCCCCTCTCTGGAAGCTATTTCCGCGATAATTAGGCCCGCTCCGGTCGCCTCCCTCCAAGAGGCCCCGCGCGCCACGCGCGCGCTCGCGGGGGCGCTGGGGGCTTTTCGCGACCCGCGCGGGTAACGGGGTAGGCCGCCGGCGCGGCCGGGGCCCCGCCGCGATTTCGAGGTTTTTAACATTTCCCCTACATTTTCAGAGCGAGAGATCCCCGTCAAAGGCTATTTCCTAGGGCTGGACGTGGGATCGGTGAGTTTGAAACTGGCCCTCGCCGACGGCGACGGCGCCCTTCTGGAGAGCCAGTACCTTCGGCACCAAGGCCGCCCCTTCCGCGTGGCCGCGGAGGCCTTAGAGGGCCTTTCGCGTCGCTATCCCCATGACTCCTTTTTCCCGCCCCAGGTGACCGGCTCCAGCGCGGCCCTCCTCGCCGAACTCCTCGGCGGGGAACCCTTGGGCGAGGTCATGGCCCTGTCCCTGGCCGCCCAATGGGCCCTTCCCACGGCCAAGTGCCTCATCGACATCGGCGGCGAGGACACTAAGCTGCTTTGGTTCCGGCGCGAAGGCGGCGTCCTGGCCCTGGAGGACTTCGCCATGAACGCCCTCTGCGCCGCTGGGACGGGCTCTTTCCTCGACCAACAGGCCCATCGCCTGGGCTACTCCATCGAGGAGTTCGCCGCCCTGGCCCTCGACTCCAACGTCCCGCCCCGGGTCGCGGGGCGCTGCAGCGTCTTCGCCAAGAGCGACATGATCCACCTGCAACAGTCGGCGACCCCGGACTACGAAATCATTTACGGCCTTTGTCTCGCCATGGCCCGGAGCCTCAAAAGCGGGCTGGCCAAGGGGCGCTCTCTTTCGCCCCCCGTCCTCTTTACCGGCGGGGTGGCCGCCAACCCGGGAGTCGTCCGGGCCTTAAGCGAGATCCTTAAGCTTGACGCCCAATCCTTAATCGTTCCGCCCACCCATTTCGTCTTCGGAGCCCTGGGAGCCGCCCTGGCCTCCCGCGCGGCCGCGCGGGAGGGCGCGGCGCGGGGCCTTTCCGTGGAGGCCTTAAGGCGTTTTCTCGCCTCCCCCCACGAGCCCCCCTCCCGGGAAAAAGCCCTGCGGCGCCGGGACCAGAAACCCCGCCTCGCGGCCTTTGACTGGGAAACGGTCGCGGCGGAGAATCCTCTCCCCGTCTACGTCGGAGTGGACGTGGGCTCGGTTTCCACCAATATCGCTTTGGTGACCGAGGAAGGCCAGCTCGTCGCCCGGGAGTACCTCCCCACGGCGGGACGGCCGCTGGAGGCCATCAATAACGGGTTCCAGAGGATCCCGGAGGACGTTAAGCGTAAAACCCGCGTCCTGGGGGCCTGCGCGACGGGCTCGGGGCGCTATCTGACGGCGGACTACCTGGGGGCGGACCTGACCGTCAACGAAATCACCGCCCAGGCCACCGCCGCGGTGGCCATCGATCCCGAGGTGGACACGATCTTTGAGATCGGCGGCCAGGACAGCAAGTACATTTCCCTCCAAAACGGGGTCATCGTCGATTTTATGATGAACAAGGCCTGCGCCGCGGGGACCGGGTCTTTTCTGGAGGAGCAGGCCGACAAGCTGGGCCTCCAAATCATCGGGGAGTTCGGGGACCTCGCCCTCTCGAGCCCCAATCCCGTCAAGCTCGGCGAGCGCTGCACGGTCTTCATGGAAAGCGATTTGGTCCACCACCAGCAGAACGGGGTCAACCTCGCGGATTTGACCGCGGGGCTCTGCCACGGCGTCGTCGCCAATTACCTGGGGAGGGTGGTGGAAACCCGCCACGTCGGAACCCACGTCTTCTTCCAGGGCGGGACGAGCTTCAACGAGGGGGTGGCCGCGGCCTTCGAGAGCCGCCTCGGTCGGCCCATTACCGTCCCGGACAACGCCGACGTCACGGGGGCCATGGGCGCGGCTTTAATCGCCCGGGACCGCCGCGCGTGGCGCGAAAGCTCCTTCGTGGGCTTCGATCTCTCCCAGAGACGCTACGAAATCAAAAGCTTCGAGTGCGGCCACTGCGCCAACCGCTGCGAAATCCGCGCGGTCAAGGTGGAGGGCGGCGACCCCTTCTATTACGGCTCCCGCTGCGACCGCTACGAGGACCGGGGCCGCGCCGCCAAGGACCGCGCCCTCCCCGATCTCTTCCAATACCGCTTCGCGAACGCCTTCGCCCCCCCGGAACTCGCGGAACTCCCCTTTGGCCCGGGTGAGGGGCAAAAGCCCTTCACGCGGCGCGTGGGCCTCATCCGCTCCATGTTTTTCGCGGAGCTAGGCCCTTTCTGGTCCGTCTTCTGGGCCTCTTTGGGCTACGAGCCCGTCTGGTCCGCGCCCACGACCAAGTCCACCATCCACCACGGCTGCGAGCGGACCCAGGGGGAATTCTGCTTTCCCGTGAAGGCGGCCCACGGCCACCTTTTGGATCTGACCCAACGGGAAGTGGACCATATCTTTCTGCCCTCCCTCGTCAACATGCCCGCCAAGGCGGCCCATAACGGAAACGGGCGCGCGGCCCCGGACAGCGCCTGCTGCCCCTACGCCCAGTCCCTCGCCTATACGGCTCCCGCGGCTTTGGGCCTCGCGCCGCCCTTACTCCTGAGGGGCCCGGTCTTCTTCGGGGAAGGGGAAAAAGCGCTTCAAAGTAGCCTCGCGGAGATCGGGGCCCAAATAGGGCTTTCCCGAGGGCGGATTCGCGAGGCCGCGGCGCGGGGCCTAGCCGCCCAGGAGGCCTTCGGCGCCCGCCTCGTCCAAAAAGGGGCCGAGACCCTCGCCTCCCTCGCCCCGGGCCAGCGGGCCATGGTCGTGGTGGGCAGGCCCTACAACGCCTTTGACGCGGGGCTCAACCTCAATCTGCCGGAAAAGATGGCGGACTTGGGGATCCTCGCCCTTCCCATGGATTTTCTGCCCCTCGCCCTGGAGGGGGAAGAGCCTTTGAGCCATTACTGGCGCTACGGGCAGAAGATTACCGCCGCGGCCCAGCTCGTCGCCTCCTCCGCTTCCCTCGAGGCCCTCTATATCTCCAATTTCGGGTGCGGCCCCGACTCCTTTATCCTCCACTTCTTCCGCGAAGTCTTGGGGCCCAAGCCTTTCTTGGAAATTGAAATCGACGAGCATTCCTCGGACGTGGGGGCGGTCACCCGCCTCGAGGCCTTTTTGGACTCCCTGGAGGCCAAGGACGCCCGCTCCCGGCGCGACCCGGCCGCCTTCTCCCCCCCCGCCCCGCGTCAGGCCAAGGGAAACCTCGCGCGCTCCCCCCAAAGGGGAGAAACCATCTTTATCCCCCCCATGTGCGACCACACCCGGCCTTTGGCCGCGGCGTTGCGCGGCGGGGGCCTGGACGCCCGCGCCCTCCCCCCCTCCGACCGCGAGACCGTGGAACTGGGGCGCTCCCAGACTTCGGGGAAAGAGTGCTATCCTCTAATCCTCACGGTGGGGGACTTTTTAAAGCTGACGCGCGCCCCCGGCTTTGACCCGGAAAAGTCCGCCCTTTTTATGCCCTCCTCCAACGGCCCCTGCCGCTTCGGGCAGTACGGCCGCTACCTCGCCTTAGTCTTCAAAAGAATGGGCCTCGAACGGGTCCGCGTCCTCTCCCTGGATCAGACCGGGAGCATGTACCGCGCCCTGGACAAAGCGGGGACCGGGGAGCGCCTCAGCCAAAGGGTCTGGAAATCTTTGGTCGCCGTGGATCTCCTCCAGAAGGCCCTCTATTTTTCCCGTCCCCGGGAAAAAAGCCCCGGGGCCGCGAACGGAGCCTACCAAGAGTCCCTCGCGGACCTCGAGGACGTTTGCGAAAACGGCTCGCCCCAGGCCCTGAGGGCCGCCCTCGCGCGCGCCCGGGAATCCTTCGACGCTATCGTGGACCGCTCCGTTCCCCCCCTCCCCCGGGTGGGCTTGGTGGGGGAAATCTACGTCCGCAACAACGATTTCGCCAACGAGGAGGTCATCCGCCGCCTGGAGGCCCTGGGGGCCGAAGTGGAGGTCCCGCCCTTTACCGAATGGATCCTCTACACGGGCTTTGTCAACAACATGCGGGCCAAACGCCAGGGCGACTGGAAAAAGCGCCTTTTAACCCGCCTCACCCTCCTCTTGCAGGACCGCTCGCTCCAAAAGCTCTACCAGCCCTTCCAGGGCTTTTTCCCACGCTCCCTCAAAGATCCCCCCATCGCCGAAGTCGTGGGTCTCGGGGAAAAATTCCTGGACAAGGCCTTCCAGGGGGAGGCTATCCTCTCCTTGGGCAAAGGCGTGGAGTTTCACCGCCACGGGGCCCGGGGCGTCGTCAACATTATGCCCTTCACCTGTATGCCCGGCATGGTGGTGGGAGGGCTTTCCACTTCCTTTCGGGAAGAGACCTCCGGCCTTCCCCTTTTAAGCCTCGCCTTTGACGGCCAAAGCCAGACTAACACCCAGGCCCGCCTGGAAGCCTTTATGTTCCAGGCGCGCCACTTCGCGAACCCCCTCTAAGAGCCCGAATAGGGAAAGGGGCGCCGGGCGCGAAGCCCCGGCGGGGCCAGCGCCAGCCGCGGCCTCCCTTTCCGCCTTCCGGGCGACTTACCACAACTTTTCACAAAGGAACGCATAGTTGGATAAGATTTTAATTAACGCCGCCGACCCCGAGGAATGCCGCGTCGCCATTTTGGACAGCCGCGGTCTCCTTCAGGAGTACTACACGGGCTCAGCCCTCCGGCAGTTCACCATCAACAACATCTACAAAGCCGTGGTGCAAAGCGTCGAGCCGGCCATTCAGGCCGCCTTCGTCAACTTCGGCTCCGAGCGGAACGGCTTTCTGCAGATAACCGATATCCACCCCGAGTATTACCTGGAAGACCAGGCCTCCACGCGCCGGGCGGACATCAAAAAGATCCTCCGGGTCAACCAGCCCCTCCTCGTCCAGGTGATCAAGGAGCCCTCCCAGGTCAAGGGCGCCGCCCTGTCGACCTATATCTCCCTGGCGGGACGTTTCGTGGTCCTCACCCCGGGTCGCAAGCTCGTGGGCGTGAGCCGCAAGATCGAAAACGCCAAGGAGCGGGGCCGCCTCCGGGAGATGGCCGAAAAGCTCCCCGTCCCCGAGGGCTGCGGCTATATCGTGCGCACCGTGGCCGAGGAGCTTACCCAGGAAGATTTGGCCCGGGACCTCCATCAGGTCTATAACCTCTGGGAAGATATCCGCGCCCAGGCCAGCGAGGCCAGCGCGCCCTCCCTCATTTACCGGGAACACAGCCTGGCCATCAAGATCTTAAGGGATCACTTCAACAAGGAATGCGGGGAAATCCTGGTGGACGAGCCCGAGACCTTCCAAAAGGTCCAGGAGTACATCAAGGACATCGCCCCGGGCCAGGAAAGCAAGGTTAAGTTCCACTCGGAAAAAAGGCCGATTTTCGCCCGCCACCAGCTGGAGCACCAGCTGGAAAGCGTCCACCACTCCCACGTGCGCCTCAAGAACGGAGGCACCATCGTCATCAGCCCCACCGAGGCCTTAGTTTCCATCGACGTTAACTCGGGGCGGGGAGGCCGCGAGGAAAACCTCGAGGACACCGCCTTCGTGACCAACATGGACGCGGCCGAGGAGATCGCGCGCCAACTGCGGCTGCGGGATCTGGGGGGCGTCGTGGTCATCGATTTTATCGACATGCGCGACGAAAAACACCGCCGCGAGGTCGAACGCAAGGTCAAAGAGGCCTCCAAGCTCGACAAGGCCAAGATGGACTTTGGGTACATCTCCCGCTTCGGGCTCATGGAACTCACGCGCCAGCGCATCTATCCCCCCGTGGAGGCGGGCATCTACGTCCCCTGCCCCCACTGCGGCGGCAAGGGCCACGTCTACACCCCGGAGAGCGCCTCCGTGGCCTTCCTGCGGCACTGCTCCCAGTTCCTCAGCCTCAAAAAAGGCGTGGGCTCCTACCGCGTCAAGCTCAACAGCGAAGTGGCCGACTACGTTCTGAACAACAAAAGGGCCGATCTGCTGCGCCTTGAGGAAAGGCACCACATCAAGCTTTCCATCTGCGGGGATCCCTCCATGGCTCCCAGCAGCTTTGACATCTCCCCCCTCAAAAAGGTCGGGGAACGCTCTTCGCTGCCCGCGGGCCTGGTCGCCTCGGCGGACGAAAACGGCGTCGCCAAAAGCTCCTTCGGACCCAAAAGGCGCGACCGCGACCAAGGCCGGCCCCCGCGCAAAAATACTCCCTACGCTCCCCATAACGGCTACAAAAGCGCCCCGCCCGCCAGCGGCGCGAACCCCGGCCTGAAGGCCAAAGACGGCGAAGGCCGGCCTTCCCGCCAGTCCCCCGCCGACGGGGAAGACTCCGGGGCCGCGGTCTCCCACGGCCATTTCGGGCCGGGCTTCCCGAGCTACAAGCTCTCCTAAGGGGCCCCGCCAGCCCCAGAGGACTTAAATGTCACTTACGCGCGCCACGCCACCTTCCGGCTTTTGGGTTAGCCCACGGCGCGAGAGCCCCCGCCCGCCCCTTTGGGCCCTGGCCCTCGCCTGGCTCTCCCTGGCCTTTCTCCCCGGCTGCCTCTCCCCCCACGCCCCCCTGGCCCATCCCGAGATCCCGGACTTTAAGGAGCGGACCGTTATTTTGGTCTTTGAGCGGGAAAATTCCTTTCGGCCATTAAGCGGGGCCCTGGTCACCGTGTCCGTCTCTTCCCCCGCCCGACTCCTGTCCCCCGCGGGCGGCGTCGGACGCTCCGGGCCCGACGGGAGCCTCGCCGTGGTTTACGCCCCGGCCCTCTTCTACGATCTCTCCGCCGCCCAAGAGGGCGACGTGGTCGCGGACTTTCCCGCGCTCCTTTTCGTGACTTTGGACGCGGGCGGCGACGAGATTATCGAGTTCGAGGTGGACGACTCGCTTTCCTTCGCGCGCTACCAGGATCCCCTCTATCAGGGCTTAAACCGGGATCCCTCCCCGGGCCCGACTTACGTCAACCTCGCGGTCCCCTATTAAGGGAAGCGCGCCCACCTGGGGAAAAACAATCCGGGGCGAACCCGGATGGGCCCCCCGTCCGCGCGGACCCCAGCCTTCGGCGCGCGGTGGCCTCCCCGGCAATCTCCTTTTAGGGCCGCGGAGTCTTCCCTTGGGTCTCTCGCCGCTCCCCTTAATACGCGTTTTAAAGCCCGCGAGGCGTTGGTTTGGCCTTGGGCTTTCTTTATTTTCGGCCCAGCCCTCCCTTTCCGGCGCTCTCACGCTGAACCGCCCTTCCGCGCGGGCGCCCCTCGCCTCCCAAATCCCAAAGGGGATTTTTCCATGCTCTACAATGATCTTTACGATTACCTGAAAGGCCAGGCCGATTTTGGCCGAGACCTTATTCCCCTTCCCGAGCTGGGGCAAAAAATCCTGCGCTTTAGCTTTGTCTCGGAGGCCGCGACGCTCTTAAAAGACGTCGAAAACCCGCGCCCCGCCTTGTCCTTAAGCGACCCTACCCCGGAAGACCTGGAGGGACAGGCTAATTTAATGGGCTTTCTCCAACTCCCGGACGGGGAGATAAGGGAAAACCGGGAATTTCGCTACCTCGTCTTCGCCCCCCAATCCCTGGAAAAAAGCGCGCGCCCCCTTGTTCTCCTCCACGGGCTCAACGAGCGCTCCTGGCCCAAGTACCTCCCCTGGGCCTCCCATTTGGTCTCCGTCACCGGTCGGCCGGTTATCCTCTTCCCCATCGCTTTCCATATGAACCGGGCCCCCGCCTCCTGGAGCGACAGCCGCCTCGCCCGCTCGGTCAGTAAGCTGCGGAAAAAAATTAACCCGCGCCTTGTCGCCTCAACCCTCAGCAACGCCGCCCTGAGCGCGCGGCTCTCTCTCAATCCCCGCCGTTTTTTTTACTCCGGGCTCCAGACCTTCCATGACCTCAATTTTCTCGCGCGCGAGATCCTCGCGGGGCGCCATCCCCTCTTTCTCCCCGGGACCCGCTTAGATTTTTTCACCTATTCCATCGGCTCTTTCCTCGGGGAAATAGTCCTCCTCCACAATCGCGACGGCCTTTTTGACGACTCCAAATACGCGGCCTTCTGCGGCGGACCCGTCTTAAGCCTCATGGCCCCGGTCTCCAAATTTATCATGGACTCCGAGGCCAGCGAATCTCTTACGGCCTTCTGGCTGGAGGACCTGGAAAGCCACGCGCGCGGCGATCCCGCGCTTAAGGAACTCCTTTACGGGACGCGCGAGGGAGAGGATTTTCGCGCCTTTTTGAGCTTGGAGACCCACGCGCGCTATCGGGAAGACAAGCTCCGCGAAATAGCCGGTCGCGTTCGCGCCTTAGCTCTCCTCCAAGACGAGGTGGTCCCCAGCGACGCGGTCGTCTCCACGCTCCAGGGCTCCCAAAAGGACATCCCCATCCGCGTGGACGCGCTTGATTTCCCGTATCCCTATCGCCACGAGGATCCCTTCCCTTACGGGCCCAAGAACGCGAAGGCGATTGACGCGGCCTTTCGCGAAGTCATCGAGACGCTCGGCGTTTTTTTGGCGTAGCGAAAAAGCGCCACGCCCCGCGCGAGTCGCGGTCCCCCCGCGAGGCTCGCGGGCGAGCCGCGCGGGCAAGCTCTCCCTGAGGGGGAAAAGGCGCGCGCTCATTCGCGCAAAAGAACGGGCTCCGGCGGATCGAAGAAATAGGTCGCGGTCTTGATGGAATTGATCCCGGCCCGCTTGGATTTTTGGCCGCGGTACCCAAAATAATTTTTAAAGACAAAGCTCCAGAAAGCCCCGAGGGCCCTTTTTTCAAAATCGCGCAGATCCCCCTGGATCGACGTGGCTTTGAGGGCGGAGTAAACCGGGGGGGTTTCCAAGTAATCGTTCGCGAAAACAATATGCCCCAGTAAGTTAACGTCGAGGACGGTTTTCTGGGCTTCTCGCCAATATTCTCCCCCGACAAATTTGGTGAAAGCTTTAAAAGCGTCCGCGAAATCCCTGTCCAGGCGAACGATAATGTCCGAAACGGAATAAACCACGAGTGGCTCCTTTCTGGCCGCGTCTAGCTCTGGGCGACCTGACCAAACTTTTATAATTATTATCATATTGAATAACAGACGGTCAAGCCCAAAAGACGCGTTGACGCCCATTTTAACGCGTCGCCTTACGGCGCCGCGCCTTGCGTCATGAAAAGACTCGCGCGCTTAAGGCGAACTGTAGGGGCGCGGGAGGGGCCGCTAGAGGGGCCCGTCGCCGCTTCAAGCGCGTCGCGCCGGCGAGGGCGGGCAAGGCTCAAGCGCCGCCCTCGCCCAATTTCCCCCCGCGCCTGAAGCCCATTGGGGGAGGGCGGCCAAACGAGGGCGCGCGGCCTTAGACATCCTCTAATCCTTCCGGTCCTTCTGGCCGCGCGCCCGGCGGGGCTTCAGCCCAGGTCGGGTTTCCGGCGCCGGGAGTTTGGGATAAATAGCCTCGTCCGCGTCCGCGACGGAGCGCGCGCCTCCCTCGCGGCGCGCCGCCGCGGCGCGTCTCCAGGCCCACCGTCCCAGAGGGCCCGCGAGCCGAAAGTCGCCCGCGAGGGCGCCCGAAAGCGCTCCGGCCCCTTAAGGCGAGCGGTTCCCTCATGCGGAAGGGTTAGGCTCAAGCCGATAAATTTGGCCGCGCCCTCTCGCGATTCTCATTTTCGGAGAGACGGGAGTCGCGTCAGGAGCGCTCAAGGAAAGCTCGCGCGCGACCGCCGCTGACGTTTCGCTGACCTATATTTCGCGCCGTTCGCTCCGACTAACCTGGAAAGCCTTAAGGAGCCCGGGCGATCCACGCCAGCTTAAGCTCGTCTATTTCGCGGGAACCGGTCCATCAGCGGCCCGAAAATATCCTCGCTATCTTGACGCGTCAACCTGATTATCGTTTCCTGGTAGATAGGATTGGCCGGACGGAAATCTTCGCCTTCGCCTTTCTTTAACAGTCCAGGGTCAAGGCGATATTGACGATCGCCTTAGATAACTTCCAAGGGAAAGCTCTCTATTTCAACAATGACGGCTTCCATGACCCTTTTGACCCGCGGTTCCATTAGGCCGCGCCTTTCGCTCCTCGAAGCGCGTCAGGGCGCTCAGAATCAAGTCTGGGGCGGCGCGCTCACCGAAGGCTCCGCGAATCGCTTTCGTATAATCGTTTTTTAGTCGTTTTCAATTACCTCTTTGGCCAGGGCGATAACCGCCATGGTTGGCCCTTCAGTCAAGCGCTTGGGCGGCGTCAATGGCGCCCAGGCGCGCGAGGCCGCCCCGCGCCCGCGGAGCGTTGGCCGTAAAGGGCTCTGATTTCTTCTTTGGCCAAATTATCCAAGGTCAGCGTTTCCGCTTAAATATTGAACGAAATGTCGGCTCCCGAGGAATTCCGCGTTGGGGCGCGCCTGGGAAAGGATGTCATTAACGCTCCGCGTTCCCGCCAGAGCCACCCTATCGGGAAGATGGGGCGTCTAAGGGAGCTTCGGGAATTATAGCCATCCCTAATCTGGGACGGGAATCTAATTCAGGGCCGCCCCGCGAGGAGGCTCGCGTCGGCAAAAATAAAACGGCAAGCTCCCTATCCAAGGCTCGGCGAAGGTCCTTTAAGCGTTTGGCGGACTTTGACGCCGCCAGCGGCCATATAAGGCTTAGAGTCGAAAGCGTAAGAGAGCTTTTGGAGCGCGCCGACCGAAGAGTCCTCTCGACTCTAGTTGATTTAGGGAAACAATTTCGTCCATGGCCTCTTTCTCGTCAGCGGTCATCCGCGAGCAAGCCAGAGAGAATTGACACGCTCCCCGAAGCGAGCTTGTGGGGCTTTCTCGCGCTAACCAGGTAAAGCGCGTAATATTTATCCCCTAAGTTTATCTCGTCGGCCAAGGCTCGCGGGCAAGCGTTTTTCCCGTTTGGAGCGGGCCTTTGACGGCGGAATATAAATTTCCGTCTATCAATTCATTGACCTCCTCAAACCGCGGCAAAGATGGCGACGCGTAATGTTTGGACGCGTCGCGGGATCCGATGGCGTTAAAATACTTTATTGGTTTCGCGCTCACGCTCTCTCCTCAACTGATTGGGATGTTTAACTATGGTTTTGGAGCTGAGGCGCGGGCCGCCCCGCCCTGGAAGAATTCGCGGGCCTTTTTATCTTACCGCGAATTGTAGTAGATTAAGCAAGCCTTGCGCGTTATGGTAGTTTAAGCGAACCTTACGCGGAAAAAATTCATCCTTCCAGTTTGCAATTAATTAATTTATGAGTTATTTTAACTATTTTAGGAAGAATAAACCTATCCTCAAGGTTTTTTCCCCCGCGAACTTTCTCTTTTCTCTTTTTCCGGGCGTCAGTTTAAGGCGGTTTTATGATTACCAACGTGGGTTTACTGGGCTATGGCACCGTGGGCGCGGGAGTCGCTAAAATAATCTCTTTAGAGGACTCTCTGTTAAGCCAGAAAGTAGGGTGGTCCCTCAAATTGGCCAGAGCCACGGTCCGCGATTTGGACGCTCCCCGCGCTTTTCCCCCGCCTCCGGGGCTTTTGACGACCGATCCACGCGACGTGGTGGGAAACCCCGACATCCAGGTCGTGGTTGAGGCGATGGGGGGCATTGAGCCCGCCCGGACGCTAATCCTCAAGGCCCTGGAATCGGGGCAAAACGTGGTCACGGCCAACAAAGCCCTCTTGGCCATCCACGGCGTGGAAATCTTCGCCAAGGCCAAGGAATGTCGCCGCGAAATCTTTTTTGAGGCCGCCGTGGCCGGCGCCATTCCCGTCATCCGCACCCTCAAGGAAGGCCTGGCCGCCAACCGAATCTTGAGCGTTTTTGGAATTCTAAATGGCACCACCAACTATATCCTCACCCGCATGACTCAGGACGCCTCCTCTTTCCAGGACGCCCTTTTTGAGGCCCAGAGCCACGGCTACGCCGAAGCCGACCCCACGGCGGACGTTGAGGGTTTTGACGCGGCCCACAAGCTCATTATCCTCACCGCCCTGGCCCACGGGGTTTTGCCTTCCCTCAAAGACATCCAGGTCGAGGGCATAACTAAGCTAGACGCCAAGGATTTTGATTTCGCGGGGGAGCTGGGGTTCACGATTAAGCTTTTGGCCGTCTCGGCCCGCAATCCCGAGGACGGGCTCCTGGAAGTCAGGCTCCACCCCGCCATGATCCCCCAAGGACACCTCCTCGCCGGAGTCTCGGGGGTCTTAAACGCCGTGGTCATCCGGGGGCACGCCTCTGGGGACATTTTTCTTTCCGGAGCCGGGGCCGGCATGATGGCCACGGCTTCCGCCGTGGTGGGAGACATTATAGAGATCGCGCGCCTCTCCCACTCCGCCCCCGCCGTCGGCAAGCCGTCCTTAGGCTGGCAAAGCCTCACGAGCGAGCGGATCAAGTCACCCACCGAGATTTATACCCGTTATTACCTGCGCTTTACGGTCCACGACCGCCCTGGGGTCCTCGCGGCCATCAGCGGAGTCTTTAGCGCCCACAATATCAGTATAGCTCAGGTCATCCAAAAGGGGGTCGATCCCACGGGCTCGGTCTCCCTCGTCATCCTCACCCACCTCGCCGCCGAAAAAGACCTCCAAATGGCCCTTTCCGAGACCCAGAAATTGGGGGTTTTAACCGCGGAAACTAAGCTTATCCGGGTGGAGGATTTCGCTCGGTATTAAATAAGCGCGCGTCGCGGCGCGTCTCGGCCCGTCAACGCCTCCCGCGCTCTTTACGGGACGGCAATCGATCCAAGGCGCGGGTCGCGCTTTGGTCTGGCGCCAATCCTTCCGGACGAGAAACAGCTAACGCGGCTCGGCGTTAAACTCTTCCGCGAGGCGCCATTCGATGAGACTTTAGAAGCGGCGCCCTAAGGCTCTCCCCAAAAAGCCTCGCTGACCCATGGGAGGCTCGCCACTAGCTTCTAGCGCCAAACGAGCCTCCAAAGGGCAAACAGCCGCGGAGAGACCCGGCGAAGCGGCCCTCGAGCGCGCCGATCCCTAAAACAGGACCCGAAAATGGCTTTCTTATGCCGATCCTCGAAATAAACCAGAAGCCACGCTTTAACAAACCGAGAGTCCTCTCATGGTTGCCCTGGCGCCCACCCAATGGGTCGCGCGTTAATTCTCAACAAGTCCTGTGTCAGCGCTTCCAAGATCTAGCCCGCCCCTGACGAAAACGATTTTCATTTTCTAATCTGTAGCCAAGCTGAACTGTCCAGCTCGGATGACAAATCTATAGTCCCGTCGCTAAGGCCATAAATGCCGACGAAACCGCAAAAAGTCACCGAGGTGGTTTACGATGAAGATCTTGGTGGGCCGTTGGAGAAAAAAATTAGTGGGTTGAACAGTAGCGCTCCAACATGCGGCATATTTTGACTCACTCGCAGCGTCCATTAGACTAAAAATTGAAGGGCGTAGACAGCTCGGGGTAGGCGCGTCGGCTTTTTCTTCGCGGTTTCACCACAAATTAACGCTATTTATATTCCTAAGCGCGACATATAATACTTAATTGAATGTCAAAGAATAAAAAATTATATATATATGACGAAGCCGCGATAAGTCGCTGCGCCTGCCACGACTTGATAGCTTCTTTTGGTTTGTAGTCTTAGGCAGGCTGAGAGGAAGACATAATATACTATATACTGTGTCTTACCTATTTTAAGCGCCTGTTTTTTTAAGGCGATACCCCACCGAGATCTTCATCGCGAACCCCTTCGTTGACTTTTTGCGGTTTCATCTATATAGATAAATAGTAGAGTAGCCGACTGGCGCGGTGCCTTTTCAGGTCCGTTTCCAGCCGGCCCTCATCGAACCCATCGTGCCGATTTCCAGCAATTGGGCTCTCGTTTGGACAATTCACGACTTCG